>CAZSDL010000027.1:0-22038 GCA_964605635.1 uncultured Woeseiaceae bacterium
CGCGTAGTTAGTGCCGGGTTTAAAAGTCCGTAGTTACGCCGCGTTCGTAGTTGGTGCCGCGTAGTTGGTGCCGGGGTTGGAACTTCTTAGTTACGCCGCGATCAATCCCATAACTACGAAATCCCAACCCCGGCACCAACTAAGATACCTACGAAATTTTAACCCCGGCACCGAAAAGCGTAGGTTTGGGGTGGGGTTTGTTAGTATCTGGTGATGAATCGTTTGGTGCGAACTGTTTTGGGATTGGCTGTTTGGGTGGCAATTGTGCCGTTGCCTGGGATGGCAGCGGTTGCTGAGCGCAATCCCGAATTTGCTGCTTGCATTGCAGGACTGCAGGTGAGAGCTCGCGAGACCGGTATCAGCGAACCGGTTGTGCGGGATGTGCTGGGTGCGGTCGAGCGCATCGAGCGCGTGATCGAGCTGGATCGCCAGCAGCCGGAATTCACCGCGACCTTCACGGACTATTACAACCGCCGGGTAACAGACGGGCGTGTGGAACGCGGTCGTGCGTTGCTGGAGGAGCATCGAGAATTGTTGGCGAAGGTGCAGCGCGACACGGGCGTGCCCGCACACTATCTTGTTTCATTCTGGGGACTCGAGACCAATTTCGGCGGCTACTTCGGCGCATTGCCGGTGCCGGCAGCGCTCGCCACGCTCGCTTGTGATGAACGCCGCAGCACTTTTTTCACCGGGGAATTGCTCGCCGCGCTGCAGATTATTGATGCTGGCGATATTACCCCCGAGCGCATGCTCGGTTCCTGGGCCGGTGCGATGGGGCACATGCAGTTCCTGCCCTCCGTATTCCTGCAGCACGCAGTGGACGGCGACGGCGACGGCAAGCGTGATCTTTGGGACAGTATCCCGGATGCGCTTGCCTCGGGCGGCAATTTCCTGCGCCACCTCGGCTGGGAGGCGGGCTTGCGCTGGGGGCGGGAAGTGCGTCTGCCGGCGGAGTTCGATTACAGCCTCGCCGGCCGTGACGATCGTCAACCGTTGTCGCGTTGGGCAGAACTTGGCGTGACCGACGTTTACGGAAACGCATTGCCGAATCTCGACTTGCCCGCGGCCTTAATCGTGCCTGCGGGACACAAAGGCCCCGTGTTTCTTGTCTACAAGAACTTCGATGTCATCATGCGCTGGAATCGCTCCGAGTTCTATGCATTGGCCGTAGGCCGGCTGGCCGATCGCATCGCGGGCGGCGGTCCGCTGTCACGTCCGCCGCCGGAAATCACCGAACGCATATCCGCCGACGACGTTCGTCAACTACAAATGGATCTCGCCTCGCTGGGCTTTGACGTCGGTGAACCCGATGGCGTCGCCGGCCCAGCCACGCGGCGTGCGCTGAGTCAATTCCAGGCGAGCCGCGAGCGTATAGCCGACGGGCACCTGGATGCCGAAATACTGGCAGCAGTTCGCGAGGAAGCCAGTCCCTGACGTGGTGATGGCGAATCGACGGATAAAGGGACAAACGTCGTTGCTGCATTCGCGCGCGGGGCGCGCTCCTACAGTGCGTGGTTGCAAAGTTTACAATTGTGATGGCAGATGCTCGCGTGCGCTGTCCGCAGTCGGCCGGTAAAAGTACGAGAAATCATGCTTAATTAAACTGCAAAGGCCGGCGACAACGATGGCATGGTTGTTGCACCCATTGTGTGGCATTCGTCAACGATGCGTGTCCATTCAACGCAAACAGGTGCCAATCATGAAAAAATCATTCGTCTTGTCATTAATGCCGATACTGGCTCTGGCGGCATGCCAGCCGGACGGCGATGACCTTACCCACAACGATGCCCGCACACCTACCAGTTCGCGCGACGCCACCCCGATGCCGGTCGCGGATCAAGAGTCGTCACCGGCGCGCATGGCTCGGGCGCAGATCGAAGCGACAGAGGGCAATCAAGCCAGTGGCGAGGTGCAATTCGTCGAGCAGGACGGCACGGTCCGGATCAATGCGAGCCTGACAGGACTGGCGCCCGGCGCTCACGGATTTCACATCCACGAGAAAGGTGATTGCAGCGCACCGGATGCATCATCCGCCGGCGACCATTTCTCCCCGAACGACGCACCGCACGGTTCGCCGCGAGATCTGCCGCACGCGCATCACGTCGGCGATCTCGGTAATGTCGTCGCCAAGGAAAATGGTCTCGCCGAAGTCGTCGTCGAAGACGCAGACGTCCGGCTGGACGGCGCAGATTCGATAATCGGCAGGGCGATCATCGTCCATGCCGGGCAGGACGATTTCGAGACGCAACCGTCCGGGGACGCCGGTGATCCGGTGGGCTGTGGTGTGATCCAGGCGGTAAGTGCAAGCTCCGGCTGAGCTGTGACAATCGCGTGCCGATCTGCAGGAGCGTGCGCTAGCCCCGCTTATACGTGCCGACCAGGCGATTCATGCCGATGACATTCGGCTCGACTTTCTCCAGCAGTTCCTGCATCGACAGGCCAGGCGGCAAATCGAATTTCTCGTCAAGCGCCAGCAGCCAGAAAAAATAATGGTGAACGCCATGTCCATCGGGCGGCATCGGCCCGCCGTAGCCGCTACGGTCGAAGTTGTTCATGCCCGCGGTGTAGTCCTGCACATCTTCGGGGAAACTGCGCACAGACCCGGGAATGTTATACAGAACCCAATGAACAAAACCGTAGGCACCGGGCGTGACCAGCGGGGCGTCGGGGTCGTGACAGATCAGCGCAAAGGATTGTGTACCGTCCGGCACTTCCGTCCACGACAACGCCGGCGAAACGTCGTCGCCTTCCCCGGTATGTTTGGTCGGTATGGTCTTGTGATTCTCGAACGCCGAACTGCGAAGGCGCATTCCTGACATTGCAAAGCCCATGGTCGGTTCCTCCTCTTATTCCTGCGTACGGTCGGACCCTAACCTTACACACTCGCCTGCAGTGGCCACAACCACGCTATCGCCAGGCTGGTCACCACCATCAGCAACAGGTTCAAAGGCGCACCGACGCGCGCAAAATCGGTAAAGCGCAAAACGCCGGTGCCGAAGATCATGGTGTTGGTCTGGTAACCCACCGGCGAAAGAAAGCTGGTCGACGCGGCAAACATCACCGCCAGCACCAGCGGCAACGGTGCCAGCTCCAGTACGGTGCCGAGGGACATAGCAACTGGCACGAGTATGACGACCGACGCATTATTGCTGACCAGTTCCGTCAGTAACGTCGTGACGACGTACAGTGCCATCAGCACGAAGACCGGATGCCAGCCCTGCGCGTACATGCCGAGCAGGCCGCCGATCCAGTCGGCGCCACCCGATTTAGTCATCGCAATGCCGAGCGGAATGACCCCGGCCAGCAGGATGATCACATCCCAGGACACTCCTGTGTAGAGGTCTTCCTTGGGTATGCAGCCGGTAACAACCATCGCGACCACGCCGAGAATGGCAGTCACGACAATCGGCAGCGGCGTCAACGTAGCGACTGCTACCACGCCGAAAACGATCCCGCCGGCAAGCCACATGCGGCGCCGATCAAAGTCGTCTTCGAACTCACCCAGTACGACCACGTCGAGATGCCGGCGCAATTTCGTTAGCGCCGTTTGCGAAATTTCCAGCAACACAATCTCACCGACATGCAGTTGCTCATCCGCCAGCCGGCGTCCCTTCAACGTTTGCGTATCGAGTCCGATCAATCGGCCCTGATAGCGTTCCCAGAAGTTCACTGCAGCCGCGGTCCTCCCGGTAAATATCATGCGGCTGCGTAACAACACGGGCACCAGCAAGCCATCCTTGCGGACGCTGCGCGGTTCGCCGAACTCCGACAACACTTCAATGTCGTCCGCCTTGATCAGGTCCATGATCTGTCGCAGCGTGGCGCATACGATGAGGAGATCCTCTTCTTCGACAGGGATATCTGCAGCCCGTTTGATATGGACCTTGTCACCCCTGATCAGCTTCAGCACCTTGGCTCCGCTCCTGGCGATAAAGCCGCCGTCTTTCAGGGTTTTACCGACAAATTTACTGCCTTTGTTAATGCGCAGTTCAATGATGAAATTCTCGTCCACGTCGTGGTCGAGCGGATTCGCGTCTTGCTTGGGCAGCAGCCAGCGACCGACCGTCAGGAAATAGATCAGGCCCGTGGCCAGCACAATCATGCCGAGGTGAGTGAATTCGAACATGCCGATTTCACGACCGAAATCCGGATCGTCTCTGAGAATGCTCGAGGCGAGAATGTTAGTGGACGTGCCGATCACGGTGAGGGTGCCGCCGAGCATGCCGAAGAAGCTCACCGGCAGCAGCATCCGCGATGCTTTAAAACCGCTGCGGCGCGTCATGTCCAGCACCAGCGGAATTGCCATCGCAACCGCCGCAGTGTTGTTGATGAAGCCGGAAATGGGGCCCACCAGCAACGCCACGATCAGCAACTGGCGCAGTTCGGATTTGCCGATTAGCGGAAACAACAGCTTGCCGAGCACGTGAACGAGACCGGAGCGCTGGATGCCCGCGGACAGGATGAACATGCACAGCACGGTGACGGTCGCTGTGCTCGACAGTCCGGAGAGTCCTTCCGAAATAGTCGGGAATGCAGACTTGAGGTCGACACCTCGATCCAGCAGCCACTCGGAGTGAAATACGAGCGGAATCGCGATGAGCGTGGTGAGTATCAGCAGCGCTGTGATGTCGAGCGGCAACTTTTCGCTCGCGAACAGGTACAACGCAACGGCAACGACGATGAATACAATGCCAATCTCGACGGTCACAAGAAAGTATCGGGACGTTTCAGTTCAGGCGTTCTGCGACGATACGGCCGAGTTCGATCAGTGCAGACTCACGTGACGGCGCATCAGCCGACTCCAGGTGCAGGTCGATTACTTTCCGGTTTTGCACGATCTTGAACCGGAGAGATCCGTCCCTGTCTTCATAAATCCAGCTTTCCTCGCCGAGGCCCGGTTCCCGGGCTCCGAGGTCGCGCACGTACGCCGCACGCTGGGTTGGCTTGATCGCCTCGAATGCCTCGTCGTCGGCTGCTATCTCGAAGACCAGGTAGAAGGAGTCATTCGACGGGTTGGACCAGCTGCACTGGAAATTGCGCACGCCGGGCAACAGCGAGCGCCCGCGCGCCGTCGCGAATCCTGAATCCGGGTCAGGCAGAACCGTGGCGACCTGCTCGCTGGTCAGCATTTCACAGGGCGCAAGGCTGTCGCTATTACTATTGCTATCGCCGGCCGCCGCAGAATTGCCGGCTGCGGTATCGGTAGCGTTGCCACAACCTGTCATTAGCACGGTCAAGGTCAGGATCAAGACCCACCTCATCACGCCTCCTTTGCGCCTGTCCGGCTTCGTGAATACCACGCCACAATAGTCGAAATCGCGTGCTGCGTCCCCATTGGCGGAAGGTTTTCTCATGCCGTCAACCGCGGCGGTAACCTCGATGGTGACCTGTTCCCGAACGCGATGACTCGATTGCAGACGACAATCGCGGGTCGGCTGACAATCGGCCGTTAGACTGCTCGGTCAACGGCGCCGCCGGCCGGCTCGGGCACGTCGGCCGGCCGCCGCCACTGCAACCGGCGCCACGGCAGGCGGAATCTCCGGCAGGTCCGCTTTATCCTGCATGCCGTCGATAATGAGTTCGCGCATGGCAGTGTCGATTGCCGGGTCGGTTTCGATTGGCTGATAGCTTGCCAGACGGCGCTCGACTTCCTCGGTGGCGCGCTGGTTAAGGTCCCGTGAGCCGGCCTTTTGCCAGGTTTCCCGGTTTTCGCGATCGATTACCGCGTCAGTCAAATAGAGTTCATTCGGCCAATGGGAAAGTGTATGCGGGCTCGTGATGAGGTGATCATTTTTCATGATGTCAGCGACGAGACTGGTGGCGGGCAGATCGTCCAGGATTTCAATCGGACGAATGAAATGCAGCGATTGGCCGCAAACCTCGTTATCGAAAACAAGTTTTGGCAGGCTGAAGGTGAGAACGAAATCCAGCATGCCGGGACCTGAAACGGAGTTGACGCCCGCAATGGCAGCCAGCAAAGCGCTCGAAAACGTCTCGCCGCCGGCCTGTGCATCCAGGAATTTGCCGTCGGACAACGCCATATATGCCTGTGTGGGCAACTTCAGATGCTTCGCGATCGCGACATAAGCAACGTTCAGGTGCTGTGCTTCGATTGCTGCCATCGGCGAACTCGCGGCCTTCATATGAAAGGTGGCCGGTGCGCCGCCGAACAGTACGGGAGTTCCCGGTCGCACGACCTGCGCCATGGTGATGCCGGTCAGTACATCGACGCAATGAAAAACGAGGGCGCCAACCAGTGTAACCGGCGCGATGAGGCCCATCAGCGTCACAGGTACGATTTCGATAGGGATGCCTGCGTCGACACAGTCCAGCATGTTCTGGCAGGAGTCTTCGCCGTAGCGAAAATTACCGGTTGCCGTGATCGTGAAAATCGACATTGGTTTTGCAACCAGATCCGTGTGGCTTTCGCGGAACATCTGCATCATTTCCACCATCCGCGGGACACCGTGCTCACTGAACGCTCCGGTAACAACGGGCTTCTTCGATGTCGTCAGCGTCATGTAAAGGCGCCAAGCGTCCGAGATCTGGGATTCGATGTCCTTGTTGGTCGAAAATGCCGTCGCCAGATAGGCGATGTGTTCGAGGCCGTCACAAATACGTGCGTACTCTATAAAATCGATTGAATTGGCAAGGCGCGTTTCCCCAGTGCGATGATCCAGGATCTTGAGTCCGCTGGATCCCGGGACGTAATGAACGTTGTTACCACCGATCTCGGTGTAGGGCTCACCGTCGCGTGTATGGAGCGTAAATGTGGATGGGGCGCTTTCAATGGCTCTTTCGACGGTATCGCGCGGAAAAAGGATCCGTTTTCCGGACGAATCGGTTTTGAGGCCGTGGTCCAGCAGCCGTTTCTTCATAGCGGGGCCACGAATTTCCATCCCTACGTCGGCCATCAGCCGCTTGGCCTCGTCGAGGATTTTCTCGATCATTACTTCGCTCAGGATGTTCAGTGTGGGACGCATCAATATCCCCTCTTGTTTGTTGGTGTTTGTTTCTGTGTGATCGGGTGCATGAGAGTGCTCTCCAATTTGCTAATTATGGCGCTTCGCGATTTCTTCCTTGCGTTTCGCGACATAGGCGTTCAATGCTTCCTCGGTTGCCGGGTCAATTGCCGGTTTTTGGTATTCACCGAGCAGTTTTTTCCACACAGCATTGGCGCGTAGGGCTGCATCCTGGCTGCCGCCCTCCTGCCAGCGCTCGAAGTTCTGACGGTCCGACACAATGGACGCATAGAAAGCGGTTTCGTAACGCGCCAGCGTATGCGCCGTGCCGAAGTGATGGCCGCCAGGCGGAACGTCAGCGATCGTACCCAGCGCCAGCTCATCTTCGTTGACGACAATCGGCTTGAGTGCCTCGGTCATCATTTGCAACATTTCTGCATCCACGATGAGCTTCTCGAACGAAGCCGTAAGGCCGCCTTCGAGCCATCCGGCCGCATGATTGACGAGGTTGGCGTGGCCCATCATTGCGCCCCACAATGACATCTCGCTTTCATACGCAGCCTGCGCGTCGACGCAATTGGATGTCGTGGTGTTGCTCGAACGAAATGGAATGCCGAGCCGGCGGGCCATCTGACCGCTTGCCATCGCCATTTTAGTGTATTCCGGCGTGCCGAGTGCCGGCGCCCCGGATTGCATATCGACGTTTGAGGCAAACGCCCCGTACATGATGGGCGCGCCGGGACGGATAATTTGCGCCAGTGTTGCGACTGCCAGGACTTCAGCGGTCTGCTGCGCCAACGTGCCGGCGAGTGTTGCCGGGCTCATCGAACCTGCGAGAGTAAACGGAGTGATGCAATTGACCTGCATGGCCTCTGCCAGTTCGATGGTGGCTTCCGTCATTGGTATATCGAGCTGCATCGGTGAGTTGGTATTGACGATGGCAAGTACCGCTGGCTCACGTTGCAGTTCTTCGCGGGTGATGCCGAGAGCGATACAGGTCATCTCCAGGCAGTCGACGGTACGCTCACGACCCAGCGCATAGGCCTGGGCATTTTTATCCAGCAGGGTGAGTTGCGCGAGATACAGGTCGAGGTGTCGTGATTCCGGCGGCAGGTCCATGGCCTCGAACGCGCCGCCGCCTTCCTGATGAATGATATTCAGGCTCTGTATCAGGCGAAAGTAATCGCACAATTCATCAAACTTGCCGGGTCTGCGGCCCTTATCGAGATCGCTGACGAATGCCGGGCCGCCCACCGATGAAAAAACGATTCGATTGCCACCGATGAACAGATCGTGCGCCGGATTGCGGGCACGCAACGGGAATTCGCTCGGTGCTTCTGCAATTCTTTCCAGTACCAGTGCGCGGTCAAAGCGCACCATGCGATCCGATTCGTCGACGTCGGCGCCGGCATCCTTTAGTCGTAGCCGGCTTTCACTTTCCAGGAAACGGAAGCCCTTGGTTTCGAGAATTGTAAGCGCAGCGACAAGAATCGCCTCCACCTGATCGCCGCTCAGAACCTCAATTGGCGGGTACGGATTTATTACCGTCTGCCACGGCAACTGGTGAATAGATGCTACCTGGCGTTTCGGCCTATGCGTACGCCGGGTCATGTCAATGCCCTGATGGTTGCATGTCGCCAGACTTCGGTGGCCTGGACCTGGTTAAAGCAGAACAAATGATACCCGACTACTCCGCTGGCCGGATTGGCGGCAAGCGGCGCGATCTTACGTAACAGCTCATCCGGCTCGTAGATTGCCGAGCGCATCATCTCGGTTGCCGCGCGTGTATTGCGTCGCAGGAATCGCAATGAATCTCCGACACCGATACGCAGCGAGGTTTTCAACAACCGACTGCGTTCGATGACGCCGGGCAAGCCGATCCAGACTGGTAATGTGATGCCCGAAGCGCGTACTTCATCCAGCCACCTTCCCAGGGCCGTTGCATCGAAGCACATCTGCGTGACCATGTAGTTGGCATACTGCTGTTTCTGCAGCAACTGGTCGAGCAGTGTCTTGCCATCAACTTTCGGATGGCCCTCCGGGTGTGCACCGACGCCGATGTACCTCAGTTGATGATCCAACTCGCTTACCGCACGCAGCAATTCGAGCGCCGTGCCGAATTCGCCAAGCGGTTCCGAACGATCGCCGCCAGGTACGAACAGGCTTTCGATACCGAGATTGGCGAGCGTTGCCATGATCTCTGCGAGATGTTTCCTGTTACGCACATTCCGTGCCGCGATGTGCGGTACAACCCGATAGCCAGTGCGAACCAGTTTCTCCGTCAACTCGAGTGTTTCGTCGACGCCTTTAGTCGGGGAACAGGTGACCGCGACATAGGCATTCTTTTCCAGCACGTCCATTCTATTCTCGATACCAGGTGCTGGAAAAATCTCCATGTACGCTTCGTGAAGATGGTGTGCAAGAACACTGCCATCGGTATCTGACAGCGCTTCAGTCATCGTCGACGCCTTCGGCGAGTCGTGCCCGCAGCCGATGCCGAGCGTACCGGCAGCTCTACGACCTGCCTGAGCTCATCAAACGGGTCGGTGTCATGCGGAATGCTCATGGCGGCAACGAAGTGATGCTGAAAGCGGCTCTCGACCGCTGTTTCGATCTTTTCAACGGCACGGGCCTGCTGTTCAATGTGACCACGTGCACCTTTGTTCAGTAGTGCGATTCTCGCGCCAGTTCCCGCCGCATTGCCGGCCGAGGAAACCTGATCGAGCCGGCAATCCGGAATCATACCGAGTACCATCGCGTATTTGACATCTATGTGGGCGCCGAATGCGCCGGCAAGCCGAATGCGGTCGACCCGATCGACAGCAAGCTTTTCCATCAGCAATCGGGCTCCGGCATACAGAGCGGCCTTTGCAAGCTGAATCGCACGAACGTCGTTCTGCTGGATCATAATCTCCGGCTCACTGCGATTCAGCAGATAGGAAAAAGTGCGGCCGTCGATGCGAATACGGTCGGAACGTGCGGCCAATTCACCGTTTACGGTGCCGTCAGACTTGATAACGCCGGCAAGGTAGAGTTCTGCGATAGCCTCAATGATTCCGGATCCGCAGATTCCGGTTACCCCGCAAGCCGGTTTCAGCCGATCGAATTCAGCATCGTTCGACCAGAGATCGCAGCCGATGATGCGATAACGTGGTTCAAGCGTTTCGGGATCGATTCGAACGCGCTCAATCGCCCCGGGCGCCGCGCGTTGCCCGGAACTGATCTGTGCACCCTCGAACGCCGGACCGGTCGGGCTCGAGGCCGCCAGCAGGCGATCGCGATTGCCCAGAAGCATTTCGGCGTTGGTGCCAACGTCAACGATCAGGCTGATTTCTTCACGCTCATACGGCGCTTCCGCCAACAGTACACCCGCGGTGTCCGCGCCGACGTGGCCAGCAATGCAGGGCAGGGCGTAGGCGTAGCCGCCCGGATTGATGGACAAACCGATCTCGCGCGCCGGAACGATGACGGCCGAATCACTTGCCAGCGCGAACGGCGCTGTACCAAGCTCGACCGGGTTTATACCCATAAGCAGGTGCATCATGATCGGATTGCCGACAAACGTTATCTCGACGATATCGTTCGGCGTCAAATCACAGTCTTTGGCAACCTCGGCGATCAGCTGGTCGATTGCTTCGCGCACGGCGGATGTCAGCTCGATGTCACCGCCCGGATTCATCATCACGTAGGAGACGCGGCTCATCAGATCTTCACCGAAACGAATTTGCGGGTTCATGCGACCCGCGCTTGCCAGTACGTCGCCGCTCGTGAGGTCACAGAGGTGTGCGGCTATAGTCGTCGAACCAACGTCAATCGCAACACCATACAGGCGTTCCCTGAATCCAGGCCACACCGCGATTATTTCTCCGCCTTCGCGAACCGCCGCAGTGACCTGCCAATTGCCCTTGCGCAGCGCGGATTGCAAGGTCTGCCGGACCGGCAATGCTGCACTAAGGCCTTCGAGCTTCCAGTCACGTGAGAGGGCCGCCTGCAGGCGTTCGAGATCGCCGCTCGGCTTGTGCATGTCCGGCTGTTCGACATCGACGAAATACGCGTGCGTGACCGGATCAATCTTGATGTCGCGTACTTCATGCGGCTTGCGAACGACCTGCCGATGTACCTGGCTCTCTGCAGGTACATCGATGGCGACATCGCCCTTGAGAGTTGCCTGGCAACCCAGGCGACGCTCGGGCGGCAGCCGGCGACGCTCACGATAACGCGATTCCGCCTCGCCGGCCGGGGACAGATTGGCGGCGCGAGAAACGATCCCGTGCTTCGATAACTCGCCCTCGGTCAGCACGACCTGGCAGCGGCCGCACATGGCACGCCCGCCGCAGACTGAATCGAGATCCACCCCAAGCGTGCGGGCCGCCTGTAAGACCGGCGTGCCCACCGGGAAGCGGCCACGTTTTCCCGACGGGGAGAAGACGATCAACGGGTCGCTATTTGCCCCGGTGGCCATCCTGGTCAGCTCGTTTCGGACCGGCGTCGTCGGCTGTTGCGCCGTGCGCGCGCCTCTGCGCCGGCTGCATTCGGGTCGCGATAGGCGCGGATCCACCGCGCACATTCCGGATCATGCCCCATAACAACATCGGCACCGCGTACCGCTTGCATCAGTTCGCTGTGCAAAGGGTTGGTGATGGCAGACGTCATACCACCGCCGATTGCCATACTGATGAAGGCCGCGTTGAGGCCGTTGCGATTGGGAAGGCCGAAGCTGAGATTGGACGCGCCACAGGTTGTATTGACCCGGAGTTCAGTGCGCAGCCGTTTGACGAGTTCGATAACTTGCTGCCCGGCAGAGTTAATTGCCCCAATTGGCATGACCAGCGGATCAACGATGACGTCAGAGGCGGGAATGCCATGGTCCATCGCGCGCTCGACGATTTTCTTGGCGACTGCGTAGCGCACATTAATATCTTCGGAAATACCGGTGTCATCGTTCGAGATCGCCACCACCGCGCAACCGTATTTCTTCACCAGTGGCAGCACCCGTTCGAGTCGCTCATCCTCACCGGTCACAGAATTGAGTAAGGCTTTGCCTTCGTATGCCGCAAGCCCCGCCTCGAGAGCTTCAACAATCGATGAGTCGATGCACAACGGGACGTCTGTAATGGATTGAAGCAGTTTAATGCAGTCCGCCAGAATTCCTGGTTCGTCAGCGAGTGGTATGCCCGCATTGACGTCGAGGACCTGCGCCCCCGCTGCAACCTGTGCAAGTGCATCCGCCTGAACGCGACTGTAGTCGCCGACTTTCATTTCCTCGGCCAGCTGTTTGCGCCCGGTTGGATTGATGCGCTCGCCAATGACGACGAATGGCCGTTCGAACCCGATAACGACTTCCCGGGTCCTCGAACTGATGACGGTATCGGTCATGAAATCCCCTATATAGACGTTTGCAGAAGTAACCGACCCGACGAGGCGTCGCCGGGTTCATGCAGCCTGTAATTTCCAGGCTGTGCCTCAGGCGTTGACCCGGCCGCCTGCCTTGATAACCGATTCGAGGAACGCGTCATCGAACCGGCTTTCGAGTTCAGCCACGCGCTCCGCAACCAGCGTGTCCAGGTCGCCGCTTACAAGCTCGGTCTCCCGCCGCCAGTCGGCAAGATAGGCATCGCTCGAGCCTCGACCGGCTCGCATCGCGGCTCGATCGATAGCTTTGGCGAAACGCGGCGCCAGTTCCTTTTTGACGTTTGTTCGACCCGTGCGGCCAACGACCTGGGCAGGGATGTCGCGCCAGTAAATGCTGATCAGTTTTGCCATCGAACGATATGCTCCTTCAGAGCGTTATTGAACGGCTCGAACCCTGTGGAATGTTCGGTGTACGTCAGCCCCAGATACGCTGCATGCGCCCTGGCGAGCGTTCGCAGGTCTTCCGTCGGTGCCTGCGCAATGAACATCACGCGCTGATAGTTCCGAAAATACTGATCCTTAAGCTGCGGATGCCGATCGAGGCCAAGGCCTTTCTTGACCAGACGGTCGAAGTGACGGACGAGAAAATCCGTGAGGAAGAATGTTCCAGGTTCCTCGTCGCAAAATTCTGCAAACTGAGCAGCACCAGTAAAAAATTCGTAACAATGCGCACCAGGTAGCCGTTCAATTCCGTATTTCGCCAGCATCTTGTCGAGCAGGCCACCCGTTCCGCAATCGGCATACGCGACAAAAATATGCTCGAACTTGTCCCGGTTTGCCTCGATCGTTTCCGCGACTGCGCCCGGGATTTTTTGTGGCCGGTTGTGCAGTTCGGCTGGCAGGCACTGAATTTTCAGGTGCGGCCAGTCGTTCTGCCGGGTGAGCCAGACGATTTCCCTGGCCAGGGCACCGCAGGCAATAAGCAGTACTTGGGCGCCCATGATTGCTGCTACACGGCGCGTCGCTGTTTGACCAGCTGCTTTGCCACATCAACGGCCGTTGCGGCATCCCGGCAATAGGCATCGGCACCTATTGCCTTGCCGAAGTCATCGTTCAGTGGAGCCCCGCCGACCAGGACGATGTAGTCGTCCCGAATGCCTTTTTCCTTGAGTGTGTCAATGACCACTTTCATATACGGCATCGTTGTCGTGAGCAGCGCGGACATACCAAGAATATCCGGCTTTTCGCGTTCGAGCGCTTCGATATAAGCGTCGGCGTCGGTATTGATGCCGAGGTCAATCACCTCAAAGCCGGCGCCTTCCATCATCATGCCGACCAGGTTCTTGCCGATATCGTGGATATCGCCTTTTACCGTTCCGATTACCATCTTTCCGATTGGTTTGGCGCCAGTCTCCGCCAGCAGTGGACGCAAAATCGCCATGCCGGATTTCATCGCATTAGCGGCGAGAAGTACCTCCGGAACGAACAGGATGCCATCCCGGAAATCGGCACCAACGATGTTCATCCCGCCGACCAGCGCGTCGTCCAGCACACGGGTGGGTGTCCAGCCGCGAGCGAGCAAAATGTTAGTGCCCTCACTGATCTCCTCAGCAAGCCCGTCGTACAGGTCATCGAACATCTGCTCGACGAGTTCGTCGTCAGAAAGGTCCGCCAGTACGATGTCGTCGGTGGATTCTATTGCTTGTGCCATTCGGGTCTTCCGTTTCCGTAATCAATCCGTTGGCGCTGTCCCGACAATCGGGACGGGCGTCGGCGCGTCTTTGGAGTTGTACACTTGCGCCAGCTCGCGCCGACGCTCTTGTAACGCTGTATCAGCCCTTGTTTCAAAGGAATTCTAGTGGTCGTCCTGCCACGGCACCAGCTGTCGTTTCACAATGTAGAACGGTTGGTCAATATATGAAATCCGCGTTTCTGACGTTTCGACGTGGTGCAGGTTAGTGCGCTCACAGGCAGCGGATCTGCGCTGCCCGAAAATGCCGCGGCACCCAGATCGTGACACTGCCAAGTATATAAGGGACCGCAGCGTGCCACTGCGTGGCTGCAGAATGTGAAGAGTTTTTTTCGTCCGCTCTCATGGCGAAGCGGTCGCTCAATATATGAGATGTGCATATTTGCAGCGTGCAATGTTGTGGTTATATCCGTTGCCAGCGACCCCTATGCTTTCCTCCAATAAAAAGTCACCCCGCTACTCGGCGCTCAGTCTGCTGCGGCATGCGCTTACCGGCAACCGTCATTGGACCCGCGCGTGGCGACACCCTGCACCGGCGAGCGGTTACGATGTGATCGTCATCGGCGGCGGAGGTCACGGATTGGCAACGGCCTATTACCTGGCGAAGCTCCACGGTGTGAAGCGAGTTGCTGTTCTGGAAAAGGGCTGGATCGGTGGAGGGAATACCGGGCGCAATACCACGATCGTGCGATCAGATTATCTGCTTGAAGAAAATTCACGCCTGTACGAGTGCTCCCTCAAGCTGTGGGAGGGCCTTAGCGAAGAATTGAACTTCAACATCATGTTCAGTCAGCGTGGCACGATCCAGCTTGCGCACAATGACGGACAACTGGCGCATTTCGCGCAACTCGGCAATGCAATGCGTGTACGCGGCATCGATGCCGAATTGCTGACCCGCGACGAAGTCCGCCGCATCGCGCCGGTCCTGGATTGTTCGACGGAGACGCGTTGGCCCGTGGTGGGCGGGCTGATGCAACCACGCGGCGGCACCGCGCGACACGATGCGGTGGCCTGGGGCTTTGCCCGCGCGGCGGACGCGCTGGGGGTCGACATCGTGGAGAATTGCGAGGTCACCGGCATTGCCACGAGGGGCGGACGCGTCACTGGCGTGCACACAAGTCGCGGACGAATTGCAGCGGACAAGGTGGCGATCGCCGTTGCCGGGCATACAAGTCATGTTGCCGCAATGGTTGGACTGCGTTTGCCGATTGAGACACATTTGCTTCAGGCGATGGTCAGCGAGCCTGTGAAGCCCGTGCTGCATACCGTAATAATGGCGGGAGCCTACGACGGTTATGTCAGCCAGACAGACAAGGGCGAAATCATCATGGGTGCCGATCTCGACATGTACCCAAGCTACAGCCAGCGCGGCAATTTACCCAGCATCGAGAGGATTGCGCAATACGCGCTCAGTTTGTTTCCCGCGTTTGGCAAACTTCGCATGATGCGTTGCTGGGCAGGTATCAACGACATGACCATGGATGGCTCACCTATCATTGGCCGGACACCGGTCAGTGGTCTTTACGTAAATGGTGGCTGGTGCTACGGCGGATTCAAGGCGACACCCGGCTCCGGCTGGTTATTCGCCGATTTACTGGCTCGCGAAGAACCAAACGAGATCCTCCGGCCATTTGCGCTCGAGCGATTCGATAACGCAAGTTATATCGACGAAGCCGGCACCGGTCCCGTGCCGCACCGGCACTAGAGTGGGGCGGCTCTGCATTGTTTGCCCTCCTTTGATCGCAAGGATTCGGCTGCCCTGATGCATCGCATTGACTGTCCATTCTGCGGCCCCCGGGCACAGGTCGAGTTTCGCTATCACTGCGACAGTGAAGCCTTGCCGATCGATTGGGCAGAGGAAGACGAGCAGCAACTGCACCTGCGATTGCTGTATCGGACAAACGAGATTGGCTTTCACGCCGAGTTGTGGCGCCACGAATTCGGTTGTGGATGCTGGCTGCGCATAGAACGGCACAACAAGACACATGAAATCCGCTCAGTCACCTACGCTGACGCGACCCCACCGGGTTTGAATCGATGACCGCGGGCCGGCGCACCGAGCACGGCGGGCGGGTCGACCGAAACGGCAGGATAGCTTTCCGTTTCGACAACCAGCGCTTGACGGGACTACCAGGCGACACGCTCGCGTCCGCCCTGCTGGCAAACGGCGTCAAGACGGTGGGTCGCAGCGTCAAATACCATCGCAAGCGCGGCCTGCTCGCCATTGGCAGTGAAGAGCCAAATGCCCTGATACGCGTGGGGACAGGTGTAGATGCCGAACCCAACACGCGAGCCACGATGTTACCGCTGGTCGAAGGGCTGAAGGCACGAAGCCAGAATAGCTGGCCATCTGTGAATTTCGACGTTTATGCGATTTTCGGCAAGCTCGGTCCGCTGTTGAGCGCCGGGTTTTACTACAAAACCTTCATGTGGCCGCGACGCGCGTGGATGGCGTACGAGCGCATCATTCGCAACGTGGCCGGACTGGGCGAGTGCCCTGCGGGGCCCGATAGCAACCGTTATGAGCACGCATTCGCCCATTGTGACGTACTCGTGGTCGGTGCCGGTCCTGCAGGATTGCGAGCTGCACGCGTTGCGGCGGATGCGGGGGCCGATGTCTGGCTGGTGGACGAGGACCAGTGGGTCGGCGGTTGGTTGAATCGGGAACGGGCAGCGATTGACAATGGCCGGGGAATCGATTGGGTGGACGCCGAACGGGCCCATCTGGACAGACTGCCGAATGTAAGGGTGATGACCAGGACCACAGCATTCGGCTACTACGACCACAATCTCGTCGGGCTCGTGGAATTACTGCCATCGAGCGCGCCGGCACAAAGTTGCCAGCGGCTCTGGAGACTGCGCGCGTGCCAGGTGGTTCTCGCTACCGGCGCAATCGAGCGTCCGTTCGTATTTCCCGAAAACGATCTCCCAGGCATCATGCTGGCCGGTGCCGTGCGCGGATACGCTAATCAGTACGGTGTACTTGCCGGGTCACGGATGGTCGTGTGCACCAATAACGACAGCGCCTACCGCACCGCTATGGATGTCCACGATGTCGGCATTACCGTGGCAGCGGTTGTCGACAACAGGAAAGCGGCGGACCCTGAAGTTGTGGATGAATTGCAGCGCAGAAACATCCCGCTGTTGCTGCACCATGCAGTTGTGCGGGCCAACGGACGCTCGTGTGTGCGCAGCGTATCGGTGCGCGAACTGTCCGCGTCTGCCCGTACGGTGGCCCGATTGCAATGCGACCTGTTGGCCGTGTCGGCCGGCTGGTCGCCGGCCATCCATCTGCATGCACAGTCGGGCGGAACATCGGCATACGACGAGGCGATCGCCAGTGTGAGGCCTGCCGAGGTCCGGCAAGCAACGCACCTTGCCGGCGCTGCTTACGGTCACTTCGCTTTGCGGAAGTGCATGGACGATGGTGCACGCGCGGGTGTTGCCGCGGCGGCTGCCGCGGGGTTCGCTTGCGAGAGTACGCCGTTCGCGCCGCGGATTCGCCTGCCGGGGGACAGTGGAACCATTGCGCCAATGTGGGATGCGCCCGCCTCCGGCGGCGGCAAGGCATTTGTCGACTTGCAAAACGATGTCACGAGCGACGATGTCGGGCAGGCCTACCGTGAAGGCTACCAGTCGGTTGAACACCTGAAGCGCTACACAACGCTCGGCATGGGGACCGACCAGGGCAAGACTTCAAACGTCAACGGACTGGCAATTCTCGCTGGTCATCGGCAAGAACCGATCACCGCGGTCGGCACAACCACCTTCAGGTCACCCTTTACGCCGGTGACACTCGGAGCCATCGCGGGTCCGGATGTTCGGGACCGGCTGGACCGCGTGCGCCGTTCACCGTTGCACGATGAGCACGAAAAATGTGGCGCGGAATTTGATCACAACGGGCTCTGGCTCAGACCGAAATTTTACCCGGCGAACGCGGAAAGCCCGGCTGATGCAATCCATCGTGAGGCCCGAATTGTACGCAGCGATTGCGGTGTAGCCGATGTATCGACGCTCGGCAAATTCGAAGTTCAGGGACCGGACGCAGGCAGTTTCCTGGAGCGCGTCTATGCCAATTCCGTGTCCAGACTCATTCCGGGCCGGACCGGATACGGCCTCATGTTGCGGGAAGACGGCATCATCTTCGACGACGGGACCGTTACCTGTCTCGGTGAGGGCCGGTATTTTCTTACTGTTTCGACGAGTCACGCTGAGCAGGTGCATGAACATCTTGAGTACTTCCGGGAATTCTGCTGTGCCGAGTTGAAGGTCGCCGTGACCTGTGTAACAGAGTACTGGGGTGCCGTCGCCGTTGCCGGGCCGCGTGCGGCGGCGCTTCTTCAACAAGTCGACGTGCGATGCGCACCGGGTATCGGAGAACTGTCGCACATGTCCGCGACGACCGGTACGGTTGCTGGCCTGCCCGCGAGATTGTTGCGCGTCAGTTTCTCCGGTGAGTGGGCGTGCGAGATCTATGTCCCGGCCCGGCGGATTTCACAAATTTGGCGTGAACTGCTGCGCCTCGGGGCCATACCTTACGGCCTCGAGGCCATGGACGTTCTGCGTATTGAGAAGGGATTCATCAGCGTCGGTGCAGAAGCGAACGGGCGTACAACACCAATCGATCTCGGCTTTGCACGGATGGTGGGCAAGAATACGCGCTACGTCGGACAGCACGGTTTATCGCGCATCCACCGGAACGAAATCAATCGACTGCAATTGGTGGGCCTGATCGCCGACGATCCGTCGATAGCGCTCAGGCAAGGCAGTCAATTGCTGGCAAATGCGGGGGAACGCGGCTTTGGCAGCAGTGTCGGTCATATTTCGTCGGCCGCATTCAGTCCCGTGCTCGGTCGCTGCATTGCGCTCGCGCTGCTGCAGAACGGTCGCTCGCGGATGAACGAAATTGTGTACGTTGCGGACCCTATACGGGGAAGTGCATCCGATGCTCGCGCAACTGTGTGCCCGCCGTGTTTCTTTGACCCTGACGGCAAGAGGCTTACGGTATGAGCGGCGGCGGCAAGTGTTTCCAGACCCCGTGCGGAGCTGCCCTGTCAATCGACTCGGATTTCAGAATGCTCGAGATCGCACCTTACGGACGTCGCGACGACATGATCGATATCGTGGTGCAGGCTTTCGGAATCTCGGCAGTGCCGCAACCGGGATACGCGGCGGTGGATAGCTCAATGCAACTGTTCCTGGCAGCACCGCGCCGCTGCTGGCTGCGCACTGATGGGGTGTCAAAGCCGTTGCCCGAAGTAGCCGGCCTCGCCATCACCGAGATCAGCGATGCACTGGTGTGCTTGCGAATCAGCGGTGACTCGGTGCGAGACTGGCTCGGCCGGCACAGTCCGCTGGACGTTCGGCCGAGGGTATTCGGCCAGGGACGCGTGGCATGGACGCAGTTCTCGGGCGTGAGAGTGTTACTACATTGCGTCAGCGGTGATGCTTTCAACATATATTCGGAGTCGAGCTTCGTTAAAGATATTGTCGACTGGCCGATAGTGCTGTCGCGAAGCGCGTAGTGAAAGGATGTTTCCCATGTCACGATACTTTTCAAAGTACATAGAAGATTTCTGCCGTTCGCGCTGGTTGACACCCGTCGCATGTTTGCTCTTTTTTTGGGCGCCCCAATCTCACGCCGATGATGCAACGGCTTCCGAAGCGCTGATCGAACAGATCGAGATCATGCTTGCCATGGAAGACGGTGTGAAGATTTGGGGATGTCTCTCCAGACCTGCAAACGTTGGTGCCAATGAGAAGCTTCCGGCAGTGCTCAAGCTGGACCCGTATCGCGGAAAATGCAACGAGGAGCGTGTTCGTGGCGCCTATTTCGCGGCGCACGGCTACGTGGCAGCGTATTTCCACATTCGCGGGACAGGTCTCAGTGAGGGAAAATTTCCGGACAGGGAATACTCGGATGCAGAACTACAGGATGCGGAATATCTGATTGACTGGTTATCACGGCAGCCGTGGTCCTCGGGTGCTGTTGGCATGTATGGCTCGTCATGGAGCGGTTTCAACGCTCTGCAAGTAGCCATTCGCCGGCCTCCCGCGCTGAAGGCAATTATTCCCTACGTGGCGACGGAGAACATCTATCACGAGGGCGAACGCTTTACAGACGGCATTTATCATTATGATTCCTGGAGTGTTACGGCCGACTCCCTCATCACGACACCTGACCCCGCGGATCCGCTTGAGGAGACCATGCTGCGAAATCGGTTTGACCAGACTCCGTGGAGTCTGGTCTATCTGAAGCAGCCCCGTGATGACAAGTTTTGGCGCCCCGACATCCGTGTAGATGTTAGTCCGGATCGACTGCAAGTTCCTACGATGATGATTGGTGGTTGGTACGATGGCTATCGCAACGCGATCCTCCGAACATTGACCCATGCACGTGCCCCGACCCGAGCAATCGTTGGACCATGGGATCATGGCTATGGTCATCCCCGACCGACGGCTGACCTGAACAGAGAAGCCCTGCGATGGTGGGATCATTGGCTAAAAGGTGAAGCAACCGGCGTGATGGAGGATCCCCAGCTCATTGCCTATATGCGTCGGTCGCATCAGCCAAGCCCTGGTCTGAACGCAGTCCCGGGCGAGTGGCGAGCTATCGAGAAATGGCCGCCTGCAGACCATAAGACATATCGCCTGTACTTGCAGCAGGATCGGAAACTGTCTGTTGCCGCTTCGAAACCGGCATCGCATGAACTACGTTATATTCCCTCAGGCGGTATCGAGGCCGGCGCCTGGTGGGGCGATCTTATGCCAGAGCAACGCCAGGCCGATGCTTACAGCCTGGTTTACGAGAGCGGTCCTCTCGACGAGGAGTTGCACATGCTTGGTGGTCCGCACGCCACCTTGTTTGCCTCTGCGTCAGCACCTCACGCCAACTGGTTCGTTCGATTATCTGATGTGGCGCCTGATGGCACTGTGACGATGGTGACTGCCGGTGCCCAGAATGGCACGCATCGAAAGTCAAGTGCAAAGCCGCAACCGCTCATCCCCGGCGAGATTTACGAACTCTCGATCCCACTGCAGTTTACCGGATGGGTCTTCGAGCCTGGCCACCGCATCCGCCTCGCGGTGTCGAATGCGCTTTGGCCGATGTCCTGGCCCACGCCGTATCCAATGAGTACGCGGTTGGAAGTTGGCGCGGACCATGCGTCGAGCCTGTCACTACCGCTATTGCCTCCGGTATCTCTCACCGATTCAAGCAAAGTGGCGGCGGCCATCGGGAGTGTGAACCTTTCTCACACTGAGGCAGATTTATATCCTGCGACTGAAGCGCCAACTTACTGGAGTGGACCGACAAAGGTCATCCGCGACGTGCTCAGGGCAGAAACGACTGTGATCGAAGACAGCGACCCAGAGCGAAAAGTTGAATACTGGGTGGCGGACGATCGTCCCGCGGAGGCATCGATCACAGGAACCGGATCCGTAATGAGAGAAATAGATGGCCAGCAACTGGAATGGCTTGGCCGGACAAAAATAAGAAGTGATGAACAGAACTTTTACTATCGCCATGACCGGCAACTGTTGCTGGAGGGAGAAGTGATCCGGGAAAGAACATGGGAAGAAACCGTCCCGCGCGATTTTCAGTGACTGCCCGGTTGAAACATCATAGGCAGGCTCAGGAGGGGGCCCGTAGGCATGGTTGAGATCGCTGCGAAAGAACTGCCGGGCAACATACGCTGGCGGGTTTTCGCGCTTCTGTTTGCGCTGGCGTTCGTTTCGTACACGCTGCGACAGAACATCCACGTCGCTGCGGAAATCATGATGCCGGAACTGGGCATTAGCGAAATGCAGATGGGTCTCGTCTTTTCGAGCTTCGTCTGGAGCTATGCATTGTTTCAGTTGCCGGGTGGAATCCTCGGACAGGTTGTCGGCTTTCGGCGCGGCTTCATGATTATCGGCATCGTGTGGGTTCTCACGACGGTGCTTGTCGCAGCGGTGCCTGGAGCGATCGTCAGT
>CAZSDL010000028.1:0-21774 GCA_964605635.1 uncultured Woeseiaceae bacterium
GCGCAGCATCGGCATACGCACGAACAGTTCGGGTGGCGGCGCGACAACACCATCGGCATGACGCCGCAGATCAATACGCAGGACGAGGACTGGGTTCGATTCTTTCGCCGGTGGCGGCTCGGATTCCAGCTCGAGCTTGCGGCTTCGAACGGGTTCTCCGGAACACTGCAATCGGAAGGCAGGATGCTTATTGCGGGATTCGAGCGCTTTTTTTCCAATTACGCGCCACAGGCGTCTTTACTGCACGGCGACCTGTGGGGTGGAAACCGGGGCTGCGCCGGAGGCGTACCGGTGGTGTTCGATCCTGCGGTCTATTACGGCGACAGGGAATCGGATCTCGCCATGACGCGGCTTTTCGGCGGTTTCAGTGAAGCGTTTTACCGCAATTACGAATCGGCCTGGCCGCTCGAGCCCGGCCACGAAGACCGCTTGCTGCTATACCAGCTCTACCATGTGCTGAATCATTTGAATTTGTTCGGGTCGGCGTATCTCGGACGTGCGCTGGAAATCATTCGACAGTTGAATGCTCGCTAGCATTGTGGGAGCCCGCCCTGCGGGCGAATGCGGCAACGCCAGGCCTCTTCCCATTCGCCCGCAGGCGGGCTCCCACAGGGTTCGTTACAACGCTTCGTACTCGCCCGACTCCTCGACGATATAGGGCTCACCGAGAAAATCTTCTTCGAACAGGTACAACCGCGTGCCCTCCGGCGCGACCAGCTCGGAAACCGCACCTTCGAAACCGGGAAAGTCCTGATGCTTCAGGCCGTGCCTCTCGATGACTTCCGATAAAGGCTCCCTGTCATGACATTTGAAACAGAGCGATGGTGTCTTCAAAGCGATGCTTTCGCTGAGACCGAGCGGCATGCCGGCGGCGTCAAATCGAATATGCATCGTCGGTTCTTCGCGTATCCGCAACAGGACGGGTGTCAGCGGCGCCCAGAATCGGCCGGTGCGCATGGCATCCTTGACCGGCAGAACGGTCTCGAACCACTCGCCGCAGGTCGATCTCGGCGTGTCGTCTGGCGGCGGTGAGAACGTCCTTGCCTCGAGCAAAGACACGACGTGACCGTCGCGGTCCTTGAAAGCGAGTTCGTTGAATACGTCTTCGTCTATGCGCAAGACACTGAACTCGAAACCGTGATCCGCCATGTCGCGGCTGTGCTTTGCGATATCCGGATGCACGAACGTCAGCGAAGGGCTGCCGAATTCCCGATCATGCAGGCCGATGCAGATGTCGCCGTCGCTGACCACGGCGTATTTGTGCTTCCAGACGTCACCGATCGCCAGTTCGGCAAATCCGAGAGCCTTGTAGAACGCCAGCGATTCAAGGATATCTTCCGAGTGCACACTGAACTCGAGAAATCGCCCGAGCATGCTCAACGCGGTGCTCCCATGTCGGTCGCACGCCGTCGACTTCGCTCGAGGTCCTGCACCGCTTGCGATGGGCTGCGGTCGAGCGATGCTTCGGGCCAGCCGGCGATGTTCTTCTCGATAAGGCGTCCAAGAAACGATACGTGATCGTCGTTGACGTTGAGGGCCGGAATGTAGCGCAAGCTGCCGCCCCCTGACGCTACGTAAAGCTCGGCGTTCTGCAGGGCGATTTCCTCGAGGGTCTCGAGGCAGTCCACCGCGAAACCCGGACACACGACGTCGATGGTTCCCAACTTCTGTTCCCCCCACTGCCTCAGTGTTTCATCGGTGTACGGTCGAAGCCATTCCTCCCGTCCGACGCGCGACTGAAACGCAACCTGCCACGCACTATCGGGCAGCTCCAGCGACTCGGCAATGAGCCTGGCGGTCTTCTGGCACTGGCAATGGTACGGATCTCCGTTTTCCAGCATGCGACGCGGCAGGCCATGGAATGACATGAGCAAACGCTCGCCACGGCCGTGCTTGTCCCAGTGGTTGCGGATGCTGGACGCGACGGCTGCAATATAGCCACTCGCGTCGTGGTAATGGTTGATAAAGCGCAACTCGGGAACCCAGCGGCGGCGGGACAGCGCGATGGTCACCGCATCGAACACCGAAGCTGTCGTCGAACCGGAATACTGCGGATAGAGCGGCAGGACAAGGATGCGGCGCGCGTGCTGATCAAACAGGTTCTGCAACGCGTTCTCTATCGAAGGGCGGCCGTAGGACATGCCGAGCGCTACGACGACATTTCCCGACAAGCGGGACAGGAGCCCCCGTTGCAGTGCCTGGGAGAGCGCTTGCGAGCCAGTGAGCAAGGGCGAGCCTTGTTCAGTCCAGATCTTGCGATAGGCGGCGGCCGAACGCTTCGGCCGGACGCGAAGAATGTAGCCGTTCAGGATCAGCCACCACAGCCAGCGCGGCAGCTCGACAACACGCGGATCGGACAGGAATTGCTTCAGATAGCGGCGCACGGCCGACGTCGTGGGAGCATCCGGTGTGCCGAGATTGACGAGCAGCACGCCGAGCGACTCGGCAAGCCCGTGTTCGTAGTCCGGCAGGGATTCAAAAGGTGGCATGCTGCGTGGTCGGGGTTGCCCCGTCGGCTCCGGGCCATAAGTGCTTGACTAAACATACTAAATTGCCCAACGTGATACCAGTGCAGCGGGCAAATTGAGGTTGCCGGGCAAGGCCCGGGTTGTTTTATCGCCGGCGCTTGACGTCGCGCCCGCTCAGCAGGTCATCGAGCGACGGCGGAGGATGGTCCGGCCCCATCTGGCCGGCTTTTAACCGGCCGCGATATTCCTTGTAGGCGCGCATAGCCTGGTAGCCGAAGATCCAGCAGATCGGCAAGTTGGCCCACATCATTACGCCGAGTCCGATACCGGTCATGTTGTCCAGGTCGGTATCCGTCTGGATATGTCCCAGGGTGGCCAGCACGATGAGCGAGCAGTAAAACAGCTTGAACGGCAACACACCTTTGTCACCGGCGAGATAGATTGCACCCTGCTCGCCGTAGTACGCCCACGCGATGATCGTAGAGATGCCGAAAAGCCAGGATGCAATGGTGATCAGCCATTTGCCGAGCCCCGGCGTGACGCTGTCGAGCGCCTTGGCGGTGAGGGTTGCACCGACGTAGGTCTTGTAGAGGCCGTCGCCAACAATCCGGGGTTCCGTGTCGCCGGGCAGGACGTTCCAGTTGATCACATGGCCCGATTCGGTCGCCGATACGGTCCCGGCGACCTGGTGCCGCCGCTGTCCCGTGGCGGGATTCACATCCGCATCCACCACCAGCGTAACAACTTCGCCATCGCGCCAGTCGTTGCCTGGTGCACGCATGGACGCAAATTGCCAGCCTTCCCACGTCTGTTCGACCTGCGGGAAGTCATGCAACGTGACATCCGGTGCGCGATTCCAGATCCCTGTTGCCAGAATGATCAACGCAGTGAAAGTGCAGACGACAATAGTGTCGATGAGCGGCTCGAGACCCGCGACGAGACCCTCGCGCACCGGTTCGTCGGTTTTGACCGCGGAGTGTGCGATGGGCGACGACCCCTGACCCGCTTCGTTGGAAAACACAGCGCGCTTCATGCCAAAAAGGAATGCAGATGCGGCCGTACCGCCAATGAATGCGCCTGCTGCCTCGGTCGGCGTAAACGCATTGCGGATGATCAGGGCGAACATGCCCGGAATCTCCTCGAAGTTCAGCACCAGCACGTAAGAGCCGGCGATGAGATACAGGGCAACCATGAACGGCACCAGCAGGCCGGCGACACGACCGATGCGCTGGATGCCGCCGATAATGACGGCCGCCACCACTGTCGCGACGATGACCCCGCTGATCCAGCCGGGAACGCCGAAGTACTCCTTGGTAACGCCGGCGATATTCCACGCCTGGAACATGTTGCCGCCGGTCGATGCCGACGTTATCAGGCACAGGCAGAAGATGACGGCGATTATCTTGCCCAGCCAGGCAAGCTCGGGTTTCATCCGCGCCAGTGCCTTGTCCGCGACCCACATCGGTCCGCCGTGAGGATTCTCCGGGTCGTCGGTATTGCGATAAAGCATCGACAGCGTGACTTCGGTCAGCTTGATGGACATGCCAAGGAAGCCGACCACCCACATCCAGAATATGGCGCCCGGGCCGCCGAGCGTGATGGCGAGTGCGACGCCGCCGATGTTGCCAAGTCCGACCGTACCTGACAGTGCCGCGGATAACGCCTGGAAATGATTGATAGCGCCCGGATCGTCGGGATCGTCGTAAACACCGCGAATGACCGCCGGCGCGTGCGTCAGCGCGCGATACTGTGAAAAGCCACTCCAGATGGTGAACAGAACACCGGTGCCGACGATGCAGTAGAGCCAGGTTTCATTCCACAGAACCGTGTTGATCGCTGCAAGAATGTCGCTCAGGTTTGCCATACCGCTCCCCGTGAACCTGTACCCTGAATGGACGATCTCGTGGCGAGATCGGGTGGCTTCTGCGGCGATTAATCAGCCGCGACGGATGCCTTCCATGATGGCGGTTACGCCCATGCCTCCGGCGGTGCACACTGAGATAAGGCCGCGCCCCGTGCCTTTTTTCTGCAGCAACTTCGCCATAGTAGCGACAATTCTTGCGCCGGTTGCGGCGAACGGATGACCGATCGCGATACTGCCGCCCATCACGTTGAGCTTTGCCAGGTCGATCGGTCCGAGCGGCTCATTGCGACCAAGCTTCTCGCGGCAGAACTTCTCCGATTGCCAGGCCTTAAGCGTGGCAATGGTCTGCGCAGCGAATGCCTCGTGTATCTCGTAGAAGTCAAAATCCTGCAAGCGGAGGTTGGCGACCTTGAGCATGTCGGATACGGCATAGGCCGGCGCCATGAGCAGACCGTCGACATCGACGAAGTTGACAGCCGCTACCTTGCAATGGGTCAGGTAGGCAGCAACAGGCAGGTTCTTTTTCCGTGCCCATACCTCGGAGGCGAGCAGTACGGCGGCAGCACCGTCGGTCAACGGGGTGCTGTTTCCGGCAGTCAACGTTCCCTTCCCGCTGCGATCAAAGACCGGCTTGAGCGCTGCGAGTTTTTCGTAAGTTGAATCGGCACGAATATTGTTGTCCCGGTCGGCACCCTGGTAGGGGATGATCAGGTCATCGAAAAAGCCGCTGTCGTATGCTTTCGCCGCCTTCGTGTGGCTGGCCAGCGCCAGTTGATCCTGGTGTTCGCGGGATACCTCGAACTCTTTCGCCGTCAGCTCTGTGCTCTCACCCATGGACAGCCCGGTGCGTGGTTCCACTACTCCGGGGAGCACGGGCTTGAAGTGTTTCGGGCGAAGTTTCAGCCACGGCGACAGTTTCTGCCAGAAGCTCCTGCCGCGATAACTCTCCATGAGGAGGCTGCGATAGGCATCCGGGTAAACAATCGGTGCATCGCTGATCGAATCCGTACCGCCGGCGATTCCGGCGTCGATCTGTCCCAGTGCGATCTTGTTGCCGATCTGGATGCAGGCCTCCAGGCTCGTGCCGCACGCCCGTTGCAAATCGACGCCAGGGGTTTTAAGCGAGAGTCCGGAGCCGATGACGCTCTCACGCGCCAGGTTCCAGTCTCGAGAATGTTTGATTACGGCACCGAGCGCGACGTCGCCGATGACCTGACCCTTGAGGTCGTACTTCTCGACCATCGCCCGAAGCGTGGCCGTCATCATGTCCTGGTTCGAGCACTTGGCGTAACTCGTGTGCGCCCGGCAAAAAGGAATACGCAAACCGCCGATGACCGCAACGCGTACCGCCCGTCCGTCATGCCACATCTTGTCTCCCGTCGTAGTCGCAGCAGCGACCATAAGTCCTTCGTTTGGGGGCAGTGTACCTGATTGAGCTGCGGGACTGCGGCCACGCTATGTGGCGCGACCATTTAGGTACACTGTGCCCGGAATCAGCCGAACCACTCCAGAAGTCCGATGACAGCCTTCACCTCCGCACCAAGCTGGTTAGTCGAGACCAAAGCACTTCTGCGTCTCGCAGGGCCCCTGGTCGTCAATACATTGTCGATTGCCGGCATGCAGTTTGCCGATGCCGTGATGGCAGGCCGGCTCGGCGCAGAGGCACTTGCAGCGGTTGCCGTCGGCGCCGGTGTGTGGCTCCTGGGATTCACGGTGTGCCTCGGGCTCATGATGGCGATCGCGCCGATCGCTTCGCGTTATTACGGCGCCGGTGAGCTCGATATGATCGGGCGCTATACCCGCCAGGGCATTCTGCTCGGGGTATTCATCGGTATCTTCTTTGTTGCCGTCGTGTACCTGTTTGTCGGCCCGGCGCTGCTTTTCTTCAACATCGACAGCACGTTTCGTGACCTGACGGCAGGCTATGTGCGTGCCATCGCGCTTGGCGCGCCTGCCATCTGTATCTTCCTTGCCTTGCGTTTTACCTCCGAGGGTATCGGCTTTACCCGGCCGATCATGTACACGTCCCTGTTCGGCCTCGTCTGTAACGTATTTTTCAATTACGTGTTCATGTACGGCCACCTTGGGGCGCCGGCCATGGGTGCCGTCGGCTGCGGCCTGGCCAGTGCGGTCACGATGTGGCTGATGATGTTCATGCTGGGAACCTGGGTCGTATTACACCCGCGCTATCGTCCGTTGCAGATATTTGCCCGAGTGCCGCCCTTACGGCTAGCCGTGCTGACGGAGATCGTGGTCCTCGGCGCGCCGATTGCCGTGACCATTACTGCGGAAGTCGGCCTGTTTGCGGCTGTGTCGATTCTGATGGGAACCCGGAGCGCCGAAATTACGGCAGCTCACCAGATTGCCATCAATTTCGCTTCGACGATGTTCATGGTGCCACTGGCCCTCAGTTCAGCGATCACGATTCGTATCGGCCACGCCCTGGGTGCCGGGAATCCCGCGGCGGCAAAGTTCAGTGGCGTTATCGGTATTTCCCTGTGTGCGGTGTTCATGGCTTGTTCGGCAGCATTCCTGCTGGTGTTTCGCGACGGCGTCGTCAATCTCTACACGACTGACGCCGCGGTGCAGGCCATAGCGATCAGCCTGCTGCTCATGGCGGCGGTGTTTCAAATTGCGGATGGTATCCAGGTCGGCGCTGCGGGCGCGTTGCGCGGTTACAAGGATATGCGCGTTGCAATGGTCGTCACTACGATTGCCTACTGGGTCCTCGCGTTTCCGCTCGCGTATCTCGCGGCGGTCACTTATCAGGCAGCGCCGGAATACATCTGGGCAGGTTTCGTGCTCGGACTGTCAGTGGCAGCGATTCTTCTGGCACTGCGCTTCCGCAGTGTCGCCAACAGGTCACTCAGCGTGGGCCCCGGGCAAATTGCAGCGATCCAGCCGCATTGATCGACTCTTCTTCCAGGCTGTCAACCACCCTGGCCGAAGGTCGGTGCGTCACCGGCCAGGAATTCGGCTTCGTCGGGCGTGTTCTTGCGATTGAGCAAACGATTGCGGTGTGGAAAACGCCCGTAGCGCTCGACGATGTCGCGATGCAGTTCCGCGAACTGCGCGATGGTCTCGAAGGTTTCGCGATAGGTGGGAGATACTGCGTCCGCCAGGCGGCGGTAGATTTGCACGGACTTCGCCTGCACCTTGCGTGACTCGGCATGCTGCAAGGGCATGTAATAGAACACACGTTGTATGGGCGTGAGGCCCGCGTCTTTCTTTTCCATCGCGCCTTCGACACACAACTTAAGCGCTGCCTTGTCCAGCGCGAACGCCTCGGCAGAATTACGATAAATGTTGCGTCGAAACTGGTCGAGCAAAAGTATCAGGGCGAGCCGGCCGTGCGGCTTGTGTGCCCAGTGATCGAGGCGTCCGGTTGACGCTTCTTCCACGTCGTCGGCGAATTCCTTGGCGATTTCATGATCGAACACGGGATCTTCGCCGAACCAGATGTCCATGCGGCCATCAATTTGCGGCGCGCTCAGTTCATGAGCCTTGAACCAGAAAGCGAGAATGCGATCGATACGGATCTGGTCGTCGTCCGTGATGGTCGCATCCATACTTTCGCTCAGAAGCTTTACCGCCATGTCGGCCGTCCCGCGAGTGCTGGAATTGCTCCACAGTATAGTCCAGCGAGACATTTCGCGCTGACCGCTGCCCCGCGTTTCGCCGGGTCCGTGTTGCGACGCAGGTCACAGAATGCGGCCGACAGGCCCGCTCATAGTGTCAGTTCCTCCTCTCGAGTCGGCAGAATGAAGAATCTGAAACTGTTGCTGACCACTATCGTCCTGGCAGCCTGCGCGCCGCCGGTCGGGCCGGAGGAAGCAGTTCGGCAATGGATCGATACGGCGCAGGCGGCCGTGGAGGAGCGGGATCGCGGCAAACTCATCGATATGATCTCCGACAGCTATGTCGATGCGCGCGGCAACAGGCGTGATGACATCGACAAAATACTCCGCGTGTATTTCCTGCGCAGCCAGAAGATCGTGCTGGCATCAAAGATCGACCAGCTCGACCTGGTCGACGATACCGCGGCCAGCGTGCTGCTCACAGTCGGCATGGCAGGCAGCGATACCGGCTTGTTCGGATTCAGCGCAGACGCCTATCGGTTCGAACTCGAACTCGCAAAGCGTGTCGATTCGTGGCAGCTGATCGGCGCAAGATGGGGAGCACTGGGCGAGGAGTTGCGCTGAATCATGGTCAACGGGACGCACCAGCCGCAGACATTCCTGCTCGGATTCTCCGTCAGCAATCCGGTGCCGTTCGTTCACTCCGGCACAGTGCAACTCGGCGCCGGCGGCTACTGAGCCACTGCTTTTCGTTCCCGTCCTTGGTAGTTTCGCGGGTAACGAATGTGGCTCGGCAAAATGCGATTCGGTGTCTTATACTGAGCAGCCCGGGTTCATTCGAATTGCATTTGTCACTAAATGAGGTGTCGATCATCATTCGGCACTGATCCCATGACTGCGCGCGAGTGGCAGCCCGTCATGGCGCCCCGGCGCCCTTTCAATGACTTCTGAAGCGGGATCCGCGGCAGGCTGCGGAATCCCTGGGTGGCGATCACGGCGATTTCTTCACAAGGGCTCTACAACCCGGCGTTCGAGCGCGATAGTTGTGGCTTCGGCCTGATCGCCAATCTCGATGACGTGGCGAGCCATTGGGTGGTCGAAACAGCTATCACTGCGCTGACACGCCTGACCCATCGTGGTGCGGTAGCGGCCGATGGCAGGACCGGCGACGGCTGTGGACTGCTGCTTAAATTTCCTGTTTCGTTCCTGCGTGCTGTCGCACACGATTGCGAGATCCCGGTTGCCGAACGATTTGCGGCCGGCATGGTATTCCTGAGCCAGGACGAGAACTGCGCCGCCGAGGTTCGACGAATTCTGGAACAAGCCATCGTCGATTGCGGACTGGAAGTGGCCGGGTGGCGCGAAGTTCCGGTCGATCCGTCGGTGTGCGGGGCACAGGCGCTCGCGACGTTGCCACGCATCGAACAGATCTTCGTCAACGCACCATCCGGTATGGAACAGACGTATTTCAACCGGAGGCTGTTTCTGGCCCGGCGGCGCGCCGAGGCGCGCTTTGCAGCGATTGATCCGGCGGCCTATGTTGCCAGCCTGTCGTCGGCGACGCTCAGTTACAAGGGCATGGTGATGCCGGAGGCATTGGCCGGTTTCTATCCCGATCTGAAGGACCTGCGGCTGACGAGTTCCGTTTGCGTCTTCCATCAGCGATTCTCAACTAACACGCTGCCGGAGTGGCGACTCGCACAGCCGTTCCGCTTTCTTGCCCACAACGGCGAGATCAACACCATCCAGGGCAACCGCAACTGGGCGGTTGCGAGAAAAAGAAATTTTCGCTCCGAGAAGCTGGACGATATTTCCGATCTCGACCCGATCATTGGCCTGACGGGGTCGGATTCATCGAGTCTCGACAACATGCTGGAAGTGCTGCGCGCGGGTGGCATGGATGTGCTGCAGGCGATGCGCATCCTGATGCCGCCGGCCTGGCAGACGGTCGACTCGGTCGATCCCGATGTGCGCGCCTTCTACGAGTTCTACGATTTCCACATGGAACCCTGGGACGGTCCAGCCGGCATCGTGCTCACCGACGGCCATTACGCGGTCTGTTGTCTCGATCGCAACGGGTTACGGCCGGCACGCTACGTGGTGACGAAGGACCGGCACATTACCATCGCGTCCGAGACGGGTGTGTATGACTACGACATCCGGGACGTCGAAAAAAAGGGTCGTCTCGGCCCCGGCGAGATGCTGGCAGTCGATTTGCGTAACGGGCGGCTGATGAACACCGCGGATATCCATGATGAACTCAAGTCCCGTGCGCCGTACCGCAAATGGCTCAAGCAGGGCGTGCGCTACCTCGACTCGGAACTGGTCGACCGGCACATGGCGGCGGAACCGATGGATCCCGGCACGCTAGCCAGCTACCAGAAGATGTTCAACCTGACTCGCGAAGAACTGAACGAAATCGTCAGCGCACTGGCCAAGGGCGAGCAGGAAGCAGTCGGATCGATGGGTGACGACACGCCCATGCCGGTTCTGTCGCGAATGATTCGCTCTCCATTCGATTTCTTCCGCCAGCAATTCGCACAGGTGACGAACCCGCCCATCGACTCGTTGCGCGAGCGCATCGTGATGTCGTTGCAAACCAATATCGGCTGTGAGCGCAACCTGTTCGACATCGGTCCGGAACATGCCGAGCAGGTCGTGATGAATTCGCCGGTCCTGTCGCAGCGCAAACTGCGGCAGTTGCTGGGGCCGGACATGTTTGCGGATCGTCACGCATTCATCGATCTGAATGCCGTGGAAAGCGACTCGCTGCCACAGGCCCTGGATCGAATTTGCGCGGAGGCCGAGCACGCGGCAAGCGAAGGCAAGTTCGTTATCATGCTGAGCGATCGCTATCTGAAACCCGGCACGTTGCCGGTGCATGCACTTCTGGCGACCGGCGCCGTGCACCAGCACCTTGTGCAGAAGGAACTGCGCTGTTCTGTCAATATCCTCGTGGAAACCGGCGTCGCGCGTGACCCGCATCATTTCGCGTGCCTGATCGGCTACGGCGCAACGGCCGTGTACCCGTACCTGGCTTACCAGAGTCTTCACGACCTGGCGCAGCGCGGTAATGTCGATCGTCATCTGCAACTGGGCCGCAGCTATCGACGCGGAGTTCGCAAAGGCCTGTTCAAAATCATGTCGAAGATGGGCATCTCGTCTGTGTCCAGCTATCGCGGTGCGCAACTGTTCGAGATTGTCGGGCTGCACGAGGAGATCGTGGAGCGGTGTTTTCGCGGCACCGTAAGCCGCATCCAGGGCGCGAAATTCGCCGATCTGCTTGAAGACCAGAAAGAGCTTGCGCGCGCCGCACGGGAGCCGCGCAAGCCGTTATCGCAGGGTGGTTTGCTCAAATACGTTCACGGCGGTGAGTACCACTGCTTCAATCCGGACGTCGTTGCGACGCTGCAGGCCGCAGTGCGTTCAGGCGACATCGGGCGATACATGGAATACGCGCAACTGGTCAACGCGCGGCCGGTGGCAACGCTGCGCGACCTGTTCGACCTGCGTCCGGCCGGCCAGCCCGTGCCACTGTCCGAAGTGGAGCCGGTCGAAGCCATCCTGCCGCGTTTCGACAGCGCCGGAATGTCGCTTGGAGCCCTGTCACCCGAGGCGCACGAGGCACTCGCGATTGCCATGAACCGCATGGGTGCGCGGTCCAATTCGGGCGAAGGCGGCGAACATCCGGCGCGCCATCGCAGCCAGCGCCGCTCGAAGATCAAGCAGATAGCGTCCGGCCGCTTCGGTGTTACAGCCGAGTATCTCGTCAACGCCGAAGTCATCCAGATCAAAATTGCGCAAGGAGCGAAGCCCGGTGAAGGCGGGCAGTTGCCCGGTCACAAGGTAAACGACATGATCGCGCGTCTGCGCTTTGCGAAGCCGGGTGTCGGCCTCATCTCGCCGCCGCCGCATCACGACATTTACTCGATCGAGGACCTTGCGCAACTGATCTTCGATCTCAAACAGGTCAACCCGGACGCACTGGTGTCCGTCAAGCTGGTCGCGGAGCCGGGCGTCGGTACGATTGCCGCCGGAGTGGTGAAGGCCTACGCCGACCTGATTACGATTTCCGGCTACGACGGCGGCACCGGCGCCAGTCCGCTGAGTTCCGTGAAGTACGCCGGCAGTCCGTGGGAGCTTGGCTTGTCCGAAGTGCACCAGGTGCTGCGCGCCAACGGTCTGCGGCATCGCGTTCGCCTGCAAACAGACGGCGGCCTCAAGACCGGCCTCGACGTCATCAAGGCGGCGATGCTCGGCGCGGAAAGTTTCGGCTTTGGCACGGCGCCGATGGTAGCGCTTGGCTGCAAGTACCTGCGGGTTTGTCATCTCAATAACTGTGCAACCGGAATCGCTACGCAGAACAATGTTCTCCGTAGTGAATTCTTTGTCGGGCTGCCGGAAATGGTCGTCAACTTCTTTCACTTTGTCGCGGAGGAGGTACGCATGCGCATGGCTGAGCTGGGTGTGCGTCGCCTCGAAGAATTGATTGGCCGGGTCGACCTCATCGAACTGAAGGCCGGCGAAACGCGACGACAGCAACAGCTCGATCTGCGCCCGATCATTTCCGACATGGGCCTGGCCGCGGACGCACCGCAGTTCTGCACCGATAGCCGCAATGAGCCTTTCGACAAGGCCGAACTCGCAGAGACCATGCTGCGCGACGCGTTGCCGGCGATCGAGTCGGCAGAAGGCGGGCGGTTCCGCTACGAGATTCGCAACTACAATCGTTCGATTGGCGCGCGGCTGTCCGGCGAAATTGCGCGCCGCTACGGCAACGCGGGGTTGCCGCAGGCGCCGCTGGTCATTGAGCTCGCCGGCACGGCGGGGCAAAGCTTCGGCGCATGGAACGTCGCGGGGCTCAATCTCGAGCTGGTCGGTGACGCCAACGACTACGTCGGCAAGGGGATGGGCGGCGGACGTATTGTCATTCGACCGCCGGACGAGGCCGGGTTCGACGCGCACGAGACTGTCATTGTCGGCAACACCTGTCTTTACGGCGCCACAGGCGGACAATTCTTCGCCGCCGGTCGTGCCGGCGAACGGTTTGCCGTCAGGAACTCGGGGGCCATCGCCGTCATCGAAGGTGCCGGTGATCACTGCTGTGAGTACATGACCGACGGCGTGGTGGCCGTACTCGGTCGCTGTGGCATCAACTTCGGCGCGGGCTTCACCGGCGGCTTCGCCTACGTACTCGACCTCGACCGCGATTTTGTCGATCGCTACAACCACGAGCTCATCGATATCCACCGCATCAATTCGGAAAGTTTGGAAGCACACCTGCATCACCTGCGAGCGCTGGTGACTGAACACGTAACCCTCACACGCAGCGCCTGGGGCATGACGCTGCTCGAAGACTTCCGCACTTTCCTGCCGAAGTTCTGGCTGGTCAAACCGAAAGCGGCGGAACTCGGTTCGTTGATCGAATCACTGCGCCAGGCAGCCTGAGCGAGTACCAGATGCCCAAACATCCGCTGCAATTCCTCGAAGTCCCGCGTCGCGACCCCGCCAAGGAGCCGGCTGAAGTGCGCATCAAGCATTTCGACGAGATCTACGGTTCCTACGATGGCGCGCAGGCTGCGAGCCAGGCAGGACGCTGCATTTCCTGTGGCAATCCGTATTGCGAATGGAAGTGCCCGGTGCACAACTACATTCCCGACTGGCTGCGGCTCATTGAAGAAGGCAAGTTGTTCCAGGCGGCAGAACTGTCGCACCAGACGAATTCTTTGCCGGAAATCTGCGGTCGTATCTGTCCACAGGATCGCCTGTGCGAGGGCGCATGCACGCTGAACGACGGCATCGGCGCGGTGAACATCGGCAATATCGAAAAATACATTACGGACGAAGCATTCAAGCAGGGCTGGCGCCCGGACATGACACACGTGCCGGACACCGGCAAGCGCGTGGCGATTGTTGGCGCAGGACCTGCCGGGCTCGCAACGGCCGATGTGCTCGCGCGCACGGGAATTCGCTCCGTAGTTTTCGACGCCTACCCGGAGATCGGCGGCTTGCTGACTTTTGGTATTCCACCGTTCAAGCTGGAAAAAAAGGTGGTGCAGAAACGCCGCTCCATTCTCGAAGGCATGGGCATCGAGTTCGTGCTCGGGACACGCATTGGTGAAGATCGCCCGTTCGATTCCCTGGTCGAGGACTTCGACGCCGTTTTTCTCGGCATGGGTACCTATAAGTCCGTGCGCGGTGAGTTTCGTGGCGAGGACTTGCCCGGTGTCCATGAGGCCTTACCCTACCTGGTATCCAATGTGCGGCATGCGCTGGGCACAGAGCCCGACGATTCGTGGGTCAGCCTGGCGGGGAAACAGGTCGTCGTTCTCGGCGGCGGCGATACCGGCATGGATTGCAACCGTACAGCGGTCCGCCAGGGTGCGGCGAGCGTTACCTGTGCTTATCGCCGAGATGCAGACAACATGCCGGGATCGCGGCGCGAGGTGGAGAACAGCAAGGAAGAGGGCGTGCGCTTCCTGTTCAACCGCCAGCCACTCGAAATTCTCGGGGAAGAGCGGGTCACCGGCGTGCGCCTGATCGAAACGCGCCTGGGTGCGCGGGACGACATGGGTCGACGACGACCGGAGCCGGTTCCGGGTACCGAACATGTCGTGCCGGCCGACGCCGTGGTGATCGCGTTCGGCTTTCGGCCGAATCCGCCCGCGTGGTTCGCGGACGCCGGTATCGAAACCTGGCCAAATGGTCGTGTACGCGTTGACTCGCTGGGCCGCTATCCGTTCCAGACAACCAATCCGAAAGTATTTGCAGGCGGCGACATGGTGCGCGGCGCCGATCTCGTAGTTACCGCAGTCTTCGAGGGACGGGAAGCAGCCAAGGGCATCGCCGCCTACCTCGGCGTATGAGTGGGCTCCTGCAGCCCGTCGGCGACCACCTGTAGGAGCCCGTACCACGGGCGATATTCCTCGACGCGTCGACCGCCACCTGTAGGAGCCCGTACCACGGGCGATATCCTTCCGATTACTCGTGCGCGATCGGCTTGTCGGTAAACAGGTAATCCTTCAACTCGGAATCGAATCGCGGATCCCTGCGCCGAATCCATTCCAGCACCATGGCCGCGTGTTCTTTCTCTTCATCGCGGTTGTGCGCCAGTATCGCGGCGAGTTCCCTGTCCTTGCACGCATCGACGCGCTGGTTATACCAGTCAACTGCCTCCAGCTCTTCCATCAAAGACGTGATAGCACGATGCATATCGCGTGTGTCGTCGCTCAGTTCTTCAATCGGCTCGTGATAGCCCTCGTTCGACATCGGCGATACTCCTGACTGGATACCTTGCTTTCTGGCTCTTTCGATACCTACGAATTACGGACCCCGGCACCAACTACGATCGATACCTACGAATTTTCGACCCCGGCACCAACTACGGGTGCATTCTAGTATGGTTTGCGGGGAGGCGGACTTGGAAAGATACGCCGCCTTCTACGTCGGATGCGTGGATGGATCCGCCGTGACCGATAGCGATGAGGCGGGCGATGTAGAGGCCCAGACCGAGATGGCGGTCTGATTCTTCACCGCGCACTGAGACCATTGAATCGAAAAGCTGCGAGCGCATGCGTGCCGGCAGCGGCGGGCCCGGATTGGTCACCGAGATAATCGCGTTTCGATCGGACGTCACAAGTCGCACTGCAATCTCGTCGCCCGAGGCGCTGAAATCGACGGCATTGTCGACCAGCTTGTCGAGCATCTGGACAATCAGCTCCGGGGAGCCGTCCAAAAGCACTTCCGAGCCCGCGCCCGAAAACGAAATTTCACGATCCGGCCAGGCATCTGCATAGGCTGAGACGGTAGCGTCAAGTACCGCATTGATATCGAATCGCTCCGGCTCCGCGTTTTCGATCAGTTCTTCAACCCGGCTTGCCTCACTCATTGCCGTAAGGATCTTCTGCAAGCGAAGTGCGCCGCTGCGGGCGCGTGCCGTGTACTGCGCAGATTCCTCGCTCAACGTTTCGTGTTCCAGATTCTCGAGCGATGACATGACGATGGTCAGCGGGGTGCGCATCTCATGCGACAGCTTTGACGCCAGCGTTCGCAAGTACTCGTTGTATTCGCCGAGTTGCTTGAGCACGCTCGAGAAACTGCGCGACAGGTCGCCGATCTCGTCCGCCGCTCCGGTACTCGGCAGGTCGGCGTGCACGCGGTCGCCGTCCAGCGCCCGCAGAGCGGCGCTGGACAACCGGCGTATGCGAAACGATAACCAGCTCGCATAACCAAGCAAGGCCGCAGCGACTACCAGTGTTGCGATGATGGTGATGTTCATCAGTCGCATCAAGGCCCGGTTCGTCAGACTCAGGATTGCATCGGTACCCTGTTGCAGCACCACGACGCCGGCCTGCACATTGCCGGCCCATACCGGCTGGGCCACAGCCACGACCGCGCGCCCGGAGCGCTGGCTGCGAAACCAGCTGGTGGCAACATCACCCTGCAAGGCCTGCCGGGTATAGTCCTGCTGTTCGCGGCCGGACGGATCGGGCTCCGCCAACGCGGCGTCGGCGCCCGATTCGAGCAGGGCATCGTAAATCATCCGCAACCAGCCCGAGGTCGCGCTGTTCGCCGTAGCCTGCAAAGTCAGGTTGCCGGCCTCAGCGAGCCGCCATCCTGACGTGTCGGTAACGATCAGGCGCAAACCCGGTTGCACGTACCCTGCCGCGACACTTTCGAGAATAGGCGACGCGCTCACAAACAGCCCGGGGGATCGTCCTTCGAAGGTCGCCGTGCGGGTTGCAAGCTGCATCGGATCGTCGACATTCGTCACGACCAGGCCGACAAACTCACCCAGCAGCGGTCGCGGAATGCGGGCCTCCAGCTGATAGCCGTTCGCCGTGTCCTGCCAGTGCGCAGAGATGCGCGATTCCACCGTCGATTCACCCGCCGTGCGACGCAGTGCGACGAGAGTGCCGGGTGCTTCCGGTACAAACGTGAACGTGGCTACCCCGCCTTGCCCGTCCTGCGTAACGAGATCGATACGATCCGAATCGCGTTGCGTCACGTCGTCCGACTGCGCATAAATTACCGTTTCATCCGTCACATCCACATAGATATAAAAGTAACCGCGGTAAACGCCTGCCGCATAGCGCGCGATTGAGTCTTCACCCCCCAAAGGCACCAGCGTGTCTTCGCCCATTGCCCAGTCCACGAAATAGCCGTCGATGAGCGGTGGCGTCGCAAGAGGATGTCCGTAAACGGCACCTTCCTGCGCTAAATTGGCCGCCCTGCGCGGAAACTCACCCTGGAACTGTGCCAGCGCGTCGGCAATCGCCTGCGCCGTGCCGGCCAGCATCTGCTGCTGGCCTTCGCGCAATGCGGATTCCGTTTCGCGGATGAACTGGCAGCCGGCCCAGGGCAGCACGAGCGTCAGCAGGCAGACGAGCAGCAACTGGCGTCGGAGCGTCATTTCCTTCCTACAGCGCGATCAGCACTGGCGCTACCTGGCGGACCATCTGCAGGGCGGAGAGCTTTTCAGGACCGTGCGAGACATGGATGTCAAGCCCGGAGCCCCCAGGGACGGGTTCACGGCGTTCCTGAGAAGCTCTCCGCCCTGCAGATGGTCCGTGCGTCGACGTTAGTGCTGCGTATCGAGCCATCGGTAGCCCATGCCGTAGACCGTTTCGATGGCCTCGAAGCCTTCGTCGATAGAGAAGAACTTGCGGCGAATGCGTTTTATGTGGGACGTGATGGTGTTGTCGTCGAGGACTGCCTGCGCGGCATCCATGAGTTGCTGACGATTCCTGACGTGGCCCGGATAACGGGCAAGGGAATGCACGATCCAGAATTCCGTCAGCGTCAGCCCGAGCGGTTGTTCCCGCCAGCTCGCCGTCATGCGATCGACATCGAGTTCGAGATGACCGCGCTGCAGGCGACTCGCTTCCGACTGAGGTTTTTGCATGGCATCGAGGCGACGGAACAGGGCGGCGACGCGCGCCATCAGATGCGGCAGGCTGATGTCTTTGGTGAGGTAGTCGTCGGCGCCAAGACGCAGGCCCGAGACGGCATCGAGTTCGCTGTCGCGCGCCGTCAAAAAAATGATCGGCAGGTCGGCGGCCTTGCCGCGCAGCTCGCGGCAAAGCTCGAAACCGCCTTCGACGTCGTTCTTGAGATTCACATCGATGACGACGAGATCCGGTAGTCGTGATTCAAATGCAGCCATTGCCGCAGGGCGCGTTTCGTAACCCTCCACCGAGTAGCCCTCGCGACGAAACGCCGCCGAGTAGTTTTCGCGGATCGCGCTTTCGTCCTCGACGATTGCAATACGTTTGGTCATCTGGGAGCCGGATCGATTGACAGGACGCCACAATTTGCCACATCAGGCCGCACCTTTGCCATGACAGCGCCTCCGGCCGGCCGCAATGAGGTGCCCAAATAGGCTGAAGAAACGCATAACGACAACAAGTGGCGACAACAAGGGAGGCGCGAATGCACTCGGAAAGAAGCAGAAGTTGGCGGCGCGGCGCATGGTTGATCCTGCTGGCGCTAGTCGGCATGACGCCGGCTGCAGCGAGTGAGGACGCTGTGCTTCGCCTGGCCGATGCGCAATCGGGGACGCTCATTATGGCGACAGCGTTCGGCAACCGGCCCGCCACCCGGCTGAACACCGACATCGTTATCCAGGCGAGCGGCATGATTGCACGCACATCCGTACGCCAGACCTTCCGTAACGACGGTCCGCATCGCGTCGAGGGAATCTACGTGTTCCCGTTGCCGGACGGCGCGGCGGTCGACCGCATGCGCCTGCACATCGGCGAGCGCGTGATCGAGGGAGAGATTCGCGAAAAGGAACAGGCCAGGAAGGAATACACGGAGGCCCGCGAGGCGGGCAAGCGCACGAGCCTGGTCGAGCAACAGCGCGCGAACCTTTTTACCACCTCGATCGCCAATCTGGAACCGGGCGCTACTGTCGTCGTCGAGATTGGCTACCTGGAAACGATCGCGTTTGCCGATGGCCTCTTCAGTCTGCGGATTCCGCTGACGTTGACGCCTCGTTACATCCCGGGCACACCCCGGGAAGGCCGAAAAGGGTCCGGCTGGTCCGCCGATACGGATCGCGTGCCCGATGCCTCACTGATAACGCCGCCCGTCACGACGCAATCGAGTGACCATAAGGTCACGCTGCATGCCGATATCGAGGCCGGCGTGCCATTGGAGCTGATCGCCAGCCGCTATCACCCGGTTTCCGTAACGGAAATCGACGCTGCACGCGGCCACCACCAGGTCGTGCTGGCTGACAGCAGCGCACCCATGGATCACGACATCGAACTGGCATGGCGGGCCAAACCCGAATCGATTGCGCAGGCCGCATTATTCTCGGAGACCCGGGATGGAATGGCGCACTACCTGCTGATGGTACTGCCGCCGGCAAATGAATCGGACGATCAGTCGGACGAACTGCAGCAGGAACACGCAACAATAAAGCGCGATCTGGTGTTCGTCATCGACACGTCGGGTTCGATGCATGGCACGTCGATTGAACAGGCGAAAAAAGCCTTGTTACTGGGCCTTAATGGGTTGCAGCCGGGGGACCGCTTTAACGTGGTGCAATTCAATAACGTAACAAGCGCGTTGTTCCCGGGCAGCGTCGATGCATCGGCAGGGAATCTCGATCGCGCCGGGGACTACGTCCGGCGACTCGTTGCCAACGGCGGCACTGAAATGCGCCCGGCGCTGGAGCAGGTATTGCAGGCAGCCGGCAGCGAGACGCATCTGCGACAAATCGTATTCATCACCGATGGCAGCGTCGGCAACGAAGTGGAGCTCGTCCAGCTGATCGAGGCGCAACTGGGTTCGGCGCGTCTTTTCACTGTGGGGATTGGTTCCGCACCGAACGGATTGTTCATGCGCAAGGCGGCGGAAGCCGGCCGCGGCAGCTTTACGTTCATCAGTGCGTTGCACGAAGTCGAAGAAAGAATGCAGCGACTTGTTCGAAAGCTGGAGCAGCCACAAGTGACCGGCATCCAGGTTGAATGGACCGGTGGCACGGATGTGATCGCCGTACCTAACATTGTTCCTGATCTTTACGCGGGCGAACCTGTGTTGGTGCGCGCCCGGTTACCGAATCCTCCGCGTGTGAGCGACCAGTTAACGGTTTCCGGTGACTCGCCGACAGGGCGCTGGCAAGTGCAATTGCCGCTTGCCCTGCAACGCGAGCACGCCGGTGTCGCGTCTGTGTGGGCCCGGGGAAGAATCGAGCAACTCCTGGACGACATACGCAGCGGCGCGGACGAAGAGGAGATTCGTGCCACCGTCGTCGAAATGGCGCTCGCACATCATCTGGTCAGCCCGCATACCAGCCTGGTCGCCGTCGACAGGACGCCGCTACCGCCCGCAACGCAGGTCCGCGAACAGGTACCGAACCTGCTGCCGTACGGCCAGAGCATGCAGGCAATCTTCGGTCTGCCGGCCACGGCGACCGCGCAGCAACTGCACTACGCGGTAGCAGTCGCAGCGCTGATCGTTGCTTTATTCCTGGCATGCGTTATGCGGCTGCGCCGCTACCCCGCATATACACAGAGGTCATCTTCCCGTGCGCGCCGCTTCTGCTGAGCGCCGCACGGGAAGTATCGTCATGACCTGTGTACTTGGGCTGGCGTTCTGGCAACTGGGCCAGGGGGCGTACATACCTGCCAAGGCATGGGTAGCGCAGGAAATGCTGCAGCGCGCATGGCGGCGCGCTGAATCGGGCGATGAGCAAACAAGGCCGTGGCCGAGTGCGGACACGCGACCCGTAGCGCGTCTGACTGCGCGCGGTGGCGAGGTCGACATGATCGTGCTGGAAGGCGGCTCGGGACGCACGCTCGCTTTCGGTCCGGGTCGCCTCAGTGCCAGCGTGCTGCCCGGCGATGTCGGCAACAGCATCATAGCGGGCCATCGCGACACGCATTTCCAGTTCCTGAAATACCTGCGGACCGGCGATTCATTGAAAGTCGACCGGCCCGACGGTCGCGGCCACATGTTCCGCGTCGTGGATATCGACGTCGTGGACGCGCGCCGCGCCAGCCTTATGCTCGACACGGACGTGCCGATGCTCTCGCTTATTACCTGTTATCCATTCGATACCGTGAACCCCGGTGGACCGATGCGCTATGTCGTCACGGCAGAAATCATCTATTGACGCCCTGCTGGCGTCGAGCAACGATGCTCTCAATCACTGCACCCTGGACGAAAACGCAATGAACCCTACCTCCCCATTGGCCGCCCTGATACTCGCGGTCGGAATTTTTGCAGGACTTGCAGCGCTCGGCCTCATTGCCGGCAATGCGGCTATCGACGTCAAAGCGCATGAGCGCAGCGTCGAAGTCAAAGGCCTGGCAGAACGCGAAATGCCGGCCGACACGGTGATCTGGCCGTTGTCGTACCAGCTGGCGAGCAACGATTTGAACGAACTGTACGAATCGATTGCCGAAAAGAACGAGCTGATCAATCGCTTTCTTGCGGACAACGGGCTGGATATGGCGGATGTGTCGACCGCTCCGCCGATGGTAGTAGACCGCCACGCACAAGCTTATGGAAGTACCGCGGATATCGAGTACCGTTACGTGGCAACCGCAACCATCACGCTTTTTTCAACCAACGTGGATGCGGCCCGACAAGCCATGGCGAATGCCATTACGCTCGGCAGGGCCGGCATCGCATTGACCGGCCCGCAATACGGCAGCGAAACGCAGTACATTTTTACCAAACTGAACGACATCAAGCCGGCCATGATCGAGGAATCGACGATTAACGCGCGGGCGGTGGCCGAGAAGTTTGCCGAAGATTCCTCGAGCACACTCGGCAAGATCAAGACCGCCAACCAGGGCCAGTTTTCGATTTCGGATCGCAACAGCACGACGCCGCACATCAAGAATGTGCG
>CAZSDL010000029.1:0-21693 GCA_964605635.1 uncultured Woeseiaceae bacterium
GGGTTCGCCGACACCGGTCGGCGCTTCGGTCGACGACACAATGTGCACTTCCACCGCCGGCATCTCGTCGATGCGCAGAATTCTATAGCGATCGAAATTGCCTTGTTGCACTTCGCCTTCGGTAAGAGTGACCTCTTCGCGCAAGGCAGCCGACAACGCGTAGGCTATACCGCCTTCCATCTGCGCCTTGATGACATCGGGATTCACGGCAATGCCGCAATCGACAGCACACACTACCTTGTCCACCGTGAATGAACTGTCCGCGACCGACACCTCGACCACCTCCGCCACAAAAGAACTGAAGGACTCGTGCACTGCTATGCCGCGGCCGCGGCCCGGGCCCAGTGACTCACCCCATCCGGCTTTGGCAGCCGCCAGCTCGAGAACGGCAAGATGTCGCGGATGATCCTTGAGCAATTCGCGCCGAATTTCCAGCGGATCCTTGCCGGCAGCATGTGCGAGCTCATCGAGGAATACTTCGGTCGCGTAACCATTTTGCGTATGCCCGACCGACCGCCACCACAGCGTCGGCACACCGTTTTCTACCTCATGCCAGTCGACCCGCACATTCGGTATTGCATAGGGCAGACCGCGCGCGCCTTCCACCGCCGAGCCATCGACGCCGTTCTCAATCATCCCTTCGAAGAACGTGCTGCGCATGAACGACTGGATCGCCACCCGGTGGCGCCACGCCTGGATGTTTCCGGATGCGTCGAGCGCGCCTTCCAGCACGTGGTAGCTCATTGGCCGGTAGCGACCGGCACGCATGTCGTCTTCGCGTGACCAGAGCAGTTTGATCGGCGCCCGGCCGTCGATTGCTTTCGCCACCATGACGGCTTCGGCCACGAAGTCACTGTCCGGCACGGCACGACGGCCGAAACTTCCACCGGCAAATAGCGTATGGATCGTCACCTGTTCCGGTAAAAGACCCAGCAGCGCGGCTGCGATTTGCTGATCGGCGGTCGGTAACTGCGAGCCGGTCCAGATGTCGCAACCGCCCGCGCTCAACTCGACGACGCAGTCCATCGGCTCCATGGCGGCATGCGCGAGAAACGGAAAGCGGAATTCACGGCGGACGATGTTGGCGGCATCGGCCAGAACCGCTCCGGCTTCGCCGTCGTTGCGGGCCGGCACGCCTTCGCCCGCAGCGATTGCTTCGTAATCGGCAAACAACTCGTCACTGCTGCGCAGCTCGGCGTCGTTAAAGTCCCAGTCGACCGTCAGGGCCTGTCGACCTTTCTGCGCCGACCAATAGCTGTCAGCAATAACGGCAACGCCGCGCGCGATCTCGACGACATCCGTGACTCCCGGCACTGCCAGGGCCGCCTCGGAGTCAAAGGATTTGACCGTTGCACCGAACTTCGGCGGATGCTGAACAACGGCCACGAGCATGCCGGGTCGATTGAAGTCGATCGTAAACTGGGTGCTGCCATCGGTCTTTCCGGCGGAATCCAGGCGCGGAAGGCGCGTGCCGATGAGAGAGAAGTCAGCCGGATCCTTCAGCACAGGCTCATCCGGCGGATTTACGTCGGCCGCTCGCAACGCCATCTCTCCGAAAGTCGCTTCCTTCTGCGAACCGGCATGACGGAGTTTGCCGCGTTGCACGGTGATTTCTTCGGCCGGTACATCCCAGGCCGCTGCTGTTGCGCCAACCAGCATGGCGCGTCCACCTGCCGCGGCCTGGCGCAACTGTGTCCAGGAATTCGCAATGGATGTCGAACCGCCGGTGCCCTGGAACGGGCCAAAGAAAAGGTTGTTGTAGCGTGACGCGTCTGCGGGCGCGAACTCGACTCGCATTTGCGACCAGTCGGCATCCAGTTCTTCAGCGACGATCGTAGGTAACCCGGTTGTGACGCCCTGCCCCTTGTCCAGATGTTTGATGATGACGGTAACGGTGTTGTCCGTGCCGATGCGAATGAACGGACCCATGTCGGTACTGCCGGACTCGGTGCTGCCGGACACTTGCGCACCTAGACCGTTGTCCGCTGGCGTGCAACCGATCATGAAGCCGGCACTGGACAGTCCGACAACCTGCAGAAAGTGTCGGCGATTGATTGGCATCGGTGACCGGAGGCGGAGATTTGTTCTTTTACCCAGCATGTCAGCTCCCCAGGGTCTCAGACGCACGGTGAATGGCGGCACGAATGCGCCCGTAGGTTCCGCAGCGACACAGGTTTCCTCGCATTGCCTGGTCGATGTCCGCGTCGGTCGGCGACGCATTCGCGGCGAGCAGCGTCGTGGCCGACATCATCTGTCCGGACTGGCAATAGCCGCACTGCACGACATCCAGTTCACGCCATGCCGAGCGTATTGCCATGGCAGCGGGACCTTCGACACCCTCTACGGTAGTGACTTCGCGGTTACCGACAGCCGAGACCGGCAACACGCAGGCACGGGTCGCCTGGCCGTCGAGATGCACGGTGCACGCACCACACTGGGCAACGCCGCAGCCGAACTTGGTGCCGGTAAGCCCAAGGTCCTCGCGCAGCACCCACAGCAGCGGTTTGTCACCGGGCACGTCCAGCGAATGCTCGTTGCCATTAACCTTGATGTCGACTGCCATGCGCATCTCCCCGTAATTTGTGTGCAGCGGTGCCGGAAACCGTAATATACACGTTTCAGATTGCCAGTTTGCGAAGGCGTGCTATCAGGTGCGCAAGGACCGGAGGCGGCGATGCGTGTTGCCAATCCGCTCCGTTACATTCGTGTCAACGCCTGCTTCATCCGCGAACGCTTGCCAGTCGCCGACCGAAACATCAACCTCCTCGATCACTGCCAGGGCGCGTGGCCGCTTGAGGCCGCCCAGACGACCGAGCGCGAGCAGGTCGTCGAGGTCAAATCCATCGCGCTTGCCATTGATGCTCATCTGGTGGCGACTCGTCCAGGCACCGGACGGGTTGTAGGAATAGGCAACGTCAAATGCGGGCGACAAGCGCCACTCACCTTTCTTGTCCATAAGGTAGGCGATGTTCTTGACGTGGTCATCGTGATTGCGGGCAATGACATTGAACACCGCGCGCCGAAACTGCTGCTCGATGTCACGCATCGGCAAGCCGAGGCGTCGAATGGCCTGCAGCGCCTGCTCGTAGGAGTAGGCGTCCGGTTGGTTGAAATCATAGTGGAGCATGGCGCAAAGCGACTGCATATGAAGTTTTTCGCTGTTGTCCGTGCGGTCGAAGCGCCGCGTCATGAAATGCGCCCGACCCCCTTCACGATGCAGGCGGCATTCGGTCATGTCGATGCCCGCCGCAACGGCCATCCGGTAATAGGCGTATTCGGTCAGCCCATAGCCCAGCGGATCGGCCGCCTCCTTGTCCTTGTTTCCGGCAACGCCGTCAAATTTCATCAGCCATTGGCTGAACCCCTGCGTTGCCGGGACCTGCCCGGAGCGAAACTCGCCCGTGGTTTCGTTCCAGGCCAGGATTGCCTTGGCACGCGCACCGCCTGCAGAGGTACCGACTCGAATGATGTCCTCTATGACGTGCGCGTCATCGGTACCGGAAAATTTTCCTGCCAGGCTGATGCGTTCATCGAGGACGCGGTTTGCAAGCTGTACGAGTGCCGCAATTTCGATTTTCTTGCGATGGGCAGGAGCGCCGAGAATGGCCGGCTGGAACTCCAGGGCACCCATGCCGCGTGTGCCGATGTAACAAAGCCGCTCGACCGGGTTGAAGCTCTCGGCCAGGCGGCCCTGGCTGGCGAGCCAGGCATCGATCAGCGCGTTGCCGAATTTGTCCGGCAGGGAATCCGCAAGCAGGCCGGGCAGACCCCGAAACGTTTCCCGCGACAACGCAGGAAACTCGTACGGCGTCCTTCGGAGCGGCATCATCAGCGGCGCCACCTGAATATTGCTGTCGACAAATTCAGGGGAGTACTGGAATACACCGATTTCGCGATCGGCGAGCCAGCTTATCGCACCGATCTGGCGTCCCCAGAGATTAACGCCAGCGTCCGTCATGGCTGGTCGGAATCGTCCGCCCACTGCCATTCGGCCGCATCCTCATTCGCTTTGGGGCGTGCGCGTTGCCGTTCCCGGCCTTTGAGGCGAACGCGATCAATAGGCCGGACACCGGGATCCGGCAAAAGTCCTTCGAGGCGCTCTGCCAAGCCCAGCGCCAGCATTACCCGGATAACCGTGTCGAGGGACACGCCCCCGCCATTTTCCAGTCGGGTTATGGTGCGGCGCGAAACCCCGGCCTCTTTGGCGAGCTGCGTCTGGTTGATATTCCTGGCCAGACGAATATCCTCGAGTCGCCGGCCCAGGTCGGCTTCGATAGCTTCGCTCACAGCAAGTTCGTAATTGATTTTTTGCGCCATATTCTGCTCAAAATTTTGTGAGTATCGGGTTTTTGAGCATTATATGGCGCAAAATTGAATAATCAAGTGTACGGCAATTATTGAGCCGTATTCTGCTCACAAAGTTACCTTATGGCGGATATTGAGATGAAATTGGCGCATCCGGAACCCGGCCTTTCTCTTGCAGACCGGGAGCCGGACAGGCAACGCCGCGCGGTCGTTGCAGGGCTTTTCGCCGGCGCATTGACCCTGCCGTTCAGCGCGCCTTTAGCGGCGAGCAATACGTTGGCGATCGAAGTCTGGACCGGGCCTTACTGCGGCTGTTGCAAGGACTGGATCCGGTATCTCGAGGCCAACGGATTTGCCGTCACGAGTCACGAAGAGGGCAACAGCGAGGCCCGTTTCCGCCTCGGCATGCCGGTCCGTTTCGGTTCCTGCCACACCGCGGAAATCGACGGATACGCCATCGAAGGGCACGTTCCGGTCCGGGAAATTCGCCGGTTGCTGGAAGAACGGCCGGACGCAATCGGCATTGCCGTTCCGGCAATGCCGCGTGGTTCCCCCGGAATGGACGGGCCTGCTTACGGCAATATTCAGGACCCCTACGACGTGTTGCTTATTGCAGAGGACGGCAGCCCAAGCGTCTTCCAATCCTATCGCTAGTGACCCAGGGACAACTTATAACTTTACCGCACGCAAGCGCAGGGAATTGCTGATTACTGAAACAGACGACAGGCTCATCGCAATGCTCGCGATGACCGGCGACAGCAGCAGAAGCGCACGAGCAATACCGCGCAGGTCGCCTTTGACGAGCGTCACGCTGGCCGATTCCATGGCGACGTCAGTGCCGGTTCCCATTGCGATACCGACGTCCGCCTGGGCGAGTGCCGGTGCATCATTGACTCCATCGCCCGCCATCGCTACCACCTGACCTTCATCCTGCAAGCGCTTGACGATTGCTGCCTTGTCCTGCGGCAACACATCCGCAAGCACTGCGTCGACGCCCAGTTTCCTGCCAACGGCCTCTGCCGTACGAATGTTGTCGCCGGTCAGCATGATCAGCCGAACACCATCCTTTCGCAGCGCATCGATAGCAGCCTGGGCCGAATCCTTGATAGTGTCGGCAATCACAGGCAATCCTGCGGCCGAGTTATTGACCGCAACGTAAATTGCTGTCGCACCATCCGCGCGCTCGGACTCCGCGTGTTTCGTCAATTCGTCGACTGCTACGTCGTGTTTCTCTATCAGCAGCAGATTGCCGATCAATGGCTGCGACCACCGCGATGGCGACCACCGCGGGAACGAACCAGGCGGCAACACGATCCACGAGGCGCTGCACCGGCGCGCGCGCGCTGCGCCTGCGCCACAAGGTGGACAATCTGCGACAGAAGCGTATCGGCACCCACATGTTCGGCTCGCATTATCAAGGCGCTGCTGCCGTTCGTCGTACCGGCAGATAGAGACATGTCCTTGTTTTTGCAAACGGGTGCGGGCTCGCCGGTCAACATGGATTCATCAACATGGCTGGTACCTTCGAGCACCACACCATCGACCGGAATGTTTTCGCCGGGGCGCATTCGCCCTCGTCCGCGGTAGGCGTCATTGGCTCCAGCGCCGTGCCGCAAACAGGGCAGGCCCCGGGTTCTTCGCGTTTGACCTCCGGATGCATTGGACAAGTCCAGATCGTTCCGGCCGAAATGCTTTCTACGCTGGTCACCAGAGTTTATTCCACGGCCACCACGCGCGGGGGCTCGCAGTTCGCATCTTCCTCCAGCCCGAGTTCGATCGGCGTGAGCAAAGAAGCGACCGCCTTGCTAACGTTCGGATCGAGCTCGATGTTGTCGAAGGGTCCCTCAATCCTCAATGGAAGACGCATCGATACGAGGCTGAAGTCCTTTGCACGTGGCACGAGGTGAATGTTGAGATGCTGCTCGCCGAGTCGAATCTCCCCCTTGCCATATAGATTGAAAGTGCCCGTATCCATGATCATCCGCTCCGATCGGGCCACGCCATCTTCGACCGCGAATTCCACTATCGCGCAGCGTATAGGCGTCGTGTCATCTTTGTCGAAATCCGAGAATATGGCAGTAAACACGTCCCCGGCGAGGCGCGTAGCAAGCTCATCCGGCATTTCGCCGTCTTCAAGGAAAAGGACCATGCGCCCTGCCGTCGAATTCAGTACGCTTTCGCCGTCGTGCCCGCTCGCTCGCAGGTTAATGTTGCCGTCGAACCTTCCGGTGACACCGTCGAGTCGATCGATGCCCGCAATCAGTTCCGACAGTGATGCATCCTCCAGGGCCGCTTCGAAATCCATGGTCGTTTGACCTTCCTCCGGTGTCAGGTTGAATCTCGCCGACAATTCAGCGTCGCTGATTGTAGCCTTCTCGACTGTGCTGGACAGCGAGCCATGATCCAGCAACGTGTGAATGTCGAGTTGGCCGAAAGTCACACCATAAATCCGGGAATCTGTTGCCCGAAATCGGAAATTGGCATCAAACTTTTCGGAGAAATCCAGCAGATGGGAGAACAGGTCGCCTTCGGGCAGGACGTCGGATACCTCACTCTCGTCAGCTTCTTCTTCGTCGTCGGCTTCAGGATACTCGAGATTCGTTACCGCGAGGGTGCCGTCAAAAAAGCGCCGCTCGCCGCGATCACCGATGAGAAGGTCGCCCGTCAGTTCACTATTACCGCGCCTCGCAAGGATACTAGTCAGCTGCCAGTCCGTACCCGGATCGCTGACATTCATTTCGACGTAAAAGTCGGGGTCATCGTCGTCACCCGGCTTTTCGAAAGTCACAAACAGATCCAGGTGCGTTGCGTGATCACGGCTCATGGTGCCATCGAGCTGCCCGACCGATTCACCGACTTTGATCGAAGCATGCAAAGGGACCCGTGCCATGGGATCTCCGTCCAGGAGGTTGCCGCCCTGTGCGCGAATGTCCAGACTTTTGTCCCCAATACTGCCATCGATAATGAGTGTTACGGGCAAAGCGCCGCGCTGGCGCCCGAGTTCCAGGCGCCCAATTCGCGCGGTGCCGGTAAGACGCAAAGGCAAGGTCGTTTCCAGGTTGGCCTGCAGATCCGATGCTACGAGAACCAGGTCGGCGGGATCTGCCATAGCTCCTTTGATATTGCCGGCAGACACCAGGAAGTCATTATCGTTAGTGATATTGCGAGCTTCGGATTGCAGGTTGCGCACCTCGAATTCGCGCAGTGACCAGTCGAATCGATGCAACCACTCGGACACGGCATTTACGAGCGGATCCCAGTAGAGTGCCCCTTCTTCCTCACTGACAGGTACGGTGATCCGCAGGCCATCGATGAAAATGTCATCGAATGTCAGCGTACCTATGACGAAAGACCATGGATGAATCCTGAAAGACGCGGTATCCACTTCAATGAGTTCGTATTCAAGGTTTTCGGCGTTTGCGACTCGCAAGCCCTCGACCTGTATCAAGGGCCGCCACTCGAAGCTTCGCTGCAAACTCTGTATACGCAGGTCCACCCCATAGCGCTCCAGCATCCGCTCCGATACCACAGCGCGAATACGCTCGCCGTCGTACCAGCCGAGAATCGCTGTGTAGGCTATCGCGACCACTGCCGCGATGCCGACTGATGTCAGGAGAACTCGCCTCAACGTCCTGTGCCTTGAGAAATGTTGCCTGCATTTGAAGCAAGTTTCGTACCGACCCGGGCCTGAGCCGGTATTAATCGCCTGGCGGTGCCGCATCTGACAAGCCGCGTGTAAATCCTGCAATCGGCCACGCCGTTTTGCATTGCGTCAGGTCTGGAACGTGCCCGCAGCGCATGGCACGGCTCTTGCTTGGCTAAAGCTGGTAGCCGGCGAATCGGCGGAGGGCGGGACTCTGAAAATCTCAATTGTGCGACCTTTTGGCCCGGACTACCGGGTTTTGAAACTTTCCGGCTTGCTCGCCGGCGTTCTGGCTGCCTGCTTCCTGGCCGGATGTGCCACACAAGCCGCCGATCCGGCGCCGTTGGAGTCGGTGCAGGTGCCTGACCCAGGCAATTCGGCAAAAGACAACGCATCGGGTAACGTCGATCCAAATGTCATCAGTGTCGATCCGAACGTCGTCAGTTATGACGATTACAACGATCCCCTCATGCCTTTCAACCGGTTTGTATTCGGCTTCAACGACATTGTTGGACGTTACGTACTGATACCACTCGGCAAGGGCTACGCAAATATAGTGCCGGAGCCGGTCGATAAGCGAGTCGATAACTTCTTCGATAACGCGGAGTCGCCGATATATGCGGTAAACAACCTTTTTCAGGGCGAATTCAGGTCGAGTGGACGCAACCTGGCGCGATTCGGCATCAACACAACTATTGGGCTCCTGGGCCTTTTCGATCCGGCGAAAGCCTGGTTCGGGCTGGAGCGGGCCGAGACAGATTTTGCCGCAACGCTGGCCCATTACAACGCGGGTTACGGCGCCTACCTGGTGTTGCCGTTCTTCGGTCCCTCGGATACGCGAAACGCAACGGCGAGAGTGGTCGACTATTTTCTGCATCCGATCCCGTATGTGCTCGACAACCCCGAGTCCTTCATGGTGATGAGTTACGGCTTCTTCCACGAATTCGCGCAAAGCGCCGAGGACTACGAGAAGCTGATAGAACAGAGCGAAGACCCTTACATCTTTATGCGCAACCTGCACTTGCAGGGAATTCAGCGCGACGCCGCATACAGAAAATAGGCAAAACTCGTGAAGAACCTGAACGTCCCAAGCGCGTGGGTGATCCTGCTCGTTGTAGTCGCCATTACCGGCGTGCTGGGCTGGCATATACGGCATTTCGAAATTGATGCCTCCGCGGATACCCTCCTGACCCACGGCAACGAGAAATACATCCAGAGCAAGCTCGTCTCGGAAGAATTCTCGCCCGAAGAGTTTCTCTTTGTCGCCTACCAGCCGAAAGACCGGCCTTTGCTTTCCGCGGAGACCTTCGAGGACTTGCGGTCGCTCAGCGATGATATCGAACAGCTTGAACGCGTCGAGTCGGTCCGCTCCATCCTCAATGTTCCACTGCCCACTCTGGCCGGTGAGGGAAGCATGGGCGACATGGATCCCGCGGCACTGACGATCGAGCGCGCCGGCTTCTCCATCGACGCCATTGCATCGGCGTTACGGGATCACCCGATCTACGAAGATCTGCTGGTCGATAGCGAACTCACGGTTACGGCACTGCAAGTCCTGTTCCGGCCGAACAGCGAGCTCGCGGCGCTGCAAAGCAGAATAACGGCGCTTGAAGCAGCGGGGTTGGAGAGCACCCCGGGCGAAGAGGCAGAGGACGAACTCGAGCAACTGCGTCTCGACGTGGCTCCATTGCAAAAGGAGTTGACCGACGTTCGCAATGGTGAGGTCGAAGCGATCCGGAATATCGTTGCAGAGTATGAAGACACTGCCAATATCTACCTTGGTGGGGTTCACGTGCTGGGGTATCAACTGGTGGAGATCGTCCGCAACGATCTGGTCGTCTTCGGTGCGGCGATCGCTTGCCTTATCGCCATTCTGTTGCTGATTTTATTTCGCGAGTTTCGCTGGATCCTGGTTGCCTTCGCGTGCTGTTTGACGAGCATCGTGTGCACGATTGGTCTGTTTGGACTGCTCGGGTTCAAAGCCACGGTCATTTCTGCCAACTTCATTGCTCTGCAGCTAATACTGACCCTGGCCCTTGTCGTGCACCTGATTGTCCAGTACCGGGAGTATGCGCGCGTCAATTCCGATTGGCAGCAACCGCAGCTTATTCGCGAAACGATGCGCACCAAGATCCCGCCCAGCCTGTACACGGCAGTGACGACTGCGATCGGCTTTGGGTCGTTACTCGCAAGCGGATTGCAACCAGTGATCAGCTTCGGCTGGATGATGATGATCGCAATGGCGGTCTCGCTGGGCATCACGCTGCTGCTGTTCCCGGCGCTGTTGACCATTCTTAATCAGCGCACTGAGGTTGATGAGACCGGCATAGTGCGTCGCTTACTGCGGGGTTTCGCGGAGCTGTCGATTTCGCGGCCGGCCTTGATCGGCATCTCCACGTCGATCCTGTTCCTGGTGTGCGTCGCCGGGTTTCTGCGGCTCGACGTCGAAAACAGCTTCATCAACTATTTTGCAGAATCCACAGATGCACATCGTGAACTGACCTTCATTGACGAGCATATGGGCGGATCGACGCCTCTCGACATCGTTTACACGACACCGCCTGCTGCAGGGGAACTCCTGATGGAGGCGGAAACTTTTACGACGATGCAGAAAATACAGGCGTTACTCGAACAACATGAAGCCGTCGGCAAGGTTCTGTCCCTGGTCAATTACACGGAACTGGCGCGAGAAGTGAACGACGGGATGCCACTGACTGAATACGAGATAACGGCAGCGTACCGATTGATGGACGAGGATCTGCGTGACTCGCTGCTGGGGTCCTATTTCTCACCTGAATCGCGCGACGTGCGCATCAGTTTGCGGATTCAGGACACGACGCCGGACCTCGATCGCGGCGAACTGCTACAGGCCCTGCGCAGCGATGTCGAAGCGGTCCTTGGCGAGGATGCAGATTACAGGATGACGAACCTGTTCGTGCTTTACCAGGACATTCTGGAGCGGCTGTACCGTTCGCAGTTAGTGACACTTGGCATTGTTTTCGTCGCCGTATTTGTCGCTTTTCTCGTTATTTTCCGTTCGTTGCGCATCGCGACCATTGCAACTGTCCCGAATGTCCTGGTCACGGCGACGGTATTTGGCATTATGGGCTGGTTTGGCATTGCACTCGATCTGATGACGATTACGATCGCCGCCGTCGCTATGGGCATCGCCGTCGACGATGCCATCCACTATATTCATCGCTATCGAATCGAAGCGGGCAAGTCGGACCCGGCCACCGCCATTCGAAAGACCCATGCCAGCGTCGGGTTTGCCATACTCTATACGACGCTCATCATCGTAGTCGGATTCGGTTCGCTCGCGTTCTCCGACTTTGTGCCCAGCGTATTGTTCGGCTTATTGACCGGAGTTGCGCTTACCGGTGCCCTGCTATTCAACGTAACCGTATTGCCCCTGTTGTTGGCACGCTTTCCCGAGAAATCCTCAGTCAACCGGCAAACGTTGTCCAGAGAAACTGCGTGAGCTTGATTACGATTGTCACCGCAGCCACTGCGGCGAGGACGATAAGCAAAAGGGCGGCCGCGACTACCCATCGACTGCGGGTACGTGTCGGACTCGGCCTGTTCAAGTACGACTCCAGCAATGCAATGTTGCGCAGGTTCGCTTTGAATGCGAAGTCGAACAGGTCCCCGGCAATGGGAACCGACCCGACTACGAAGTCGACCAGTACATTCAGCCCCATGCGTAGAAGGACGCTTTTCGGCACTTTAATACGAGCTGCCTCCGCGACGATGTACGACGACACGCACGCCGTGGCGAAGTCGCCGACCACGGGGACCAGGCCAATAATGCCGTCCGCGCCGATTCTGAATCCCCCGGGCAATCGGATGGATTTATCCATCAACCACGCCAGCCGCTGTAGCCGCGCCAATGACCCGTCCGATCGTTTGCGTTGCTCATCAGCTATGGAAATTTCCGCCACCTTTCGTACACTCGCTCAGGAACTGATGCCAATCCCAGATTCCGCGATCAGCTTGCCATCGTCTGTTCGTCAACGCACATTGTGCGGGGCCCATTCCACATCGATATCCGCGTCTGGACTTGCACCATGCTATTAGTCGTCATTGGCGCCGTTATCGGCCTGCTGCTAGGTAAATTCCCGGGGCTCCTGGTCGGTGCGGCCCTCGGCTACTTCGCAAGTCGAATTCTTCGCCACAACCTGCTCGGCCGGCTGCAGGTCGTCCAAACCCAGTTACTCGATTCGACTTTCTCGATCATGGGAGCGCTTTGCAAGGCGGATCGCGTGGTTACGCGCGATGAGATCAAGGTTGTCGAGTCCCTCTTCGACCGGCTGCATCTGCAGGGCGAACAGCGCACGGCCGCGAAGGCTGCTTTTAATCGCGGCAAGGCGCCGGATTTCGATGTTGACACGGCGGTCGACCGTTTCGCACAAGTCGCACGCGGTCGTGGTCCGCTGTTACAGCTATTTCTCCAACTGCAGTGCATCGCAGTTGCCGCCGACGGCCAGGTGCATCCGGCCGAGCACGAAATGCTCGTTCGCATCGCGCGGCGTCTTGGCCTGACCGAACAGGACGTGGCGCAGCTCGAGGCTTTGCTGCGCATGGCCTCCTCCGGGCCGTCGACCGCCGGCACTCCCACTCGTGACCGTATCGACAGCGCCTACGCCGCCCTGGGCGTGAGTCCGGACGCCAGCGACAGCGACATCAAGCGTGCCTACCGGCGCCTGATGAGCCAGAACCACCCCGACAAGCTCGCCTCGCGGGGACTTCCGGAAAGCATGCGCGAAATCGCCGAGGAGCGGTCGCGCGAGATCAATACCGCGTATGACCTGATCAAGGAGTCGCGGCGCCTCTCCTGAACTGCCTGATCATGCGCGCCTGACACGATGTACTGCCAGCGGTAAGCCTGCAGCACCTTGCGACCCCACCTCTGCTACTGCTCTGCCGCGCGCGCCGCGTCGTGTTTCAGCCGCATCACCCGGCCGCGGCTCACGTAAAGCAGATCGCTGATCTTCAGCACCAGCGAGTTTTCGTACTTGTCGAGCCGGCCATCCGCGTAGGCGATTTGCCACAGCATGCCGATGATTGTCGCCTTCTCGTCTTCCGTCAGATGCTGATGCAGGAGTTGCGTGAACTCGTGCAGGGAAACGAGCTCTTCGGCTTCATTCCTTGCCTCCTCGATCAACTCGCTGGCTTCCTCCGGCCCAAGACCAAAGTGCGACTCCGCGATTGCCCGCAGATGGTCCAGCTCGCTCTGATTGAACACCTTGTCGGCGAGCGCGACATCCAGCATGAGCACGGCCGTCGTCCTGCGAATCGCCTTGTCCCGTGCAGCCGGGTCGGTTTCGCTCGACTCCGGCTCAGAAATGGCGCCGACGATCTGGTCGAAAAGCCGTCTGATCAAAATCCTGCCTTCTGCTCTGGAACATCCAGGTTCGCATAATCGCGATGACGGCGGGGAATTACAACGAGCCGCAATGGCCAGGCCAATGCAGGCTTTCATCCCGGTGCCTGCAAGACGTCGCTGGTCAGCGACACTTGTTTGCCCCGGAGTCGCGTGCTACTTACTCCTAATATAAGGGCGTAAGGAGGGGATGAAATGTTTGAGCGCGGCAAGAAGGATGATGGGACAGACGACGCAGCGGCCTTCAGGTCGGCTGCACCACAGCGCAACGCCGATCAGTCCAGAGCAGGGGCAGCCAGTGTCAACGGCGAATGCGCGGTCATCGGGCGATCCATTGAGATAAACGGCGACGTTCGCGGCAACGAGGACCTGCGCATCGAAGGTGACGTCAGCGGCACCGTCGAGCTCCGAAACAGCAATCTGACCATCGGCAGGGAAGGCAAAGTCAGGGCCGATGTCTACGCGAAGTCAATCACGGTGGACGGAACCACGGAAGGCGATCTTTACGCATCCGAGCGAATCGTCGTGAACATCAGTGCGCATGTGCGCGGCAACATCACCGCGCCGAAGGTCGGGATCGAGGAAGGTGCCAAGTTCAAGGGCACTATCGAGATGGACCAGGACGCCGTCGAGAAAGCGCTCGGCAAGGCGAACATGAAGGCAGCAGCCAAACCAGGTGGCGAGCGTCCGGCCGCCAGACCAGGCGAGCCGAAGATCGCGCAGAAGGATCTCGTCAAGGAAGCGGCATCGGGAACAGGTCCGCAAGTCGGAGCGCGATAACGGTCAGGTCCACTCCCAGGATTTCTACGATGGGTCGGGCGACGGCCAGGGCGCCGATCGAGCCGCCGAAGCTGTTGAACGCGCCACTGTTCCGGCAGCTCGTCGGGCAACTCGATGGGGCCGGCCGTCGTATTGTTCTCGACCTCGGTGCCGCTTCAACACCGCTGCTCTCGCTGCTCGGCCGGTCGCGGTGCCGCGTGGAAATTGCTGATCTGGCCGACGAAAGCGGCATCGACCGTCTGAACAGCGATGCACCGCCGGACGTTCTTGACGCACTGGCAGCATCGCTGCTGCCCGAGCACCGCTCAGATGATGCTGTCGATCTCGTTCTTTGCTGGGACTTGCTGAATTACCTGCAGCCGCACGCAATGTCGGCGTTGATGCGCGCCATCGCAGCGCGCGGTCGCCCGGGCATGCTCGCGCACGCCCTCATCGTTTACTCGGAACGCTCGATGTCCGGTCGTCCCGGCCGCTACGTGCCGACCGAAGACCTGAAGCTGCTCGATCGCGCGACGCCCGGCGCGATGGTCGCCGCACCGCGCTATTCCCCTGAGTTCCTGGGCAGCAACATGGGCAAGTTCGCGATCGAACACGCGAGGTTGCTCGGTAACGGCATGCAAGAGTTTGTGTTTCGTCTGAACTAGCGGCTTCTTCAGGCGCGGTGCCGAAACCCTATATAATCCAGTTAATTTAGCCTCTACCCATCTTCGGCGAACGTATGAACATCGACATCCCCTTGCGCGAACTCGGCACCGTCGACAGCACTGCCCTGCGCGAAGCCGTGCTTGCCCAGGAAGACCGGGCGTGGCAGGAGGACAACTATCGGCAGGAAGCGTTCGAAGTCCACCACGCGACCCAGTCGATCGTCGTGCTTTTTGTTGACATCGACCGCTGGCCCGACATCGTCGTCAAGAAAGAGCCTGGCTGGGCGCGGCTCGCGGACGTTGCGCTGCCGCTCATGAACGACATCATCAGCCGGCATTACGAACCCGGCGGTACCGTTATCCGCGCAATCGCAGCGAAGCTCGTCGCGGGCGGCAAGATCACGCCGCATGTCGACCGGCATCCGTCCTTTCATCACGGTCACCGCATTCACGTGCCGATCTCGACCAACCCCCGCGTACGCTTCATGATCGACGGCCGACCCTACCAGTTCAAGGTCGGCCATGCGTACGAGATCAACAACCAGTTGACGCATTCCGTGATGAACAAGGGTAGCGAAGACCGCATCACGTTTATCTTCGACTACGTGCCACGCGATCAGGTGGCCGGAATGACGAAAACTGCATCAGGAACTTCAGCGTAAGGTTCAGGCCGGGCAAATGTGCCATCCGGCGGCGGAACTACAGGGCGGGCGCAAGAATTTCCCGTAACTGTCCCAGCTTCGACTCGTAGTGCTTCCAGTAGCCGAGCGCGTCCTCGTAGATCGGCTCTCGCACCTGATCCGCACTGGCCGTGTTGACCTGTCGATCACTCTCGTGAAAGCGCAGGCAGCGCTCGTCGAACGGCAGCCCACAGTGTGCCAGTAGCCGGCGAACCTGGCCTTCCAGGTCGCGAACGACGTCCTCGTAGTGCACGGTCAGGATACGGCCGGGCATTACCTGATTCCAGTGCCGCATGACCCGCAGGTACTCCAGGTAATACTCGCCGAGCTCCAGGAGATCGTAACTCTGGTTTTTTCCCTGCGCGAACAGCTGGCGGTAGTTCGCGACGCAGGTATCGAGCGGGTTGCGCCGCGCGTCGATGAAGACGGCCTCGGGCAACATCAGGCGGATGAATCCGAGGTGACCGAAGTTGGCCGGCATCTTGTCGGTGAAGAAAGGCGTCTTCCCTGCGCGATGCGCGAGCGAATTGCGGAGGTACTCGTCGCCGAGTGCCAGCCAGTCGTCGGGCGACAGCGCTGCGGTCACCTCGAGACTGGACGGCGCGCCAGCTTCGGCGTTCTTGCCGGCTTTCGCCGCCAGCATGATGACATAAGGCAGCTCGCCGCAGCCTTCAACGTCTCCGTGGCAGGCAAGAATCTGTTCGATCAGCGTCGAGCCTGATCGAGGTACGCCGGTGATGAAGATCGGTCGCGGCGACCGCCCGGCGCCGGCCGCTATTGTCTCCCGCTTGAGCCGCTCGCCGAACATGCGCAGCCGCACGTCGTGCTGCGTTTCGAGCTCGACAGGGTCGTAGGCGACCATGCGCCGCTTGGCCGCGTTCGCCGCCGCGTAATAACTCCAGGCCTCTTCGTAGTCTCCGTCTTTCTCGCAGGCTCGGGCCAACGCGAACTGCAATGCAATGGCGGAATCCGACCCGGGCTCCGCCGCGGCAAGCTGCTGCTGCATCGTTGCACGCTCGGACTCCGTAAACGTAAGCCCGCGAACGGTCGCCAGCGACCACCATGCATCACCCACATCCGGACGTACTGCGGCGCAGCGGCGGTATGACTCAATGGACTCCTCACGCCGCCCGAGGATGCGCGACATGTGACCGCGGCCGAGCAGCGCGCGTGAACTGTCGGGCTGTAACGCGAGGACCTTGTCATAGGCAGCCAGTGCTTCCGCCGAGCGGCCGACGATGGACAGGGTGTCGGCCATGGCCAGATGGAGATCCGCAGCGTCCGGACTTAGCGCGACCGCCTGATCGAGCATCGTAATTGCTTCGTGGAAGTTGCTGCGTTCGAGGAAAAGCCAGGCGAGGTCTTTGTAAGCGAAGAGGAAATCGGGCGCGACCGAGATGATGCGTCGAAGAAGACCTTCGGCGGCCGCATCGCGTTGCGTGTCCGCGCAGATCTTTGCCAGCAGCCGCAGCGCATGAATGTTGCGTGGATCCTTCGCCAGAATTTCGCCGCAAATATTCTCGGCCCGGCCGGTTTGCCCGGCGAGTCGCAGTTGTGCCGCCTCCGCAAGCGCCTTGCTGCCAGGCGACAGAGCCAGGAATCGCTTCCTCGCGGCGTCTGCTTCCTCGCTGCGACCGCTGCGTTCGAACGCCGTCGCCAGTCCGTGATATGCGGACGCCTGTTGCGGATCGATTCCGATTGCGGTTTCGAACGGCGCAATCGCAGCGGCTGGCCGGCCGCTCGCGAGGTAAAGCGCGCCGAGGTCCTCGTGCGGCTTCGCGAAGCGCGGCTCCAGTTCGATCGCCTGCTCGAGGCACTTCTGTGCCTCGCCGTATCGACCCTTCTTGATTAGCAATGCGCCGAGCGTGGCCACGAGATTGACGTCTTCGGGCAATGCGGCGAGATGCTCGCGGCATAACGACTCGGCGTCATCGAGCCGCTCGGCTCGCGCCAGTGCGAGCACCGACTCGACGATGCCCCTGACCGACTCCGGACGGCTTGTCGCCGTCATAAGGTTTGCCGTGCCATGCCTGCTGCCGCCAGAACCGCCGGGATCGCAGCCAGGTTGCGCGTGGCGATCAGGTGCGCGCCGGAAACACCGGGAATGGTCGCCACGTCCGCAAGCAGTTCTGCCGCGATGGCAACGCCTTCCTGTTGTGCGTCACGCGACTGCTCGAGGCGGCGAATGAGCGCATCGGGAATCTGGAAATTCGGGCGATTCTCGCGCAGCCAGCGTGCGTCGTCCGCCGATTCCGGAATCGCAATCGATACGATCATGGCAACGCGACGCAGGATTTTTGCGGCCACCAGTTGCCGGAACCAGCTCCTCAGTATCGCCCCGTCCATACACACGTTTGTCATCATGAATTGTGCGCCCGCCTCGACTTTTCGAAGCAGTGTGCGGGGTGTCCAGTCCGGTCCCGGTCGATGCGCTGTCACGATGCCGCCGACGTAGAAATCGGACAGCGTGGGCAACCCTTCGTCCGTACGGATCTGCGTCGCCGTTGCAATCAGCTCCGTCGCATCGAGATCGAGCACCGCCTTGGGACGCGGATTAAAACCGTCCGGCACGTGATTGCCTTTTACGAGCATCAGGCTGGTGATACCCAGCGCACCGGCGCCCAGGAGGTCGCTCAGCAGCGCAATCCGGTTACGGTTGCGGCAACTCAATTGCATGATCGGGTCGACACCGTTGGCAATCAGGAGCGCGGCCGCGGCAAGTGTCGACATGTGCAGCTGCCCGAACTGGTTGTCGGTGAGAAGCACGCCGTCGACGTGATCTTTCAACAGCTTCGCTTGCGCGGCGATGGTCGTGGCGTTCGATTCCGGTTTCAGAAAGATCTCGGCCGAAACGCAAAAGTCGCGGCTGCGCGCCGCTTGCAGGTATGTGTTCACGAGCGCCGTTTGCTTATCTCGCCGGTCGCGGCAGGATGCCGGAAGCCAACGAGGTTAGTGCGTTCGGGTTGCTGCCACAAGCCCACGCCGGCTGGCGCAGGTAGCAGCGATGTGTTGCAATTTCCGGGAACTACCGTCGATTGGCTAGCAATGGAAACGGACACCACCCGCCAACGGCAGTCGTTCGAGAAGGCGCTGCGAGAACTTCGCGCCGGCCAGCACGCAACAGCGGCAAGCCTTTGCGAGGACGCCTTGCGGTTCTTTCCCGACGACGCCAACACGATGTGCCTGGCGGCAAAAGCCTACCTGGCCCTGCGGCAGTTCGAGCATGCCGAACGCCACGCGACCGCTGCCATGCGGCTATTCCCGGGCTTTGCCGCGGCGCACGATGTATACGGCGACCTGATGCTGGCAACCGGCCGTGCCGGCCGGGCCATCGAGGCTTACGAAAAGACGCTGCGGTTGGACCCCGCCCGGCCAGTGACGCTGGCGAAGATCGACAGGGCCAGGCAGGTCGCAGACGCAACCAACGGTGGCGCGGCCGGCGAGAAGCGGACTCCGAGAACCCACATGGCGTTCGAGCAGGAGATTCGCGAGGCCGAATCCTTGCAGCAGGCAGGCGACGTAAAGACGGCCGAGGACATCTTTCGCAGTATCCTGAAACGCGATCCGGACCACGTCGAGGCGGCGCGCCTGCTGGCCGGCATCGCCTCGCTGAACAAGCGGTTCAATGAGGCGGAAGTCTTTTTGCTGCGCGCCACGTCACTGGCGCCGAACTATGCGCGTGCCTGGGTCGACCTCGTGGACGCGCAACGTGAACAGGAAAAATACGACGAGGCAACAAAGAGCGCGCAACAGCTGCTGGCACTGGAGCCGGACAAACCGGAGTCGCACATGGTGTATGCCGGCGTCGTCGGTGTCGCCGGCCGTCACGAGGAAGCCGTCGCGGCGTATCGCCGGACGCTGGAACTGGCGCCGCGAAAAGCAGCGGCCATGTGCGGCATGGCGCACCACCTCAAGACGCTTGGCGACCAGCAGGAAGCCATCGCGCAGTACCGCGCCTGTATCGCGACCAAAGCGGAGCATGCGGAAGCGTACTGGAGCCTCGCGAATCTCAAGACGTTTCGTTTCGAGCAGGCGGAAGTTGCGGCCATGGAAGCCCTGGTCCGGGACGGAGCCCTGCCGGACGAGGACCTGTGCATGCTGCACAATGCACTGGGTCTCGAGTTTGAGGCGCGCGGAGATTTTGACACGGCGTTCGCGAACTTCGAGCAATGCAACACGCTGCGCAGGTCGCATGAATCCTACGACCCGGTCGACACCGAAACCACGCACGACCGCGTGATCCGCTTTTTCGACGAGACTCTCCTGGCGCAGGGAACGGGCGCCGCGTTGCATCCGGTACCGATTTTTATCGTCGGCCTGCCGCGCTCCGGGTCAACCCTGATCGAGCAGATTCTCGCGTCGCACAGCCAGGTCGAGGGCACGCATGAACTGAGTGACCTGTCGAAGGTCGTGCGCAGCTTCCGCAGTCGCAGGAACGAGCTATTTCCGCATACATTGAGCGGACTCAAGCCTGAAGGCTGGGCGCGCCTTGGCCGGGATTACCTGAAAAGGACGCAGAAACATCGCAGCGGCGCCTCGTTCTTTATCGACAAGAATCCGAACAACTTCGTATTTGTGGGTCTTTTGAAGCTCGCCATCCCGAATGCGAAGATCATCAACGCCAGGCGACATCCGGCAGACAGCTGTCTCGGCAGTTACAAGCAGCTATTCGCCAGCGGCCAGCCGTTCACCTACGACCTCACGGAGCTCGGTGAATATTACCTGCAGTACCAGCGGCTGCTGGAGCACTGGCACCGGGTCCTGCCCGGTTTTGTGCTCGACGTGCATTACGAAGAGGTCGTCGCCGACCTCGAGCGTGAGGTTCGCCGCATGCTGGATTTCTGCGGCCTGCCGTTCGAGGAGAACTGCCTGAACTTTCACCAGACCCAACGGGCAGTGAAAACGGCGAGCTCGGAGCAGGTCCGCCGGCCGATTTATTCCAGTTCCGTCGGTATCTGGCGCAATTACGAGAAACAGCTGGGCGAGCTGTTGCACATACTGAAACCCCTGCTCGACCTGGAGCCAATGGATGCCGGGTCGAAATAACCAGATTTAGCGAAGAATCGACGTTGACGTTGGCCGGCGCGCCAATCTCCTTGCCATTAATGTGCATCTGCAATAAATTCGGGAGAACGAAGGCACATGCGGTGACCTTCGAAGGTCGCTCGCAGGGGGAGGACAAGATGATGTTCCGCATGCCGAATCGGGTGGTTTCGCCTGTTGCCGCCGCAGTCACCGCCGCACTTTATCCCGGGCATTACGCCATGGCCCAGGATGCCACCGGGGACGCCGCCGACTCGAGGGCACTCGAAGAAATCGTCGTTACCGCGCGCAAGCGTACGGAATCGGCGCAAACCATTCCGTCGGCCATTCAAGCCATTAGCCAGGAATCGCTGGCCTTGATGGGCGCGAAGAGCATGGAGGATTACTCCCGCTTCGTACCATCCATCAACGTGGTCAACTATGGACCCAGCTCCAGCACCGTCGTATTCCGCGGCGCCATAACCGGGGCGGGTTATTTGGGCCAGTCGACCTCGTCGGTCTATCTCGATGAGATCTCGATTACCCAGGTCGGGTCCCAGCCAAACATACGGGCCGTCGATATCGCGCGGATTGAGGCGCTATCAGGGCCACAAGGCACGCTGTACGGGTCTGACGCCCAGGCCGGTACGCTGCGCATCATTACCAACCAGCCGCTGCTGAACGAGTTCGAGGCCGTGTTCGACGGTGAGGTGCGTGCCGGCAGCGACAGCGATGCAAGCTATCGCGGCTCTCTGGTCTTCAACCTCCCGCTCGTCGAAGACCGGCTGGCACTTCGCATTGCCGGCTATAACGATCATGACGGCGGCTTTATCGATAACGTTTTCGGCCATACCGCCGACTGGTACGGCCTCGACGGGGACAATAAAGCCCCCGCGCAGTGGGGCACGCTCGACAACGCGGACTCCGTCGAGAAACGCTGGAACGATGCCGACGTTTTTGGCGGCCGCGTGCACCTGCTCTGGGCGATGAACGACCGCTGGTCGACGACCCTGTCCTATCACCACCAGACCACGGACTCCGGCGCGGACAATTACTACGATCCGTTCGTCGGTGACTTACAGGTCGTTCGTTTCCACAATGAGTGGCGCGAAGAAAAGTTCAACATGGGCTCGCTGACGATCGAGGGCGATCTCGGGTTCGCGCAACTCGTTGGTGCCGTATCCTACTATGAGCGTAAGACCTCGTATTTGACAGACATCACGACCTACGCTCATT
>CAZSDL010000030.1:0-21170 GCA_964605635.1 uncultured Woeseiaceae bacterium
GACTTCGCGATGTCCCGTGAATCTTTTCGTCCACCTGGTAGACGAGTTTGAGTTCTTGCTCGGCCTCTTCGGCTCGAGCTTGCGCAACGTTTACGTTATTCGAGAGCTGCAGGTTTGCGCCGATCAACTGAATTATTGATAGCAATCGGGTCTGCAGTGCTTCCGGGTCAAAAGCGGAGGACTTGCCGGCGTTCCTTGAAAATACAGTGACGAACAGTCCCAGCGTTGTGTGAGTTTCACCCGCAACCATCAAGACCAGAAGAGTACGGCCTGACGCGAGCGTACGACGCAGAATGCCAGGACCGGACTTACCATCGGCAACAACAGAAGCAGGGAGTTCGGAAATGTAATTGTCGATCTCAAAATCGACCGTTCCAGCGCTGGACCACAGACAGGTGCGCTGCACATCGTAGTAGCAGAACCCCTGTGCACTGGGCACATGTAACCGCAGCACATTACCTACATTGCTAAATTCCTCGCGCGTCGCGCCATTGTGTAAGTCATCTGTCATTTGCGTTTTTTTGATCGCGAGTTCCGGACCCGTTACGATTCCTGTTGCACAATGCCATGAAGCCACTGATCTGACTGTGATTTACGTCTCGCCGGTTGCAGCAGGGTTCTATTCGGTCAAAGGACCTCCCGCAGACCAGGCCCTCCCACAAAAGTGGCTTAGCCGAGACTTTGCAGCCACTCGTCGTCAGATCCTTCATTCACGCCTTCGAACAGCGGTGTGCTGAGGTAGCGCTCACCCGTATCCGGGAGCATGGCCAGAATGACCGACCCTTTCTCTGCCTTGCCGGCAATCTCCAGCGCCGCAGCCAGGGTCGCTCCGGACGATATCCCCGTGAAAATGCCTTCTTCCTTCGCCAGTCTTTTTGCGATCTCGATTGCACGTTCGTCAGTGACCGGAATCAGTTCATCATAGATGTCGCGGTTCAGGACTTCCGGAATGAAGTCAGGCGTCCAACCCTGGATCTTGTGAGGATGCCAATCGCCGCCGGCGAGAAGCGAGGCCCCGGCCGGCTCGGTTGCGACGATCGTGATGTCAGGGCGCGCGCACTTGATCACCTCGCCTGCGCCGGTCATGGTGCCGCCGGTGCCGTAGCCGGTCACCCAATAGTCCAGTCGTCGACCAGCGAAATCCCTGAGAATTTCCGGACCCGTTGTATTGCGGTGATACTCCGGATTCGCCGGGTTCTCGAATTGCCTCGCCAGAAACCAGCCGTGTTCCCTGGCGAGCTCCTCGGCACGCCGCACCATGCCACTGCCACGTTCGGCCGCCGGCGTAAGTATGACTTTCGCACCGAGCGCCCGCATGATCTTGCGACGTTCGACTGAAAATGATTCAGCCATGGTCGCGACAAAGGGATAGCCTTTAGCGGCGCACACCATCGCAAGTGCAATACCGGTATTGCCCGATGTTGCCTCGACGACAGTCTGGCCAGGTTTCAGCAAACCTTTCTTTTCAGCATCATTGATGATCGCAAAAGCAAGGCGATCCTTGACAGACGCCAAAGGATTGAACGCTTCCACCTTCACGTACATCTGCACATTGGCAGGCGCCATTCGATTCAGGCGCACTACCGGTGTATTGCCAATGGTGTCGAGAATGCTGTTGTAGATCATAAATTTCTTTCCTTCGTCTCAGGTTCATGTCGGCAGTGTCTGCACCGGCGTGCAGATTGATTCCGGCCGGCGCGGGGCGTTGGGAGCCGCGCGCCGGGTTTCCTCATAACACAAAAATATAACGATTGCGTACGCAAATCGTGATTTGTTGAAACTGACCCGCCAGTTGCCGGTCTACTGCTTGGCAGCGGTATAGCGGGGCGGGGCCAGATGAAATTACAGCAACTGAAGTACCTGATCGCGATCGTTGACAACGGGCTCAATATTACGGCCGCCGCCGAGCGACTCTATACGTCGCAACCCGGGGTCAGCAAGCAATTGAAACTTCTCGAAGAAGAATTGGGCTTGCAACTCTTTATTCGTAAGGGAAAAAGTCTCAACGGAGTCACGGCGGCGGGCCAACAGGTGATCACTCGCGCGCGGTTGATCATGCAGGAGGTCGAGAATATAAGAGTGGTGGTGAACAACCAATATCCTGAGGAGGCCGGCCGCGTAAGGATGATTGCGAACCATTGAAGGACGCGATGTTTTCCCGACGCTTGAGCAGCGGATTAAACGCGAGGGTATCGAGGTTAGAACGGGTCTAAAGAGCTGACCCGGCTCAGTAGACCCGGATGCCCCCGTGACGCTTGCGACTGCGGTAATCGATCCACCATATTCCACCGAGAATCCCGGCAATCAGGCAGACGACCATTGCTCCGGTGACCCATGGCAGCGGCAGGCTGTACTTGTATTGTACCTGGCGGCTCGCGTAGCGCTCATTTGCCGCCGCCAGTTCCTCATTTCGTGCGTTGCTTTCATCAAGCAGCGCGGCTTGCGCGCCGACCTGCCGCTCGAGGTCTGCAATTGCCGCAGCCGGCGCCGCGAATTGTTCGCGTGCGCGGGCCAGTTCATCGCCCAGGCGCTCATTTTCGGCGCGGGTCTCGGCGACGATCAGTGCTGCCGGTTTCTCCGTGACGATATAGGCGGCCTTGACAAAGCCGACCGTTCCATCGGGCAAGCGTACCTGTGCATAGTTCCTGTTTTGAGAAAGTATTTCGAGTTCCTGGCCGCTGTCGAGCGTACGGAAGGCACGATCGCTGGTGTCGGCGGCCCGGTGCAAACCGAGTCGCAGCTGGTCAGTGACGTAGGCAGTTTGCGCCAACGCAGACGACGATACGATACACAGCAGCAATATCCCGATTGTAGAACGCAACATAGCCATCACCGATTCTTCGTGGCGGACTTCCCCGAGAGTATCACCGATTAACGGCCCTTTTTTTCGGTAACGTGTCTCACAATTTTGAATTCCGGGCCCGAATGCGAATCACAACGCATGTACCCAGCGTAAAAGCGCGGTATGCACTTCGTCACCGGGTCCGCGATGGACATTGTGGTAGTTCTGCAGTGCAACAACAATGAATCGGTCGCCGGACTGAGCCTGCACGTAGCCGGCAATACCGGAAACGTGATCCAGGGAGCCGGTCTTCATATGTGCAATCCCCGTCAGAGAGTCGTCCCGAAACCGGCGAGCGAGCGTACCATCGACACCGGACAGCGACATCGAAGCGACGAATTCCGGCATCAGCGGACTGTGCCATGCGTACCGCAGCAGTTCACCTATCTGCTCTGCGGTCAGCCTCGATATCCTTGAAAGTCCGGCGCCGTTTTCGAAATTCAACTCCGGGAAATCCAACTGACGTTCGGCCAGCCAGCTGCTCACAACTTCTTTGCCCTTGTCGCTGGTTCCAGGCGGGCCCAGCTCTTCCGCACCGAGTGTATAGACCAGCTGCCGAGCCATGACATTGTTACTGTGTTTGTTGACTCTGGTGATTATGTCGGTCAGTGGCAGAGATTCAAAAGTGACAAATGGCTCTGCATTTTCCGGTACGGTGACGTTACGCCAATTTCCCGTAATCTCGCCGCCCATATCCCGCCATAACGACTTGATCAGACCGAATGAAAATGCATTGTGGCCGAGAACTGCGCGATCCATTGCATAGGCTCTGCAACCGGACGGGAACGCGCCACTGAATGTCATGCGGTCAACACTGTCATTCGGAGTAACTGTAATTCCACGCTGGAATCCGCCGCAGCGTCCATTGCGCAGCGACAGCCTGTTGACGACTTGCAGGTTGTCGAGCTCCGGATCCAGTCGCAGTTTAATCATGGCATTGGCAACGTCCGGTTCAAACTGAAAACGGACGACCTGGAAGTTCATCAGCAGCGCATTTGGTGCCACGTTGTAGGCCCTTAGCGGCTGGTTATCGAAGGCACCCGGATCGTAGTTCTCGACGTTGAAGTAGCTGTCATCCAGCAGTAAATCACCATCGATTTCCCTGATGCCTGCTCGACGCAGGCTGCGTAAAAGACTCCACAGGCGCTCCGTGACGAGAAACGGATCGCCATGCCCCTTTAACAGCAAATCGCCTTTCAATGTATCGCCGTCGATTTCCCCCTGCAGGTACATCTCTGTTTTCCAGGTGTAAGTGGGACCAAGCTTTTCGAGAGCGATCAGGGTCGTCAGCAACTTCAGGACGGAAGCCGGATTCCGGGCCACATCTTCATTCCAGGCAATGACAACCTTGCCTGTATTCAGGTTTTCCACGTAAAGGCTGAGACTGTCGTCAGGAAGCTGGCGATGATTCAAGACGTTTTTCACACCCAGCGGGACACTGTGCTGCGAAACTGCTGCTGCAGGAAGCAGCCAGCAAATCAGACAGAGAAAAAGGCGAGCGCAGATCTTCATTTCATGTCGCGTGCGTTATCTGAATTCAATGATGCGATGATTGTTCGCCTTCGCCCAGGCATCAAGCGTATTGTCGGGGCAGACCGCCACTGGCTTACCGACCCGCTTCAGCATGGGAATATCGTAACGTGAATCGGCGTAAGAACACACCTCGGAGGTTGCAACCTGGTACCGATCTATAATCTCCTGCTGCAAGGCCGCCTTCTCTTCAAAGAACGGATGTCGCTGAGGTGGCGAGGCTGTATACCTGCCGTCTATGACATTGCAACTAGTGCCGACGGCGTCGTCGGTGCCGAGGTGCGCGCCGAGCGCACTGACAATAAGTTGCAGGCTGCCGGATAGCAGCACGACGGTGTAACCCTGCTGCTTTTTCAGTTGCAGTTCGGCGATGGCCGGCTGGATCCATGCGGTTTCAGGAAAGGCTTCGACAAAACGCATTGCCTCATCGGCGATTGTCGATTCTGACAATCCGCTCAAATAGGCCTTGTTCTTGCCGAAAACATGGCGCCCGAAGGTCGTGAATCGCCGCACAATAAACCAGCTCGCGGCCAGTATCTGCCGCGGCCCGATGTAGCCACGTCGAAATAACCAGGCGATGAATCGCTTTTCCGTACTATGACCGGAGACGAGCGTCCCATCGACATCAAAAATCGCAAGCTGCATCAGCGCCCGTTGAAATGCCGTTCCGTTGGCCGGCCCTGCGTGTTTCTATGGTATCCGATTATTTTCCCCTTGTTCGCTTTGGTACGAGGGAATCACGTTCCTGATAAACGAATTCCCCAATCACCGGAAGCCCGCGTGCCAGACAGGTAATCACCGACAGGTACACGAGCAGGATACCTGTTATCTGGAACATTCCAGACCAGGGGCCAAATATATCTGGCCAAAGGGCCACCAATGCCCGTGTCAACAACAGCCAACAGAAGGTGGTTGCCTTCAGGGTAGCGTAAAAGCCACGCATGAATTTGCCGGCTACCAGCCACTTCGCCAAGGGTGACTGCGGCATCGAAAAAGGAGCCTGACCCGCCGTCGAAACCTGATTTGCCCTGATCGTATCGACAATCGTCCCGCGAATAATGAATACCAGCGGTACCCAGACCGGGACGATTGCGAGATCGACCAGAACGATCCACATTGCCAACTCGACTATGCGATCGCTCGCAATATCGAACATTGCACCGAACACGCTCGCTTCGTTGCGCTTCCTGGCCACGTACCCGTCCAGGCCGTCGCTGACGAACACCAGGATAAGCAGCGCAACATTGAGTATGTGCCACCAGGAAAAGGGCTGATAGGCAATGAAGATGACGACAATCAGCAAGACCAGCCTGGAGAGTGTAATGAGGTTCGCCATTACTGTGCATATCTCCGCTTGTTATGCCAAAAACGGGCCGCAGCTACCATTGTCCGACCGGGCTCCAACTCAGTGCGGCCGTCTTATACCCAACGAGCGAATTCGATCCGTCAAAGTCGTCGGCCGTATCCCGAGAAGTTCCGCCGCCCCGCCTTTCCCTGACACCCGCCAGTTTGACTGTTTCAAGGCTGTAACGAGATTCTTTTTCTGCAAGGCCTTCATCTCCCTTTCTGTCAGAACCTGATCCTTTGCCAGCCCGGTTGCTGTTGTAGCGATGACGTCATTGCCCGGTTCCAGTTCAGGCAATGATAAATCGAGCCGCAGGACACTGCCCTGGGAGAGTATGACAGCGCGCTCGATGACGTTCTTGAGCTCTCGCACGTTTCCAGGCCAATCGTACTCCCGAATCGTGGCCGCCTGGCTGCTGGTAAGCTTCAATGGCTTCCGACCGAAATCCTGGCACGTAACATCGAGAAAATGCTGCGCCAGCTGAATGATATCTTCGCGTCGCTGACGAAGAGGCGGCACTTCAATGGGAAAGACGCTGAGCCGATAGAAAAGATCCTCGCGGAAGTTACCGGCTACTATCAGTTCTTCGAGATCACGATTGGTCGCCGCGATCACGCGGACGTCCACCGTTTTCGTGATGTCATCGCCAACGCGCTCAAACTCGCTTTCCTGCAGCACTCGCAGCAGTTTGCTCTGCAGGTCGAGTGGAATCTCGCCGACCTCATCCAGGAACAGGGTGCCGCCATCTGCCAGCTGGAAGCGACCCACACGATCACGGTGCGCTCCCGTAAACGCCCCTTTCACATGCCCGAAAAATTCGCTTTCAAACAGTTCCTTCGGAATAGATGCGCAGTTTACCTTTACGAGCGGCCCGTCCGCCCGCGAACTACGTGCGTGGATAGCTCGCGCGACCAGCTCCTTACCGACGCCTGACTCGCCCAGGACCAGTACATTGGCAGGCGTCTGGGCGACAGCCTCAACCTGGGACAGCATATGCTTCAGCGCAGGGCTATGACCGACGATGCGCCCGAAATTCATCGCCACGTTTACTTCTTCGCGGAGGTAATCGCGCTCTCGTTCGAGCTCTTCGCGCAACTGCGCATTTTCGGCGAGCGTGCTGCGCAGTGCGCGCTCCGCCCGGTTTCGCTCGGTCACATCCTTTGACGCGACCAACATGCGATGTACCGTCCCCGCGGAATCGCGCTCTGAGATGGCGGATTGAACGACGTCCATGACCTTGCCATCCTTGGTCACCATTTGTCGTTCTTCATTGCTGAACTCTCCCCCGCTGATGATTTCCTGAAGCCGGCCGCTCGAGAAGCGCTTTCGATCCGCGTTACTGTAGTACTCGACAATGGATCGTCCGACGACCTCCTCGCGCATGTAGCCCATTTTTTGCAGCCAGTGGTCGGTGACAGTGACAATATTGCCGTCCGCGTTCACTGTGTGCAGCATGGCAGGCGTCGCCCGGTATAACTGTCGATATTTCCAGTCCGCGCGCGCCTGGTCGGCAGCTTCAGTGTACATCGCGATAGTACGAATAAAGTGTCCGTCGGGATCGTGTTCGACGCGAGAGTTGGTCAGGCAGTCGACCACTTCGCCACTTTTCGAAACGAATGCAATCGGCTTGTTTTCCAGTCGGCCGGTGCGACGCAAGGTCGGCATGAACTCCTTTTCGATGCGCTGCGCGCTTTCCGTGGTCACGAATTCAGCTGGCCGGCGTCCGATCATTTCCTCTCGCGTGTAGCCGAGCCTCGCAAGAAAGGCATCGTTGACATCGAGGTAGTGCCCGTCGCTGCCGATCGAGGTCGCCATGGCCGGTGCCTTGCGAAATAGCCATTCGTAATCGTTGCTCGCCTGCATCGGCGCAGTGTACACGGAATTCCGTAAAGGGCGTTACGATTTTTCGTAAATTACGGAATTTCGTAATTGCATTATTTTATTAAGCTATTGTTTTAACTGGTAATTAAAACTTGGCACGAGTCCTGCAATAGCAAGTGGCAGATTCACTGGCGAAATTGACTATCGCTCGCACGGCTCGATGGCGACGCCGTTGACACGGAAAGGACTCAGAAATGAAACATTCAATTTATGGCGCGCTGGCTGCCCTCATGCTGCTGACAGTAACCGTCGTAGCTGCTCCGGTTGCGCTGGCCGATGACCAGCCCCAGGCCGCCAACACGGTTTCGGCCGCCGACGCGGAAGAGACCAGCCTGAACCACGCGGCTGACGCGCACGTGGAAGCAGTGGCAGAGGCTGCGAACGCAGTACGTTCGGCGATCAAGCTCGACCTTGATATCCGCCTGGTCGCAGAAAAATCAGTTCTGGTGGCAAACGACCTTCTGTAGGTCACTGCCAGACAGATCAGGCAGACCCTGACGGGCATGCCGATCACGCACTCCGCTGGCATGCCGCGGTTCGGGCTTCTCTCCCCCCTTGAGCCCGGATCGCGGCGCCCGGAACAACGCTGGTTCGGATACTGGCGAGAACGGACCTGGAAGGTTCGGCGGCAAACCCCCCTTTGCCGTTCCTCTTTGGGAGCCGGGGCCCGCTCCGTGTCGGATCGGCCCGCTGATTGATCTTCGAATTCAGCTGTCCCGGCTCCTGTCTTTCGCCGCCCTGCTTTCCTCAAACTCGCAGCTTGTCGCCTGATGGCGTTTTGCGGCACGTCGGCGCCGGCTGTGCGAATTCTGCGAGCGGATCGTGTAGCGGGCTCGCCGGAGCCAATAGCGTGCCCAGGCAAATTCCAGGCCTAAAATGGCAAGCCCGGCGGGAATGAATACGACTGCCGGGCCCGGCGTAACGATCATGATTATGCCGAGTAGCAAGACGGTTGCACCCACGACACCGATGACAATCCGCCGCACCGCGTTGTAGGTCATGTCCAATAATCGCTTCATAGCCGCATTCTGCCCCAAAAGCGTGGCGAGGCCGATCGAGCTTGTATTTTTTTGCGCCTGACGTAGCCTTTAGCGGATGAGATTACGCCATGCCTTGCTCGGTCTGCCATTTGCGCTGTGCCAGCCCCCTCTCTCTGCAGCGGACACGCAACCTCGCATTGCACTGGCCGCCAATGCACCCCTGGTCCAGGTGTCGCCCCAACCGGCCGGGCGGCACTTCATCAACCTGCCCGCACTTGAATATTCGTTCGATCTCGACGCTCAATGCAGCGATGACTGGGTCGCCGAATCGCTGTTCCTGAATGTTGCCGACACACGGCTCAGGTTCAATGCAGAACAACTCGCTGGCAATCTGCATGATCGTATAGTTTTACGCGTATCCGAGCGCCAGCTTGCACCGATTGCCGTGCATGACTTCTGTGCTATCGAAAGCACAGACGCGAGTGCCGGTAGCGGCTCGGCTGCGGGCAATGCTCCGACAGAGGCGCCTGTACGCTTCGACACTCGGGAACTTACGATAAGTGCTGCTCTGTCGGCGCACGCCTCTTTACGTTGCGCAAATGAAGGCGAGCAAAAGGTTACTTATGTTTCCCAGCCATTGGACCTGACACTGGCCTGCGGAGATACGGATCTTGCGCGGGTCGCTGACTGAGGGTGCTGCTTCAGCGCCCGTAGGCGAATTCGCAAGCTACTCCCGGGCCCCTGCATTCACTCCACCGGCGTCGTAACAGTTCCGCGTCCCAGATGAAAGTTGAGGAATGATACGGTTTTCTCCCATGCGAGTTGCGCCACTTCAGGGTTGTAGTTATTGCCGCTCGGATTCGCGAATGCATGTCCGACATCCGGATAGATGATAATTTCGTGGTTTTTATTGAGCGCTCGCAGCGCATCTTGGAAGCCCTCTACAGTACTTACCGGGATACCACGATCGCTGCCGGCAAACAGGCCAAGTATCGGCGCATCGATCGGCGCCAGCATTTCCCGATCATCCGTCACCTGACCGTAATAGATTACCAGCGCATCGAGTTCGTCCGGCAATAACATGCCGGCGTTCAGCGCCCAGCCGCCACCGAAGCACCAACCCAGCACACCGATCCTGGACGCACCTGCTGTTTCCCTGACGAAGCTGAAGGCCTGGCGAATGTTCTCGTTAGCCCGTTGCGGGTTCTCTACAACCTCGAGCATCAACTGTCGCGCATCCGGTGAATACTCCGCCGTTTTACCATTGAAAAGATCCACCGCAAGAACGATATAACCCTCTCCGGCGAGTCTGTCCGCCATTGCGCGAACGCCCTCATTCAGGCCCCACCACTCGTGCACGACAATGAGTGCCGGTAACGGATCGACCATATCGGACGGGAATACGAAGTGCCCGTAGACCAGCTCGTCCTCGACTTCAGCATACGGCAATGTTTCAGCAACGACGCTGCGTTCCGGTTCGATTCCGGCCGCAGCACTCGGCGAGCCATGATCCCCGGCATGCTCACCTGACATCGCGTCGACGTGCTGGCGTGCCGCCGAGTTATCGGGTGTGTCGCTGCCGGGCTGGCAGCCCGTCAGTCCTGATATCACGGCCAATATCACCCAAAATATCGCGCCCATTGGACTGCTGGTGAGCGAAGCTCGCCCGCGATTCTCCCCACGCATTGCCTGACTCCGATTGACCCGGCCAACAACGTAAAGTGTAAAGCAAAACGGCTTTGTGTGTCGCTGGAACGCGGGACCCGGATTGCTGACCGGCTCAGCGGTCCTCATCATCCTCCCACTCGCGCAGCTTGCTTTTATCGACCTGCTGCCACTGCTGCCGGCTCTTGCGCATATAGAAAACGACCTTCGCTGCGACGTAAATAATAACACCCCCGACGATGAGCATCACGACCCAGAATCCTTCAAACATATCAGCACCGCAGAAATAACCTCGTCTGGACGAGTCTAACAGTGAATGGTGCCAATGCTATGATCCAGTGCGATGAGCTCGATGACCCCGCAAACTGACGCAAGCACCATGAGCCAGGCACCACTTATTGAAATCCGCGATGCGACGGTATGGCGTGGCACAACGCGCGTTTATCACAATTTCACTCTCACGATCGAACAGCATGAGCAAGTGGCCATCCTCGGACCTAATGGCTGCGGCAAAACCACCTTGCTTAAGCTCATCAATCGAGAGCTCTATCCAGTCGTAGCGGATGGATCGTGGGTGCGTATCCTGGGACGCAACAACTGGAATGTCTGGGACCTGCGCTCGCGTATCGGCATCGTGTCTCATGATCTGCATGCGCGTTATCGCGATACGACACTGGCCCGGGACGTTGTCGTGTCAGGCTTCCTGTCCAGCGTAGGCATCCACGGCATCCTGCACACGCGAGTTACAGCCGAGCAGGAATTGCAGGCTATCAACATCTTGTCAGACCTCGGCATCGGAGAACTCGCGGATACGCCATTCGGACAAATGTCGACCGGGCAACAGCGGCGCTGCCTCCTGGCGCGTGCGCTGGTTCACGAACCGGATACCCTGATTCTCGATGAACCGACATCCGGACTCGATCTCGCGGCGAGTTTCGATTACCTGGAGCGCGTCCGCCAGCTGGTTGCAGAGGGCCGAAATGTCGTCCTCGTAACGCACTCCCTCAACGAGATTCCGCCGGAGATCGAACGGGTGATCCTTATTCGTCAGGGTAAGATCATTGCGGATGGCCAGAAGGATACGGTGCTGACGGTCGAGAATTTGCGCCGTACCTACGACACTCGCGTCCGTCTCACCAAGGTAGGCGGCTATTACCTGGCCTATCCCGCAGAAAGGCCGTGACCGGCGTGGCTGGAATTCCAAAACGTGACGGACTACGATGCGCCGTGTGGTTAATGTACCTAGTCTCAGCGAATGACTCGTCGACTTTTACCGGTAACCGCCTTGTGCGCCCCCCTGCTGGCGGGCTTGTCCGCACGCGCAATCGGCGCTGACGAGAGTACCGCGGAGGTGGCAACGGGATTGACCAACCATGGACCCGCCGCCGTTATCATCGCCGCTGCTGCCGTGCTGCTCTTGTCGCTTCTTTTACGGGGCGCCACGACTCGACTGAGCCGCTTTGTCAGCCGAAAATTCGGCGAGCGGCGTATTCGACTCGTTCTGCGGCGACGCAGTCCGGATATTTTGCACGATTTCATTTTGCCCGGGGTATACGGCGGACTCACGCATATCGACTATGCAGTCCTGACATCCGGCGGCATTCTCTGTATCCAGACCAAACACTACAACGGTACCGTGGTTGGTGGCGACGATGAGCCTCAATGGCAAAATGTCGACGGTGCCCGACGCCAGAGGTTTCTAAACCCCTTGATACAGAATGCGGGGCGAACGAAAGCAGTCCAGAGGGCTGTGCCGGGTGTCCCCGTAGCCAATCTGGTTGTATTCACCGGTTCAGTGCATCTCACCGCAACCAAATCGAAAAACGTCATCCATGTTCGTGACCTCGACAGTTACATTTCCAAGTTCGTTTTCGGCCCTTGCAAAATAAAGGACTGGGACGGTGTCTGGTTGACCCTGAAAGCAGCCGTGCTTACCGACGAAGACTCACGCAAGGATTTCCACGCTCAATTGAGCTTTTCCTGATCGCGTGATTGCGCAGCGCAGGTCTCGCGCTCCTCTGGTGGGCGCTACGGTAAATCGCCGGCCAAATTGGCGAAGACAAACAGGGACAGTGACCTTGGACTCAGTCCAGGGTCACTGTCCCTTTTTTGCCGGTGCTGGTTCCGGCGCGCAGCGTCAGGCTTGCGGCGCCCAGACGCTGCACCAGCCGTTGGCGTTGACGAGCTTGCCGGGGAAAATCGAGCAACCGCCCCATTCAGCGCCGTTCTGGTCAAGATACAGCGCGCAATTGGCGCAGATCTGGCCCTCCTCGTAGCGTGGAAACTTGCTGGCGTCGACCGAGGAAGCGTCATGGACGTACGAAAGCGACCGGGCCTGCGGGTCGCTTTCCTCAAGCCGTGGCATATCGCCCGTCGGCTCTGTACCTGGCGTCGTTGCTGGCGTCCTCGGTTCTGGCGTCGCCGCCGGCGTCGGGGCGGGCCTTGCCGATGCTGCGTCGGCTGGCGCGGACTGCGGTGCTTCCTCGCCCCCGGAGCAAGCAGTAAGGCTGGCTAAGGGCGCCAGCACTGCGCTGGTCGAGACAAGCTTCAGGAAGCGGCGGCGCTGCATGGAATTTTCGTTCGGGTTCGTCATTACTATTGCCTCTCTTGGTAACGCAGTGACTTCGAAAGGAAGTCAGGCTGAGGTTTGCACTCGGTCAGGTGCCGACACTGGCCCTGCCGAATCCGTTGGACTGTCGCGCGCGGTCGTCCTTGCGCCAGGTAAAAAGTCGCAGTGGTGGAACATTGCAGAGTTCGAATTCGATCGCCGGCTTACCCATTACAGGTCGTGTGTACTCCGCAACACGATCCGTAAACTGATAAGCGACGAAGACACCGCCAGGCGCGAGAGCGTCGTGCACCGCAGCGACAATCTCCGGCGCCAGTGTCTTGGGCATGGTGGAAAACGGTATACCGGATATGACCGCGTCTGCTGCGCCCAGGCCACGACGCTCCAACTCGGCGCCGATCGAACTTGCACAACCGTGAACGACATCGAGACGCGGGTCGTCTATCGCTCGGAGCTTGTCGACGAATCTCGCCGTGCGCTCAATGACCAGCAGACTCGACCGCGTGTCCATGGCCTTCAAAAGTGCCCGCGTGATTCCGCCGGTACCGCCGCCTAACTCCACCAGGATGCGCGCCTGGGTAGCCTCGGCCGCCCGGACCACTCGCCGCTCCACGAACGAGGAACTCGGGATGACCGAAGCAACCACCTGTGGCGATCGAAGAAATGCCTGGAAAAAGGTCCAGTTATCGTGGCGCATGCACTGACTCCCGCGAGCGACAGCAGGCATTATCGCAGACCGGGGCGGGTCACGGGTAATTGCGGCAAATGGCGCCCTGCACTCAGGCACGAATAGGGACAGTGACCTGGACCGAGTCAAAGGTCACTGTCCCCTTTTGCGGGTGCTTTTTGCGGCTTAGAAGTCGTAGGCGCTGCGGATATAGAAGAATGCGCCATTCATGCCGATGCCGGAGAGCACATCGTAGGGAAGATGCCCGAAGTAGCCGATATCGGGACTGGAGCGATCCGGGTATTCGTCGAGCAGGTTATCGGCCCCGATCGCCACGGACCACGACTCCGTAACCCGCGCCTGCACTTCGGCGTCCAGCGACCACTTCGCCGAATAGGTCTGCGGATCCGGGAAGCCACCGCCAAAATCGAAGACGCGCGTGGTATCGCCGTAGCGCGTGCCGCGCAGCAGGAACGACCAGCGATCGACCTCCCACAGCCCCGACAGGATGATCTTGTCTTTCGGCGGGGCCGTTTCGATCGTGTTCAGGTCCTCCACGTTCAGCACCGTCGGATTTTTTACATCTGTCTCCGATTGGTTGTAGCCCGCCTGCCAGCTGAACGTGCCGCCACCGAGAGCGAAGTCGCCGGCCGCTACGATGTCGAAACCAGTGGTTTCGGTATCCACACGATTCGCAAAAAAGGTGACGTTGTTAGGCGCCGAGATGAACGACACGCGATCGTCGACATCGATCTGGAAGTAGTCGACGGTAATGCTGATCGCATCCGAGGGCGTGATCACGAGGCCGACGCTGCCGTTCACGGATTCCTCTTCCTTGAGCGGCGTCGCGCCGTTCGCGATGGCATCGGGGTCGGTCACCGGCAAGTGGCGGAACTGCACCAGCATGCCGCCGGCACCGAAGTTAATGGTCGAGGCCTCGAAACCAGTCTGCGCGAGCGACGGCGCGCGGAAGCTGGTGCCGATCGCACCGCGCACTGCGACCATCTCGCTCGCATGCCAGATAGCGGTGAACTTGCCGGTCAGTGCATCGCCGAAATCGTCGTAGTCCTCGTAGCGCGCGGCGACACCGAGGTTCACGCCGTCGACCACTTCCGCCTCGACATCGACATACACGGAGTAAACGCGGCGATCGACATCCGCCACGCTGTCGGGCGGCAAGCCCGGCCCCGCCTGTGCACCGATGTCGGCCACAATCGGGCCGGCCTCATAGGACTCCGGATCACCTGCGCCTGTCTCGAAATTCTCAAGACGGATTTCGGCTCCGTAGGCAAAGCTCAATGGACCCGCGAAATTGCCGACATCGAAGCTGCGCACCAGGTCGGCGTTCAGAACTGTTTGCGTGAACGTGAAGCTGCCGAGATCGAACGACGTCGGACTCGCTGCACCGAGGGACGGATTCGCCGAATCACGCAATCCCGAATCGAAATCGTTCTGGCCGACTATCAGGCTCAGGTCCCAGTCGGTTTCGAAGTTATTGCCCTTGAAGCCGGCCGTGAACGAGACATCCTGGTTATCGCCGAGCGTAATGGGGCGGAAACCGTTCGGGTGCACGGCAGGGTTGCTGGTGAAGCCGTCCGGGTAACGGAAAAAGCCGGTGCCCACCGAGTCGCGCGTGTTGTAGCGGCCGAACGAATAGAACTCGTTATTGCCGGCCGGCAGCGCAAGGTTGTACCAGAGGTGAAGGTCTTCCGCGCCGCCGTCACCCGGTGAAAATACGCGTGCGGGGTCGAGCGCGAGATTGGCGGGCGTCTGTGCCTCGAAGAACGGCAGCACGCCGATGCCCGCACGATTGGTCGCCCCACGTTCCCGATACTCGGCGCCGAAGTGCAGCGTGCCCTCGCCCACTTCCATGCCGTAATCGCCGGCGATCGACCAGGTGTGACCGTCGGTAAGCGTCTCGTTTATCGGCTCATAGTCGGTGCGATGACCACCGTACATTGCCGACACCCGGCCGCCGGATCCGGCGCTTTTCAGCACGATGTTGATGACGCCCGCTATGGCGTCCGAGCCGTACTGGGCGCCGGCACCGTCGCGCAGGATCTCGATGCGCTCGACGGCACTCAACGGAATGGTGTTGAAGTCAAACGGGTTGCTGCCGAGGCCGATTTTGGAATCGAGTGAGACGACCGACGCCGTGTGCTGCCGCTTGCCGTTAACGAGTACCAGCACATGGTCCGGGTTCATGCCGCGCAACTGTGCCGCGCGCACATGATCCGCTGCGCCGGAATTCGACTGGCGTGGAAAATTGAATGACGGCGCAAGTGCCTGCAACACCTCGCCGAGTTCGCCGCCCAGGGATTCGACGCGTGCGATGTCGTCCGCCGAAATGACGTCGACCGGCACCGGGCTGTCCAGTGCGCTGCGCGCCTCACCGCGCGTGCCAACCACGACGATCTCTTCCTGTGCGGAACCGGCGTCCTGCGCGTATACGGGAGTGGCGGTGATTGCAACGGCGGAAAAGAGCAGGCAATGCGGAAAAGTTCTGTTGATTCGCGTGTTCATTTTGTGATCTCGATATTCCAGCTCGCGCCGGAGTTGATGCCATGTTTTTCTGCAAAACTTTCCTGGTTGATCGCCAGGGAAACGTTATTGAGACTGTTGAGGTACAGCAACGGTTCACCCACTTCGACATAACCAAAAGTTGGGTGATACGGGACGGTCCCAGTGTAAATTTCTTTTTCGTCGTGCCGGATACGTACGCTGACCGAATCGCCGCTTGCTATACCCAGTTTTCTGAACGTGTCCTGGTCGATGTTGGTCCAGACGTTGCCGTACTGGATGTCCAGGATCGGAATATTGCCCTTGATGGTGTCGTTCTCAAAGACCGGCTTCTGGTAGGGGATCGACACGACGCGCGCCGGTAATTCCTTGCCGACTTCGTCGAAGGTGATAACACCGGATGCCAGCCGTGCGCCGGTGTAGGCGTAGACATCGCGTCCGTGGAACGTATAGGACTCTTCGGAATTGGCAAGGCGATTGACCGCTTCGTCAATTTCGCGCACCGCGTCGACCCCGAGGGCTTCCGCGACAAAAGTCAGGGTGCCATTGTCCGGGGTGACGAAGAAGTGCCCCGACCGGCTGCGCATGACCACAGACGTGCGGTCTGTGCCGACGCCCGGATCGACCACCGACACGAAGACCGTGCCTTCCGGCCAGTATTCCGCTGCCTGCACGAGGCGCAGTGACGCTTCCCAGATGTTGTACGCCGGAATTTCATGGGTGAGATCGAAAATCGGCAACGTCGCCGATACGCCGACCGCCACGCCTTTCATGGACGCAACGGCGGAGTCGCGCGTGCCGAAGTCCGATTGAAATACCAGCGGGTGGTCGGCCCGCGCTGTCTGCAACAAGAGAATAGTTGCAAGTGCAAATAGTAAACGTCGCATGCTTCCCCGCTCGTTCATGACGTTGCCGAAATATTATCCTAAAGGCCGTCGTCGCAAACAGTTTTCCGTTTGTCAGTTCCCGGGGCAGGTGAAAGGCGCGGAAAACATCGGGTCTTCCGGCATGCTTGCCGGCATCGGGAGAGGTGTATCGTCGTAGCCGGGCAGGCCGAGGAAAGATCGCTCCTGCTCGAGTTCTCGTCTTATTTCTGCGCTTCGTTGGCAAACCCTCTCTATCACCTGGTCGTCAAGTGCGGACGAACCAAGCGCGAAATTCATTGAGAAGTTGCCTGCGGGATCACCCCTGCCGGCGGCGAAGTGGTACCAGGCCAGCGCGGAAATCAGATTTCCCTTGTTCTCCCGACGCTGCAAAAAAAATCTGCCGCCAATCTGGAGCGCCGAATAGGTCGAGCCCAGCGCGGCGCCTTTCGTATGGAGCTGGAGGCCCTTGGCGATCTCTGCTTCGTCTACGGTAACCCACGTTCTATCGGCGAGAAGAACGGTGGCGTCCAGGTCATTTGCATCGGCCAGGATCTGTAAACCTGCGTCTGAAAGAGACGTGTAGGAGTGCGTAATGTTGATTAATCCAGTGTAGCCGCTCGCCACATCCACTTCGAAGTAATGGCCCCGACTCCCATACCATTTGGAGATTTCAGCCAGCTCTGCTGGAGTTGGTTCGGGTAGGCTGGTTTCTTCAACCTCGTCGTCCGTTGCAGGCTCGACACCGGACGCGACACTCGCAGACTGCTGGTTGGTGCCGGTCCCTCCGGCCACGGTTGCTACGTGAGGTTCAGGATTGGAGCCCATAAAGAATGCGAGAGACGCGGCGAGAGCCCCCGTCAGGGCTATCGTGATTGCAACTGCCCGCAGCGACACCGGTTTCATACTGCTGGTTTCATCCTGGAGGGCCCGGTGACTCCGTTTTTCGATACTTTGTAATACGCTCGTAACGGGGCTGTGATGCCATGCAGCCATGCAATCCAAAACCTTACACCTCCCGGCAAGCGTTCGCCCCTTTTCGACCCTGATACTCGCGGCATTGGCGGTCGGCTGCGAAAGCCCCGCGCCCGTCGCTGATGATTCGGGGCGTGCAAAAAATGTCATTTTGTTCGTCGGTGACGGTATGGGCGTTTCGACCGTCACGGCGGCCAGGATCTTCGACGGGCAATCCCGGGGACTGGACGGTGAAGCGCATTCGCTTTCATTTGAGAAGTTTCCGCAACTTGCGCTGGTCAAAACCTACAACAGCAATCAGCAGGTTGCCGATTCGGCGGGCGCATCGACGGCCATGTACACGGGCCAGAAAACTCGCGCGGGCGTCATCGGCATCGGGCCGGACGCGCGGCGGCGCAATTGTGAGGAAGCACTGGAGCATCGCCTGACATCGATCGGCACCATTGCCAAGTCCAGGGGAAAATCGGTCGGCGTAGTCACGTCAACCCGGGTGACGCATGCCACTCCCGCCGCGTTATACGCACACTCACCCGAACGCAATTGGGAGGACGACCGGTATTTATCGAGGTCCGACCTCAGCTTGGGCTGCCGGGACATCGCGTATCAATTGGCACATCTCGAGTCCGCACAGTTAGATCTCGTGCTGGGCGGCGGACGCAGCGCTTTTTTTGGCAGCGAGCAAGGCGGCAAAAGGGTAAGCCCCGCCGATGACCTGGTAAGCACCTGGCTTGCCGGCGCCGATGATCGCCACTACATCACGCGTGCGGACGAGCTGGCATCGCTCGTGCCAGGTACATCCGTACTTGGATTGTTCAGCGACGAGCACCTGACCTACGTCGCTGAGCGCGGCGAGGAAACTACCGAACCATCGCTCGCCGAAATGACCAGCGCGGCAATCGACCGGCTCGCCGGCGATGCAGGCTTTTTCCTGCTGGTCGAAGGCGGCCGTATCGATCACGCCCATCACGACGGCAAACCCGGTTACGCGATGCTTGAGACTCAGGAATTCGCTCGCGCTGTTGAGACGGCATTGCAGAAGGTCGACCTCAACGACACCCTGATACTGGTGACCGCCGACCACTCGCACGTCTTTACCATGGCCGGGTACCCGGTTCGCGGCAATCCGATACTCGGGCTGGTGGTCGGCAACGATACAGCCGGCGAGTCGCGTAGCGAGCCGACGCTTGCTGCCGACGGCAAGCCTTACACCACGCTGGGATACGCGAACGGACCGGGCGCGGTCGTTGACGGACCACGGCCCAGTCCTGAAACCGGCATAGACGTTGTTTACCCGGCGCTGGTGCCGGTTACGTCCCGCTCGATCGATGGCTCAATCAGCCGCGACGAGACGCATGCGGGCGAGGACGTAGCGCTGTACGCGATCGGAGCCGGATCGCAGGCCGTGTCCGGCGTCATTGAGCAAAACCTCATCTTTGACATCATGATGGGCGCGTTCGGCTGGGCGCACCCGGAAACGACCGAGCAGTGACTCCCAGATAGGGACAGTGTCCCTAAATCAGCGGAGCGCGTAGAGGCGGCCGTCGAGGTCGCGGAAGTGCTGGGTGCTGGCCCGCGCCGGGTCGGGACGGCGCAGATCGGTCACGTCGCGGGCGTAGTCGACCAGCGCCTGGGCGTAGTCGAGGAAGGTGTCGTGCCGGCGGCTCTCATCTATTGTGGCCAGCGTGTCGTAGCCGTCGCGCCCGGTTGCGATGTAGTCGTTGGTGATCACGTCGTACGTGCGCGACGGGTCGAGTGCTTCCCAGTTCTCGCCATTCCAGAACTCCAGCGACTGAAGCCGTCCTTCTGACTTCGTGCGGGTGAGATCGGCGTGCCAGCGCAGTCCGGCGGCATAGGGCCAGGCGCCGGTGTGGGCGCTGATATTGCTGACGAAGTAGTCGGCGGCGTCCTCAAGTACCGCCTTCAACTCGGCACCCGTCAACTCCAGCCGCACCAGGGTGTTCTTGAACGGCAGGGCGAGGTAGGCGTCGCCCACCGTGAACGGGCCCTGCGCCAATCCGTTGCGTACCCCGCCGCCGTTTTGCAAGGCAATTTCGGCGCCGCCGAAGCGTTGACCCTGGGCGAGCAAGGCTTCTGCCACCAGCGCCTGCACATGCCCGCCCTGCACATCGGTGGCCTCGGCGCAGCCGGGCGCCCCATCGCGGCTGCGATCATGGCTGCCGGGCGCGCGGCGCAAGCAGAGCCGCTCGGGCACCGTGCCGACCGCCTCATTGGCAAAACTGTCGATCGTGGCGCGATAGGCATCCAGCACCCGTTCGGTTTCGGCATGCGATACAAACTGGCTCAGCACCGGGCTCGCGGCAATGCTTGCCTCGGCGCGCGCCAGCGCTTCGCCTTGCAACGCGGCGTCGTCGCGGCGCAGGTCATCGCCGAGCAACAGTACCGTGCGACCGCCACACTCGAGCAGCCGGCCGTCCGCGTCGAAGCTTGCATCGAGCACGCCCAGCGCCCAGGTGTATTGCCAGGCATGAACCACGCAGACCGGCACGCCATCGGCATTGCGCAACTCGGTCGGGTACGGACCTTCCGGTGACAGGCCGAAGTCCGCGAACTCGCTGCCAAGCAGGCTGTGCGAATCACCGCCGACGACCAAATCGACGCCGCGCAGCTTGCCGGCCATTTCGATATCGCTGCGATAGCCGATGTGGCTCAGCAGGATGATGATGTCGACGCCCGCGGCACGCAGCGCGTCGATCTCGTCCTGCGCCGCAGTTGTCTCATCGAGCAACACCGTGCCGGCATCCGGACTGGAGGAAGACATGGTCTTGCCGGCGACAGTGACGCCGACGATGCCGATCTGCCGTCCGCCACGTTCCAGCACCACAGAGGGCTGCAGATAGTCCCGTGGTGAAAAACGCGCCAGTGGCGAGACGCCTGCATTCGGCACCACGTTGGCGCCCAGTGCCGGTGTGCGACAAGGCCAGGTGCGCTTGCTGAGGTAATCGAGGAAACGCTGCAAGCCCAGGTCGCCGAAATCGAATGCGTGGTTGCCCAACACGTAGGCGTCGAAACAGACCTGGTTCATCAGATCGGCGTCGGCCTCCCCCTGGAACAGGGTGTAGTAAAGGTCACCGGTAATGGCGTCGCCGGCGTGCAACTTCAGCACATGCTCCGCTTCCGCTTCGAAATGGCGCACCGCGGCGACCAGGCGCGGATAGCCGCCGAAGCTGACCTGAAGGGGCTCGCCGTCCAGCACCAGGCTGCGACCAGTGTCGGGTGCCAGCCGCGAATGCTGGTCGTTGATGTGCAGGATGCGCAGCGCGAAGGGCTCGATCGTCGCTGCAGCATCGGGCCGCTCCACGGTAGTCTGGCAGG
>CAZSDL010000031.1:0-20265 GCA_964605635.1 uncultured Woeseiaceae bacterium
TTCGTTGAATCGGACGCGCAACCGATGCAGCGCATCGACAATACCGACCTGTTCGAATTCTCGGCAGCCGGTGCCCGGGTGCCGGACTACTATCGAATCCTGATTGAAGATGATCTCGGAAATCGGCATTTTCGTCACGACCCGTACTCATTCGGTGCGCTCGTCGCCGACAGCGACCTGCAGCGCTTCAACGCCGGCGGTCACACGGAGGCGCAGCAGTTTCTCGGTGCGAACCGGCGCGACGTACTGAATATAAAGGGCACCCTGTTCGCGGTGTGGGCGCCGAATGCCGAACGCGCCAGTGTCGTCGGGGATTTCAATCGCTGGGACGGACGCTGTCACCCGATGCGGGTGCGCGGCGCAAGTGGCGTGTGGGAACTGTTCGTGCCCGAACTGCTGCAGGGTTCCTACAAGTTCGAGATTCGCAATCGCGACACAGGCGATGTGCATTTGAAATCCGATCCGTATGCCCGATGGTCCGAGCAGCGACCGGCCAATGCCAGCCTGATTACTGCCGGCAGCCGGCACGAGTGGCGGGACCGTGACTGGCTTGCGCGTCGCGCCAGCCTGCCCTGGCAACATGCCCCGATGAGTATTTACGAGGCGCACCTCGGATCCTGGCGGCGTACGGAAGACAACCGGTTTCTCGCCTACAACTCGTTGGCGCAGCAGCTTTCAGACTATGCGCGCGATCTCAAGTTTACGCATGTCGAGTTATTGCCCGTCAGCGAACATCCGCTGGATGAGTCCTGGGGCTATCAGACGACGGGCTATTTTGCGCCGACCAGTCGCTTTGGCACACCGGACGAGTTTCGTGCGTTCGTCGATTGTTGCCACCAGAAGAATCTCGGCGTCATTCTCGACTGGGTGCCCGCGCACTTTCCGCGTGATGCCCACGGGCTGGCGCGATTTGACGGCACCAGCCTGTACGAATACCACGACCACTGGAAAGCCGAGCATCGCGACTGGGGAACACTGGTTTTCAATTACGAACGCAATGAAGTTCGCAGCTTCCTTATCTCGAACGCGCTTTACTGGCTGCGCGAATTTCATATTGACGGCTTGCGCGTTGATGCGGTGGCCTCGATGCTTTACCTCGATTTTTCGCGGCAGGCGGATCACTGGGTGCCGAATCGCTTCGGCGGCAACCAGAATCTCGAAGCCGTTGATTTCATCTGCGAATTGAACACGGTACTGAAACGCGAATGTCCGGACTGCCTCATGATTGCGGAGGAATCAACCGACTGGCAGGGCGTGACGCACGCTACCAGCGCCGGCGGGCTGGGATTCGATCTCAAATGGAATATGGGCTGGATGCACGATTCCCTGAATTATTTCGCCAAGGATCCGTTGCATCGCAAGCATCACCAGGACTGGCTGACGTTCAGCCCGACCTACGCGTTCAACGAAAATTTTGTGTTGCCGCTATCGCATGACGAAGTTGTGCATCTGAAGCTTTCCCTTTACGGCAAGATGCCCGGCGACGATTGGCAGCGATTGGCTAACCTGAGACTGTTGTATGCCTGGCAATGGTCGTTTCCGGGCAAGAAGCTTCTGTTCATGGGCGGTGAAATTGCGCAGACCGGGGAATGGCAGGAAGGCGAGAGTTTGCCTTGGTCACTGCTCGATTTTCCGGAAGCGGCCGGCATTCAGCGCCTGATCCGCGATCTCAACGAACTGCAACAACGTTGCACGGCGCTGGCGCATTGGGATTGCGATTCGCGCGGCTTCGAATGGCTGGACGGCAGCAACCGCGACCAGTCAATTCTGGCGTTCCTGCGCGTTGCACCGCAGGATTCGGTTGTCGTCATACTGAATTTCACGCCGGTTATCCGCCACGACTACCGGGTTGGCGTGCCGGCACCCGGCAGCTACACAGAAATCCTGAATTCGGACCTCGAGCAATACGGCGGCAGCAATGTATCGAACCCGCAGACCATCCGCAGCGAAGCCACCCCCTGGCACGGCCGCGAGCACAGTATCGTAGTAACCTTGCCACCGCTCGCCGGCATCCTTTTAGGGACAGTTACCGTAGACTCAATCTAAGGTCACTGTCCCTAATTTTGGGGGCGGGTGTGCCAGATTTTCTGGTCGTAGTCGCTGATGGCGCGGTCGGACGAGAACCAGCCTACCCCGGCGGTATTGTGAATTGCCGAACGCCACCAGCGCTCAGTGTTTCGGAAGGCGATAACCGCGGCGGACTGGGCGGCGACGTACGATTCGAAGTCAACCGTATTGAGAAAGTAATCGTGCTCGTACAGGCCGCGTAACAACGGCGCGAACCGGTCTTGCTGACCGGGGGAAAACTGACCCTCGCCGATCGCCTGGAGTACGTCGCGCAGCATCTCGTTACCCTCGATCACTGCACGCGGATCGTAACCATCGCGGCGCCGATCAGCGACCTCCTCAGCCGTAAGGCCGAAGATGAACAGGTGATCACCACCAACGCGTTCACGAATTTCGACGGTCGCGCCATCTTGCGTACCTATCGTTAACGCGCCGTTCAAGGCCAGCTTCATGTTGCCAGTACCCGACGCTTCCATGCCAGCTGTGGAGATCTGCTCCGACAAGTCGGCGCCTGGAACGATCACTTCGGCACGAGACACGTTGTAATCGGACATGTACACGACCTTAAGACGGTCGCCGACTTCCGGGTCGTTGTTGACGACGCTGGCAATGTCATTGATGAGTTTGATAATGAGTTTCGCCACCGCGTAGCTCGGCGCCGCCTTGCCGCTGAAAATCTTGACGACAGGCAGCCAGTTGGCATGCGGGTCGCGACGAATCGCCTGGTAGCGCGCAACAGTATGCAAAGCATTCATCAATTGGCGCTTGTACTCGTGGATACGCTTTATATGCACGTCGAACATTGCGTCCGGGTTGATCGTCAATCCGCATCGCTTCTTGATGTCCTCAGCAAGCCGTAACTTGTTCTGCCGTTTCGCCTGAGCAAAGCGCTGCCGGAAGGCACTGTCGTCCGCGTAAGCGCGCAGCGCTTCCAGTTTCTCGAGATCGTCGATCCAGGAATCACCGATGGTTTCCTTCAACAACTCGCGCAGCGGCAAATTGCAGTTATGCAGCCAGCGTCGCGGCGTGATGCCATTGGTAACATTGACGATGCGATCGGGAAATACGCTGTGCAGGCCGTTGAACACTGTTTTCTTCATCAATTCCGTGTGCAGGGCCGACACCCCATTGACGGCATGACTGCCGATGAACGCCAGGTTTCCCATGCGAACAGAGCCACCGTTATGGTGATCGATGGCAGTCAGTTGCTCTGTGTCAGATTGCGGCCTTTCACTGCCGATCGAAGCAAGGAACTGCTGGTCGACATACTCAATCAATTGCAAATGCCGCGGCAACGTGCGCGCGAAAAGCGGCATCGGCCATCGTTCGAGCGCTTCAGGCAACAACGTATGATTGGTGTAGCTGAGGCATTGCCGCGTGATTTCAAATGCCTCGGCGAGTGGTAAAGAATGCTCATCGACCAACAGGCGCAGCAGCTCCGGAACTGCAACCGCAGGATGAGTGTCGTTCAACTGTATCGCAACAGATTGTGGCAACTTTCGCAGATCGTGATGATCGAGCAGGAAGCGGCGCAGCAGGTCCTGCAGTGACGCCGATGTAAAGAAGTACTCCTGCTTCAGGCGCAGCTCGCGCCCCTGTTCGGTCGAATCGTCCGGGTACAAAACTCGTGTAATTGTTTCCGCCAGCACTTCCTGTGCCGCTGCGCGCAAATAGTCGCCCTGGTTGAAATGCGACAGGTCGAAAAGTCCGGCGGGCTTGGCCGACCACAGACGCAAGGTATTGACGTGCTGCCCGGTCCAGCCGGTGATCGGGGTATCGTAGGCACTGGCGATGACGGTCTCGCCGGGCGTCCAGCGGCTGGCCGCATCGGGGTTGGCATCGGCATGCCCGCCGAAGCTGATAAGGTAACTCGACTCCGGCCGCTCGAATTCCCAGGGATGCCCGAACATGAGCCAGTTCTCAGCCTGCTCCACTTGCCATCCATCTGCAAACCGCTGGCGAAAAAGGCCGTGCCGGTAGCGGATACCGTAGCCGAACCCGGCAATCCCGAGAGTCGACATGGAATCCAGGAAACACGCCGCGAGCCGTCCGAGTCCACCGTTACCGAGCGCGGCATCCGGCTCGCTGGCGATGATGGCGTCGAAATCAAGACCGAGCTCATCAATAACCTCGCGACAGGCATCCGTGATTTCGAGATTGGACATCGTGTCGGACAGAAGGCGTCCGATCAGGAATTCCATGGACAGGTAGTACACGCGCTTTACACCCGTCTCATATGTCGACTTCGTCGAAGCCATCCACGCATCTACAATGCGATCGCGAATGACAAGCGTCAGTGCAACGCACCAATCCCGCGGCAGCGCATGTTGCGGGTCCTTGCCGACAGAATAGATCAGTCGATTGAGCAGGGCTTGTTTCAGTTGTTCTTTTTCGGGAGTTGTCATCGGGGTGCCGGTAAAAATGAACGGCGGATTAAACAACGACCGGCGACCGGGCGCAATAACGCATCTCAGGGATGTGGAAAATTCCCGTCAGGCGCATCCCGCAGGTAGTCGTCTGTCTTGTTCAGCCAGTCGTCGCGGCGCGGCGACCACATGTCAATTTCCTCGACATCGCCAATGCATAATGCTTCATGCGGCAGGTTTGACGGAATCACGATAACTTCACCCGGCCCGATATCGACGACTTCGCTACGCTCGGCACCCAGGTAAAATCGCATTGTGCCGGAGACGACCTGTGTTACCTGTTCCTGCTCATGGCTGTGTTGCCTGACATGAAAGCCGTCCTTGAACCAGATACGGGCGACCGTCATGCGCTCGCCGGTCACAATCTGCCGTTGCATGCTCGGGTTCACCGATTCCAGCTCGACGTCGTCCCACTTAATATGTTGAATTTTACTCACTCGACGAGGAAACCTCGTGCGAACGGCTCTTCATCGTCGATCCACACGGTGTTGTATCCCGTCACGAACGCCGAGCCTTCAATCGATGGCACGATCGCGTCGTACTCACCGAGCCTGACCTGTTCCTCGACCCTGCCGGTAAACCGGCTGCGAATGTAGCTCTCATGTACAAACGTATCGCCAACCGCCAGCTTGCCTTGCGAGACGAGATGCGCCATGCGGGCGCTCGTCCCGGTGCCGCAGGGACTGCGATCGATGGCACTGTTGCCGTAAAATACCGCGTTGCGCGCGTCCGTGCCCTCGTGGCTCGGCTTGTCGGCCCACAGCACATGACTGACGCCGCGAATGGACGGGTGATCCGGGTGCATCGGCTCGATGGCATTCCGCACAAGCGACCGTACCTGGCGGCTGATCCGTATCAGGCCATCGGCACCGAGATCGTCGAGACCGGTATAGCGGCCCTGCGGTTCGATGATCGCGTAAAAATTGCCGCCGTAGGCAATGTCTACAGTCAGTTTTCCGAAGTCCGGCACCTCGACGACGATGCCTTCCGCCGCCACGTAACTCGGGACGTTACGAATGCGAACGGAGGTGACGCGGTTGCCAGTTTGCGTGTAGCTGACATCCAGCACGCCGGCCGGAACTTCGACGCGTAGCTCGCCTTCGGATCGCGGCCGTACCAGGCCTTGTTCCAGTGCGAATGTCACGATACCGATCGTGCCGTGGCCGCACATCGGCAGGCAGCCGCTCGTTTCAATAAAAAGAATGCCGAAATCCGTGTCACTGGCAGTAGGCGGAAAAATAAAGCCGCCGGACATCTGCGCGTGTCCACGTGGTTCGAAACAGAGTCCGGTGCGAATCCAGTCGTACTGCTCCATGAATTCCAGGCGGCGCTCGGCCATGGTCACGCTACGCAAGAACGGGCCGCCCCCCGCGACCAGCCGCACCGGGTTACCCGCCGTATGTCCGTCGATGCAGAAGAATACGTGTCGCATGGGCCTCAGGCTGCGCTCGCCCGCGTGCATGCCTCGACAGGGCGGGACGCAGCCGCAGTCTCCACCAGGGCGATCACTGCCTTGCGTCGCTCACCGGTCAGCGGCAGGCGCGGCATGCGCACGCGCTCCGAACCGCGCCCCATGATCTGTTCGGCGAGTTTGATCGATTGCACGAGGTCGTGGTCGGCATCGAGATGCAGGAGCGGCATGAACCAGCGATAGATGGCTAGCGCCGTTTCGAGGTCGCCGCGGCGTGCGGCGGCAACGAGCGCCACCGATTCCCGCGGAAAGGCGTTCGTCAGGCCGGACACCCAGCCTTCTGCGCCGAGCAGCAGGCACTCCAGCGCCATGTCATCGAGCCCTGCGAAAACGTCGAAGCGATCGCCGAAGGCATTTATGAGGTCTGTTATGCGGCGCGTATCCGGTGCACTTTCCTTGATTGCCTTGATGGTCGGCTGGTCTGCAAGTATTGCCAAATCGTCGATACTGAATCCCACGCGGTACGCGGGAGGATTGTTGTACAGCATGATCGGCAGCAATGTCGCACGGGCCACCGCCGTTACGTGCGCACGAAGTTCATCCGGCGTCGGCACGTAGACCATTGCCGGCAACAGCATCAGGCCGTCGACTCCGAGTTCCTCGGCTTTTTGCGCATACTCGACGGCCTTCTTCGTGGTCAGCTCGGAAACGCCCGTCAGTACCGGCACACGTCCCGCGGCGGCGGCAACGGCAGCTTTGAGCAGCGCAAGCTTTTCCCCGGCGTCGAGTGAATTGTTCTCGCCCACAGTACCCATCACGATGAGCCCGTCGACACCGTCATCGATCAAGCCACGCTGGACACGCTGCGTGGCGGCGATATCAACCGACAGATCATCAGCGAACTGCGTCGTTGCCGCCGGGAATACACCCTGCCAGCCGGTTCGCGATGTGGCCATGTGGATCCTCCTCGGTTGATGGGAGGTGACTACTGTAACCGATGCACCTCAGTCGGCGTTGACAATCGGCATGATGCCCGGCCCGATGCCCAGCCGGTCTTTCTCTGCCTGCACCATTTCGGCCACATTCTCGAGCAATCCCTTCGCGTCGTAGACGATGCCGTCCTTGATCGTGTAGTCGATACCGCCGATGTTTTCCACCTTGCCAGTCTCGTCGTTCAGTCGAATCGTGCCGGTACCGAACAACACCCGTAAATTGTGCAACGGGTTCTCGCGGCTGACCACGAAATCGGCTTTTTTTCCCACCTGCGCCGAACCGACGTCATTTGCGATACCGATCTGCCGCGCGCCCTGCAGGGTTGCCGAGTAAATGACCTCGAGAGTCGAAAACCCCGCTTCCCGCAGCAATTCCAGTTCCTGGATATAGCCGAATCCGTAGGTGCTGTAGATATAGCCGGAGTCAGAACCGACCGTGACGCGCCCGCCGCGATTCTTGTATTCATTGACGAAGCGCATCCATAGCCGGTAGTTCTCCTTCCAGGCTATTTCGTCTTCGACGGTCCAGTCGAACCAGTACGAACCGTGAGCGTCGCGGTTCGGCCTGTACCAATCCCAGAGGGCCGGCAAGGTGTAGACCTCGTGCCAAGGCGCACGGCTCATGCGCATGAAATCGCGGCTCGCAAGGTAGATGGTGAAGGTCGGCGACAGCGCGAAATCACGGTCGAGCAGCGTTTGCATCACTTCGTTCCATTTCTTCGATCCAGGCCGGGCTGCCTGTTGCCATAACCGGCCCGCTTCCGCGAAGCGGTTTTGTTCGTTGTTGTAGTTGTAGTCCGCGGGGTAATCCTGGATGACACGATCGGCGAACAGGGCTTCCGGCAGCCCGTACCAGTGTTCCATGGAGCCGAGCCCGTGTTCCGAGGTCGTCAACACATTGGCGTGAGTAACGTTCAGTTGGGCGTGGTGCATCGTCGATTCGAGTCCCTGCTTGCCGGCCTCATCGAGGGCGGCCCAGAGAATCTCCTCCGGCGCACCGAAGAACTTTACACCGGCCGCACCGGCACGCTTGATGCGTCGGATGCGCTCGCGCGCCTCGTCCGGCGTGTTGATGGCGCCGGCCTCGGCAGCCCCAAAAGAAGGATACGGGTGGATACGCGGCCCGGTAATAGCGTTCGAGTCCAGCAGCCGCTTGACGCTCATTTCTTCCGCAAGCGTGCCGTCATAGCTGACGGTTCGCCCGGACGTCACGCCATGCGCCAACCACAACTTGAGAATGTACTCTGACGGTACATTCTGCCCGGACTCTCCATGATGCAGATGCAAATGCGTGTCGACAAAGCCCGGCATGACATACATTCCGTGCATGTCGATCTCGCGTCCGCCATCGAGCGCAGGACGTCCTTCCGGGTCGATGTCCTGCAGCGGAGCACCGACGCTGCGGATCTCGGCGATGCGGTCGCGCTCGATGACGATGTCGAGCGGACCTCGCATGGGTGCACCGGTGCCGTCGATGAGATTGACACCGCGAAGTATGAGGCGGTCGTAGGGACCCTCTCCCTCCGCGCGCGCGGGAATGTGTTCGGCCCCGGCCTGGGCCAGCGCTACTGACGATACATCGCCGATGCAAAGTGCAGAGAAAAGCACCATCACAAAATGCCAGTATGATTCGGTCCGCGAACGCTTCTTGTTCATTCCCTCCCCCACTCGATTTAGCGCGCATAGCCGGCGCCGTTTATAAATACACGTTATACGCGATCAGGTATCAACAGAGCTAACCTGCTGCGCTATGCTAACGACACTGTGAAAAAGCCCCTGATCCTGATCCTGGTCCTCTCCCATCTTCTTGCGCTCGGCGCAGGGTTTGCGCTGGGCCTCTACACGCTGCCAATCCTCATAGCGCCCGATTCACCCACGTCCGCTGAAATTAGCCGAGCGGCTCATTACGCCGCCTACACTGCCGAATTCCGTCGCGACCTTGAAGGCAGCGATCTGTTGCATTGGGGCGACGGCACCGTCTCTATCGGCAGCCGGAGCATCGTCTTCGAGGGAAAACTCGCCCCCGGCCCGGACTATAAGCTCTACCTGTCGCCCGAATTTGTCGAGTCGGAGGCTGATTTCGCGCGCTTGAAGCCGCGCATGGCGCGCATAGGCGATGTGCGCACGTTCCGGAATTTCTTGATCCCGGTGCCCGAATCAGTGGATGTTTCGCGCTACAGCGCGGTCATCGTCTGGTGCGAGTCCTTCGACCAGTTCATCACCGCGGCCGAATATCAGAACCGGGTGCAGTAACGGAGGCGAGCAGGAAATCCGGTCTAGTGGATGCCCAGTCGCCCACGGCCCCAGCCGTAGCCCTGATCCTGTTATCCTGCGCGCATGCAAAATCACATTGAAGCTGTGAGCTTGTTACGTTGATACGCGCGATACTTCGAGCTGCCGTCCTCTATGCCACTGCGGCATTGTCCGGTTTCGGTCTCGCGTTCGCCGGCGACGCCACCTACCTGTACGTGCTGGGCGTCGCGCAGGACGCCGGCTACCCGCAGGCCGGTTGCTACCAGCCGCACTGCCTGCGCGGCTGGAACGACCCGGCACAACGGCGCACGGCCAGCGCCGTCGCCGTCGTTGACGGCACGTCGAACCGCAAGTATCTCTTCGACGCGACGCCCGATATCGGCGAGCAGCTCTACCGCCTGCACCGCACGGTGCCGGATAGCGCGTTTCAACCTGACGGCGTTTTCCTGACTCATGCCCACATCGGCCACTACACGGGACTGATGCAGTTCGGCCACGAGGTCATGGGCGCCCGCGGCGTCCCGGTCTATGCAATGCCGCGCATGCAGGCATTCCTTTCTGACAACGGGCCCTGGGACCAGCTGGTGCGATACGAGAACATCGAGCTAATGCCGCTTGCCGACGGCGAAGAGGTCGTCCTGTCGCAGGCCGTCCGCGTTACACCGTTCCTCGTGCCGCACCGCGACGAGTACTCCGAGACTGTCGGTTTTCGCATCGACGGACCAAATCGCTCGGCTATTTACCTACCGGACATCGACAAGTGGCAGCGCTGGGAAACCGACATCCGCGACGTTGTGCGCTCGGTCGACTACGCGCTGCTTGACGCAACCTTCTTCGCCGACGGGGAGCTGCCGGGCCGCGACATGAGCAACATCCCGCACCCGTTCGTCAGCGAGTCCATGGCGTTATTCGACGAGCTCGCGCCCGACGAAAAGGCGCGCGTCATTTTCATCCACATGAATCACACGAACCCGCTGCTGGTCGATGGCAGCGAAGAACAGGCCGTCGTCCGCGAAAAAGGCTTCCGTGTCGCTTTCGAGGGTCTGCGGCTCGAGCTCTAGCGCACGTAGCTGGCGCCGTTGATATCGAACGTCGCGCCGGTTGCATGATCGACTTTTCCCGACAGCAGGAAAACAATCATGTTGGCCACCTCCTCCGGAGGCGCCGCATCCCCCATCGGAATTTCGGCAAGCGCGGTTTCATTGCCGGGTTCGTATATGACGGATGCCATATCGGTCCGGACCCAGCCGGGCGCGATGACAAAGGCGAGGATCCGTTCTTTTGCCCAGGCCCGTGCGATTGATCGCGTCAGCGAAACCACCGCCCCCTTGCTGGCGGCATAGTGCAGGGAGTCAGCGGTATCGCCTCGAAAAGCGGCACGACTGGCAACATTGACAATGCGGCCGCCACCGCGCGGACGAAAATACAGGACTGCTTCCCGGCAGAGATCGGCGACGGCTCGCGTGTTGACTGCCAGTACGTCGGTCCAGTCGCGCTGCCACGTGTCGTCATCCGTATCCAGTGGAGTGACCGGTGCAATGCCGGCGTTATTTACCAGCCCGTGGATTTTGCCATCGGCCTGATCAAGCGCTAGCCGCCATAATTGCCGGCCCGCGCCTGGCTGCGCCAGATCTGCTTTTATGGAATGTACGCGCGCCGCTCCGTACTCGGCAGACAGCTTATCCAGGTTGCCCGCACCACTTCGGAAACTGCCGATAACCGATGCGCCGGCATTAAGCGCAACGGTGGCCGTGGCCGCACCGATCCCTCGCGAGGCACCGGTAATGAGAATTGTCTGTCCTTCTAGCGTCAGCATGCTTTGTCCATTAGCGAGGCAGGCATCACGGCAATCGCAACAATTTGCGGATTTCCGGCCTACCTGGAATTGCGGTCGTCCCACTCGACCGGCCGCGATGGCTTACGCGACCACACCGGCAGGCGCAGATTGTACGCGATTGCCAGTCCGCGAATTGCGAATGTAACGACGAAGCCGGCAGCGGCCGCAAAAGTCGGCGTAATTGCTTGCGTAATCAACAACACGTACATACAAGCACCCAGTGCGGACGCGGTAACATATATTTCGTGCCGCAAAATGACAGATGGCTCGCCGCCGACGACATCGCGCACGATGCCGCCAACCGAACCGGTAATTACACCCATCACGACTGCGATCAGCGCGCCGCCGCCGTGGTCCAGCCCTTTCGCGGTTCCGGCGATCGTGAACAATGCGAGCCCGAGTGCGTCGAGCCACAGCAGCAGACGGTAACGGGATTCCACCAGGGAAGCCGTGAAATGCAGGATCACGGCAGTAATCAGGCATGCCGTAACATAGGCCGGGTTGCTCAGCCAGAACACCGGCACATCGAGGATCAGATCGCGAATCGTTCCGCCGCCAACGCCGGTCAGTGTGGCGAGCCACATAAAGCCGAGCAAGTCCAAACCCTTACGCGAAGCGACCAGCGCTCCGGTCGCCGCGAATACGATCACAGCGAGAATATCGATCACAAACATGAGCTCAGAAAGAGATATAAAGTCGAGCATCCTGACTATCCACCGAGCTCATGATCTGGCCAAGAAAGTCTTCACGCGAGCTGTAAGCCGCTAGCTATGTACGCGGAATACGCCGATCGAGTGTGGTGGTGATGGGTGGACTTGAACCACCGACCTACGGATTATGAATCCGTCGCTCTAACCGGCTGAGCTACATCACCATTGGGAAAGGGACGGTCGCGAAAGGCCGCAAATTGTCTGACGGGGCATTGCTGCTGTCAAGGCGGCTGCAGTCCGTATAATGCGGCCCCGAAACCACCCGAATGAGCCGATGTTCACCAATCCGGAAATCGCCGTCGACGAGCTCCCCTCCGCTGCGCAGGTCGAATGGCAGGCCTTGGACAGGCGTTACGTTATGCGCTTGCAGATCAAGGCGCTTGTTTCCGGCGCAGTCGCACTGGGAGCGCTTCTTATCGCCCGTCTGCCGGGAATGCCAATTCCGTTGGGCGCGCCTTACGCCCTGGCGTGGATCGTGGTTGGAATCTTTGTTGCTTTTGGCCTAGTGTGGCCGATCTGGAGCGTACCGAGAAAGCGCTACGCCGTGCGCGACAAGGACATTCTCTATCGATCCGGCGTCTTCTGGCAGTCGGTTACCGCAATCCCGTTTAACCGCATGCAGCACGTCGAGACCTCCAGCACGCCCCTCGACCGGCGCTTTGGTCTCGCAACCTTGCAGTTGTTTACGGCCGGTGGTGCGGGCGGCGATCTGAAAATGCACGGGTTGCCGGCGGACATCGCGGAACGCTTGCGCACCTTCGTGCTCGAGCGTATCGGGGACGACACTGAACGAGACTAACGCGATACGCTGGCAGCGTACCTCGCCTTTTGCCGCAATCTTTTACCTCGGCAAGATCATCCAGGTGCTGGCACGCAATGCTGTCCAGTCTCTGGCGCCGCTGGCCGCTTTCGTGTTCGCTTTCGACGGCGATCCGCTCGCAAATCTCCTGCTTGGCGGCAGCATTTTCCTGGCTCTCATCGTTGCCACAGCTGCACTCCAGTACTGGTTTTTCCGTTACTGCATCACGGACAGTTCGATTCTTATCCGCGACGGTATATTCAACAAGCGACAACTGGACATCGCCTATACCCGGATACAGGCGATCAACACGCAGCAGAACATCCTGTACCGGCAACTCGGTCTGGTAACGGCCACCTTTGATACAGCCGGTTCGGCCGCAGCGGAGGGCTATCTGCCTGCGGCCAGGGCCGAACTCGTTTCGTCACTCGAACGTCGCATTCGCCAACAGCCGCCTGTTGCAGCTGTCCCGCTCGAGAATAAAGCGGTGTCGGCACCGACGGAACGCCGCGAGCTGTTGCGACTGACGGCGGGCGATATCGTGCTCGTCGGCCTGTCGAGCAGTCGTGTCTTTCTCCTGTTCGCTCTTGCGGGTCCTGTTGGCGACTACGTGGACAAGCACTTCAGCACGCAAGTTGAGGAGTTCGCCGTGATAGAGGCCCTCTCCGCTGCGAACTCCAGCCCCGGGGGCGGGGTTTTTCTTGCCCTGGTTGTTATTGCCGTTTTCATATTGCTGCTGTACATCATTTCGATTGTCGGCTCATTTATTCGCTACCACGGATTCACCGTAACCGCCGGAGACGCGCGCTTGCGCTCGACTGGCGGCCTGCTGACGCGTCACGAGCATTCCATTAATAAGGCCAAAGTGCAGTCGGTCGTGATCATCCAGCCGGCCGCCTTGCGGCTGTTCAGGCGCTTCCGCCTGCGGGTGCGACAGATTTCCAGCGGCCGTGCCGGGAGCAATCGCGACTTCGTAGTACCGATCTGCCGGGGCAGACATGTGCCAGTTCTCGAGCGGGAGGTTTTCGGCGACGAACTCGCGGATCTGTCGCCGGATCCCTTCGCATCGACCGTGTCGCCCGTGTCGCCGCACTACCTGCGTTCGCGCATCGTACTGTTCGGCGTGGTTCCGTCGATTGCGGCGCTCGTCGGGCTTTGGCCAGTGGCCGGCCCCACCGCTTTGCTTTCCCTGGGCTGGATGCTGCCCAGCACTCTCTATTTTTGGCTGACTTATCGACGCTTCGGCTTGTCCGTTTTGCAGAACGGCTTTGCTTTTCGCAGCGGTCGCATCGGCTACCGCGTGAATATCTGGCTGCATCGCAAGGTGCAGCGACTGACTATTACGCAATCACCGTTTCAACGACGGCGAAAACTCGCCAGCATGCGTTTTCATCTCGCATCGGGCTCGATAAGCGTGCCGTTCACAGACCATGCGATGGCGTTACAGCTACAGGACTACCTGTTGTATCGCATCGAATCCAGTTGATGCGCTGCAGACTACTGTCTCTCGTCAGGCTCAGACGTTGAAGCGGAAGTGCATGACATCGCCTTCCTGAACGATGTATTCCTTGCCTTCCAGGCGCAGTCGCCCCGCTTCCTTCGCGCCGTGCTCGCCATTGAACCGGACGAAGTCTTCGTAGGCGATCACTTCAGCGCGGATGAAGCCTTTCTCGAAATCGGTGTGTATCTCCGCCGCGGCTTTCGGCGCGGTAGCACCGACCCGCGTTGTCCAGGCGCGAACTTCTTTGGGGCCGGCGGTAAAAAATGTCTGCAGCCCGAGCAATCGATACCCGCAGCGAATAACCCGGTCGAGCCCGGGTTCTTCGAGACCGAGATCCGCGAGGAATTCGGCCCGGTCGCCTTCCGGCAGCAAAGCGATTTCTGCTTCGATGGCCGCGCAGATCGGCACGACCTCCGCCCCTTCCGTCTTAGCCAAAGTGCGCACCACATCGAGATGCGGGTTATTGTCGAATCCACTTTCGTCGACGTTGGCAATATACATCACGGGTTTCGCCGTTATCAGCTGTAAGTCACGAATGACCGCGCGCTCATCATCCGTAAGCGGCAATGAGCGCACCGGGAATCCCTGGTCCAACTGAGCCTTGACCTTGCGCAGGGCGTCGCGCTGGGCGACTGCCGCTTTTTCATTGGTCTTGGCGCTGCGCTCTGCCTTTTGCAACTGTCGTTCGACCGACTCCAGATCTGCAAGGGCCAGTTCCGTATTTATCGTATCGATGTCGTCGGCCGGGTCGATTGCTCCGGCCACATGGGTCACGTCGTCGTTCTCGAAGCAGCGCACGACGTGTGCGATGGCGTTGGTTTCACGGATGTTGGCGAGAAACTGGTTACCGAGCCCCTCGCCTTTCGACGCGCCCGCGACGAGTCCCGCAATGTCGACGAACTCCATCGCCGTCGGAATTTTTTTCTGTGGCTTGACGATCTCACTCAGCGTGGTCAAGCGCGGATCCGGAACCGGCACCACACCGACGTTGGGCGCGATGGTGCAGAACGGGTAGTTCTCAGCCGGAATTTCTGCTGCGGTCAGGGCATTGAACAACGTCGACTTGCCGACATTCGGTAAGCCGACGATTCCGCACTTAATTGCCATTTTCGTCCGCCGTCCTGGTGTGCAAGTGATTCATAGCAACTGCCATGCCACGCTCAGCGAGCATTGGCAGAATATCGACGGCTCGGCCGACAGCCCGATCTACAGCCGCTTCGATTTCCTGCGGAGCACGTTGCAGTACGTATCCCGTAACCTTTTCCTTGTCACCCGGATGGCCCACGCCAAGTCGCAATCGCATGAACTCCGTACCGCAGTGCTGCATGACATCGCGAATGCCGTTGTGCCCGCCATGGCCGCCGCCTTTCTTCAAACGAACCACGCCGGGCGGAAGATCGATCTCGTCATGCGCCACGAGCAAACTCTCGGGGGACAGACGGTAATAGTCGAGCACGGCCCGCACCGGTCCGCCGCTCAGGTTCATGAACTTTTGCGGCTTGACGATCCAGACTTCGTTGCCTCCCAAGGCAATCTTGCAAATGTCGGCATCGAATTTGCGATCGAAGCGAAACGGCTCGCGCGCGTAGCGCGCAACGGCATCGGCAAACCAGAAGCCCGCATTGTGCAGCGTACGTTCGTAGCGCGCTTCGGGATTGCCGAGACCGGCGATAAGAGTGAGATGACTGTCCATGAAGCATCAATGTTAGCGGAATGTGCTGTAACACGCCGGAGCGACAACCAGCAAAAAGGCCGCCCTGCGGCGGCCTTCTGCCTGACGATAACCGTCAGATCGATCAGTCGTCCGATTTGTCGCCTTCGGCGTCGTCGCTTTCTTCGGCGCCGACCACGGGAACTTCGGGCGATGCAGGTGCAGCCGTCTCGTCCTCGGCCTCGGCCGTACGCATCACATGCACCGAGACGATAGCCTGGTCGTGCTCTTCGCCATGCTGCAATTCGATAATCTCGACGCCTTCCGGAAGCTTGATGTCCGACAGGTAAAGCATGTCGTCCAGTTCCAGTTTCGATATATCGACTTCCAGGTATTCGGGCAAATCGCGCGGCAGACAACTGACTTCAACGTCTGTGATCATGCGCGACACGGATCCGCCACCGGTTTTCACGCCAGGAGCTGACTCTTCACCCGTGAAATGGATCGGTACGTTCATGCGGATCTTTTCGTCTTCGACAATGCGCTGCAGGTCCATGTGCAGGACATGGCGCTTTGCCGGATGCCGTTGCACGTCCTTGAGAATTGCCGCTTGCGTCTGGTCTCCCACCTTGATGGTGAGGATGCTGGAATAAAACGCTTCGTGATCCAGCTGGTGTAACACCTTGTTGTGGTCAAGGACCAAGGCTCGCGGTTCACGACCGCCACCGTAAAGGATTGCAGGAATCTTGCCCAATCGACGCAGGCGGCGGCTCGCACCCTTCCCCTGATCGTCCCGGAGTTCCGCAACCAGGTCGAATTCAGCTCTCATGAGTCACTCCGGTATCTGATTGTTTAATAGATAGTTTTTGGGATTTACAACGCGTTACCCGGCCGCGACCAGCCGGGACAGGGGGCGCATCATAGCTCAGCCCGATGCAACTGGCCAGTGAGGCAGGGAGCTGTTTTGCCCTTAGTGGACGCTCTGTCGACCCTCAGTCGACGTAGAGGGAACTGACCGATTCTTCGTCGCTGATGCGGCGGATCGTTTCGCCGAGCAATTCCGCCGTGGAGAGCTGGCGGATGCGTGCACACGCCTGCGCCTCTTCATTGAGCGGAATGGTATCGGTCACGACGATTTCGTCGAGTACCGATTCGCTGATTCGTGACACGGCCGGCCCGGACAGAACCGGGTGCGTGATGTAGGCAACCACTTTCTTCGCGCCGTGCGCTTTGAGAGCGGACGCCGCCTGGCACAACGTGCCCGCAGTATCGACCATGTCATCGATGATGACGCAGGTTTTTTCCCTGACGTCACCGATGATATTCATGACCTCTGACTTATTGGCCTTCGATCGCCGCTTGTCGATGATGACCAGGTCTGCATCGTCGAGGCGCTTGGCCAGCGCGCGTGCACGCACGACGCCGCCGACGTCCGGCGAAACGACGACCATCTTGTCATATTTCTGCTTCCAGACGTCGCCAAGCAGTACCGGTGACGCGTACACGTTGTCCACAGCGATATCGAAAAAGCCCATGATCTGGTCCGCGTGCAGATCGACCGTTAACACACGGTCAACGCCGGCGGTGCCAATCAGTTTCGCGACCAGCTTGGCTGTGATCGGTACGCGGGAAGCCCGTGGACGCCTGTCCTGGCGGGCGTAGCCGAAGTAGGGAATGACCGCGGTGATACGCGATGCCGATGAGCGGCGACAGGCATCCACCATCACCAGCAATTCCATCAGGTTCTCGTTCGTCGGCGGACAGGTGGACTGGACTATGAAAGTTTCCCTGCCGCGAATATTTTCCAGGATCTCCACGCTGATTTCGCCGTCACTGAAGCGGCCAACATGCGCCTTGGCGAGTGGCATATGCAGGACGCGGGCAATTTCCTGCGCCAGTTTCGGATGCGAGTTACCGGCGAAAAGCGCCAGTGTCCCCGGGTCCGAGGCCTCGTCTTTGCGTGTGCTGTTGAAGTTGCCCGAATACATCAATGTCGTTCAGCCTTTATGGTTCCGGCTGTTAAGTCCTGGCTGGCGCCCGAATTGGCTGGGGTGGCAGGATTCGAACCTGCGCATGACGGGATCAAAACCCGTTGCCTTACCACTTGGCTACACCCCACTGGCTTGAATGCGCGGTCATTGTGCGGGGCAGGTCCGGAGGTGTCAACGACAGTGCAGACCGTGTTCTCGCTGGCTTACAGGTGTGCCATTGCAGTACAACTCGCGGAGGTTCAAAGGAATTTCCAGCGGTCGATGACGAGCCGCACGCGGGTATCCGGATTGCTTGCCGACAGTCGTCGCGGCATGGGCTGACCACCTCCGTCGCGGTACTCATCGATAGTGACTGCCCAGTCTCGCTGTTGCAGCAGACGCAGCTGACCCCGCTCATCGAACTCGTCCGTGGACGGGTGCATGGGATCGGGAATGCCGAGTGCCCAGTAGCGCAAGCTCGCAACCGGTATCGTCCAGCCGTAACGCAGCTGCAATTCACGCTCGGCATCTTGCATCTCGGTAACCACGCCATCCGGGTCGGTGATGCGCACCAGCCGCTCGTCACCTTCGATCTTTACCGCCCCGGCGCCAAACGGGCCACTGACCGTCGCCAGGAAGAGATCGCCGTTCTGCCACCAGCGCAGGCTGCCGTTGAATCCTTCGTCACCGGCCTTGACGGCGATGCGCCCCTGGAATTCCCAGGTATTGATAGCCGCCAGGGTCGCCTGCCGCGACTCCCAGTCCGGCAGGTCGGGCAACTCCATGCCCCGTTGTACGGCGCAAGCGTTCAGGAACAAGGCCAGAGAGATAATGGCTGCCTTTTGCCAGCCCTGCCGGACCCGGCTGGCGGGATCAGGGCTCTGAGGGGAATACGCGCTCACGAACCTTCTCGAGCAACACGTGCTCCGGGAACAGGACCTCGGCATCGTCGAGCACCTTTCTCGCCTCGTCGTTTCGCTCGAGTTTCCAGAGTACTTCGACAATATGCGCCGCGACTTCCGGGTCCTTGAGGCCTGCATACGCCCGTTCCAGCTCGACCAGTGCTTCGTCGTACTTGCCCTGCCGGTAAAGGACCCAGCCCCAGCTGTCGATGATTGCCGGGCTGTCGGGCTCAAGGTCGAGCGCCTTGCGGATGAGGCGTGCCGCTTCGTCGATGCGATCCGTGCGATCCGCCAGCGTGTAGCCGTAAGCATTCAGCGACATGGCGCTGTCAGGCCAGCGGCGTGCGGCCTGGCGATACTCCCGCAACGCATCGTCCAGTCGGCCCATGCGCAACAGAATTTCGGCATTGCCGAGCAGTGCACCTTCATCATCGGGGCGGTAGTCGACGACGCGTTCGTACAATGCCAGCGCCTCGTCATACCGTTCGACGGAAGCCAGCAACTGGGCGCGTGCCTCGATCATGTCGATGGCGTGGTTGGCGTGCGTGTCGCCGAACTTTTCGAGGCGCTCCAGCGCCTCGTCCGTCTTGCCGTCCTGGGACAGGATGCCGGCGGCGCGGCGTTGCGATACCACGGCATTCGGGCCCGCGATTACGCGTGAATATAGCGTGAGCGCCTGCTCGTAATCCTCGCGCCGGTCCGCGATGCGGGCGAGATAATAGAGAGCGTCCATCGTGTAGCGGCCACTGGCCAGCAGGTCCTGAAAATCTGACCAGGCGGCATCAAGATTCTCCTGGCGAAAATTGATGATAGCCATGAGGCGTAAGGCATCGATGCGCGAGGGCTGTTCGAGCAACACCTGGTTCACCTGGCTCAGCGCATCGTCGTCGCGATCCGCGGCCAGGTACATGATGGCGAGTTCGAGTCGCGCATCCGGGTCCGGGTCCGGGTCGTCACCGACCATCCGCGCCGTGTAGTCGATCGCCGCTTCGTTGTCGCCCTCCAACAGCAGGGACCGCGCGTACAACAGGTGCGGTTGCACCCATTCCGGGTTCAAACGAATTGCTTCCTGGGCGCGGTTACCGGCGATGTCGCTTTCGCCTGCCTGCAACGCCATCACGCCGGCAGCGTAATGTGCCGCCGCGGACTCCTTGTAGGGTTTCGCGAGATCCCGCATGAGGCGGCTGGCGGCAACCGGGTCTTCTTCGGAAAGAAAGGGAATGAGCGCGGGCAAGCGTTCCTCCACCGGTGCATCGCCGCGTTCCAGCAACTTGAGAAAGGAACGGCGAGAATTGCGCAGGTCGCCGGTGCGTAAATGTAACTGCGCCAGGTACAACAGGGATTCGTCGCTCTCTTCGTCCAGTTCGACCCAGCGTTTCGCCGCACGCAATGCTTCCTTGTTGAAGCCGTAGCTGTGCGCAATCCTCGTCGCCTGCTTCGCGACCTCGACATCGTCGCTGCGGTCCGCCGCCTTGCGGTAATACTCTGCCGCCGACTTGTACTGGTTGCTTTGCAGCGCGGTCTCTGCCTTGAGCAGCAGGCCGCTGACCTCGGCATCGCTGGCATCGTCCGCAATGGAGGGCACAGCTGAAAGCAGCAGGAACTGGGCTACGAGTACCGTCAAGGCAAATGAGGAGATGCCTGAACGGGGGATTGTCAAACTGGCTCTGAACATTGCGAAGGCTGCAAAAATTGCGCTAGAGGTCAACACAGACAAGGAACTAAGTCGACAGTTCGCTTATGATA
>CAZSDL010000032.1:0-19775 GCA_964605635.1 uncultured Woeseiaceae bacterium
GGCTTACACGGGAGCTGTAGCCGTCCGACATATCAGAGAAGCCGAGGTATAGCGAAGCCCAGCTGTGGCCGAGATTCGCATCTTCAAATTCAACCGTTGTTGATTGCCGATCGACGTCGTCGAGGTAAGCGAAGCGCAGACGAGAGCCGCGGCCCAGAAGGTTGGACTCCGAAAGCGACATGCGTGTCTTGTTTTCGCCACCGGATCGCGAAACAGACAAGCCCGGGTTTAGCGTCCACATATCCCGGGTGCGTACCTCGATATCGACAACACCGTTTTCGTAGTGAAATGGCACAACCGTCGCGTCATACAAATAGCTTTTGCGGCGCAGGATACGCGCCGATTCCGCGACCAGGCGCCGGGAAAATCGGTCTCCCTCGCGGAACAGCAGTTGTTGGCGAATGACGGAATCGCGCGTCAGGATATGCCATCGATTTGCGAGGCGGTACAGCGCGTTGTTTTCCGCGGGATTGGCGGTATCGAACACGTTCTCCTTGTGCAGGACGATTCTGCCAATCACCGCGCCTTCCGCTTCCAGCTCCGCGCCGTCCGGAATTTCCTCCCTGGCCGCCTTTTCCTCGGCCAGCGGATCCTGCGGTGCATCAGAAGACTGGGCATACACCGGGACACAGGCAGCCAGCACCAGCAACATCACAATGATGTTCATATCGCCGCCGACTCGCGCAATCCGTCGATGTCACTGGCTGAAAAGCCCGCAGTTTCCAGTACCTCGACGGTGTTCTCGCCGTGTGCCGGTGGACCGCGACTGATTGTTCCTGGTGTCACGGAAAAGCGAGGTGCCGGCGCAGGTTGACTCACGCCATCGACTTTCACGAAGGTCTGACGTTCGCGATTATGCGGATGTTCACGTGCTTCACTGAGATTCAGCACAGGAGCAAAGCAGGCATCACTGGCCGCGAAAACCTCGCACCATTCTGCCCGGGACCGCGTCCGGAAGAGACGCGAGAAGGCCTTCTTTTGTTGCGGCCATGCAGCAGTGTCGAATTGCGACTGGAACGACACATCATCGGCGAGACCACACTTCTGCAGCAGTTCCCGGTAGAATTGCGGTTCCAATGCGCCGACGGTGATGTAGTTGTCATCCGCGCATTGGTAGGTGTCGTACCAGGGTGCACCACCGTCAAGGAAGTTGCTTTGGCGCGAGTCGGACCATAGTCCTTGCTGTTGCAATCCCACGAGTAACGAAGTTACCAGTGCCGCACCGTCACTGATTGCGGCGTCAACGATCTGCCCCGCGCCAGTCTGGCGCGCATGCAATAGTGCAGCGAGAAGTCCGGTTGCAAGCAGCATCGCGCCACCGCCGATATCACCAACCATAGTGGGCGGCGCTGTCGGCGGCCGGTCTGCCGGCCCACCATGAAACAATGCGCCGGCCAGTGCGATGTAGTTGATGTCGTGGCCCGCGGTTGCAGACAACGGCCCGTCCTGGCCCCAACCGCTCAGGCGCCCGTAGACCAGCCGCGGATTGAGCGCCAGGCTGGGTTCGGGCCCGAGGCCAAGCCGCTCCATGACACCTGGCCTGAATCCCTCGATGACCGCGTCCGCTTGCGCGACAAGTCGCAGGACTGCATCGGCGCCCTGCGGCGTCTTGAGATCAATACCGATCGATTTTTTGCCACGATGGACGACGTCAGCGTTGCGTGCTCCGCCTAGTTTCTGCGAGGGGCCGGTTGCCCGCCCGCGGCGCTCAACAAGTATGACCTCGGCACCCAGGTCCGCGAGCAACATGCCACAAAAGGGCACAGGGCCGATGCCGCCCGCCTCTATGACTCTTGTGCCCGCCAATGGTCCCATGCAACGCCCGTGCAACTGTCCAGCCTGTGCACGAAAGGGTAACAGATCGCCTGACAGTGGCCGCAATGCCGCGCGCTGGCCAGATGCTGGAGGGTTGAGTATTGTTACCCGCTATCAGTCCAGGAGACCTTCATTGCAGTCAATGGGAGAGACTTTTCGCACGATCTGGCTTAAACCGGACGATCCGGCAATTGTGCAGATCATCGATCAGCGCCTGCTGCCACACGACTATGTGGTGCGGGACCTGGCGAGCTGGGACGACTGCGCAGTTGCGATTCGTGACATGCTGGTTCGCGGCGCACCGCTGATTGGCGCCACGGCAGCGTGGGGCATATACCTTGCCGCGCTGACAGACAGCAATCGACACGAAGTCATGAACGAAGCTTTGCGCAAGCTCGGCGCCACGCGCCCGACGGCTGTCAATTTACGCTGGGCTATCGAGCGTATGAAAGGCGCGATGCATCGCACCGCGCAGTCCGGCGACCTGGCACAGGTCTTACGCTGTGAAGCGCAGGCGATCTGCGACGAGGATATCGAAATATCCCGCGGCATCGGCCAGCACGGACTGCGATTGCTGGAGGAGATCGCAGCAAGGAAGTCCGGATCGCCTGTCAACATTCTCACGCATTGCAACGCAGGATCGCTGGCGACCATAAACTGGGGAACCGCCACTGCACCGATTTACTTCGCGCAGCGTAAAGGAATCCCGGTGCATGTCTGGGTCGATGAGACACGGCCACGCAACCAGGGTTCGCAACTGACCGCCTGGGAACTGGCACAAAACGGTGTGCCACATACGCTGATCGTCGACAACGCGGGGGGACACCTGATGCAGCACGGTAAAGTTGATATCTGCATCACAGGCACCGATCGCACAACGCGAAGCGGCGATGTAGCGAACAAGATCGGGACCTACCTGAAAGCGCTGGCTGCCGCCGACAACAACGTGCCGTTTTATGTCGCGCTGCCCTCTACAACCATCGACTGGACGCTCGAGGATGGAATTGCTGACATACCTATCGAGGAACGTGACCCGATCGAGGTTACTCACGTGCAGGGCATGGTTGGCGACAAACTTGTCGACGTGCGGACGGTCGCCGCCGGCACGAATGTCAGTAACTTCGCATTCGATGTCACTCCGGCTCGGCTGATCACCGGGCTGATAACCGAACTGGGTATATGCGAAGCCAGTGCGCAGGGATTGGCCGGGCTTTTTCCTGAGCAAGCCAGGCGCGCTTCGTGATCGATGAAGGTTATACAAAGTTCATCGTGGACTGGACAGATCGCAAGCCGTTATCTGCCAGGGAAACCGCCGACCTCGAACGGTGGCGCAGGCCCTTGGTCGCTGCCGGTCTCGTTGGCTACTACGAAGAACTCGGCATCGGTTTCGGCAATATCAGCGTGCGCGCCGCTGACGCCGGGCAGTTCATCGTCAGCGGCACCCAGACCGGTCACTTGCGCACAACCGGACCGCAACACTATGCGGTCGTGACGAGTTACGATATCGCAGCAAATCGCGTCTCGTGTCGCGGTGCCGTGCAAGCATCGTCGGAGTCGCTGACGCACGCAGCCATTTACGAACTAAGCCCGACAGTTGGAGCAGTTGTGCACATCCACGACATGAACATGTGGAACGATCTAAAGAGCAAGGCGGCGACCACGCACGCCGACGTTGGCTACGGCACACCGGAGATGGCTGAGGAATTCAAAAGGCTCTTCCGTGAGACAGATTTTGCGGAGACCGGCATTGCAGCGATGGCCGGCCACGAATCCGGAATCGTCAGTATTGGCCCATCGCTGGAAGAAGCTGCCAATCGTGTGTTGCAGCTGCAAGAACGCTAGCAAGCCCGCCGGGCCGATTTGCGTTCTGGATCCTGACAGCGGCACGGAAAACCGTGTTTCTCCACATCGTTGCGGCAATCTAATTGTCTGCTGTTACCGGGTCGAGTCGAAAACGATAGGTACGGCAGGTTTTTGCTGTTGCCATTTTTTTACCAGCCTGCAGTGGCTCGAAGCTGGAGCTGCGGATCGCGCGCATCGCGGGCTTTTCGAAAATTTTGTGCGTGCTGCTTCGGATGGACGGTCGGATAACCTTTCCGCGTGCGTCGATAATGAAACAAACGACCGTCTCACCTTCTATTCGATCGCGGCGCGCAACGGGCGGATACTTGGGAAACGCAGTAATTGCCGGAGTCCTGTCCGTCGAAGAGTCCGAGAAGTGCTGAACGGAGTCTTCTTCCTGGGCGAGCACGACGGGTACCATCGCCAGCAATAGTGCCGCCAGTACAGCACAAGGCCAGATATTAGTGTTCCACTGATTGCTCATCGACACTTCTCTGGCGATCGTCGATTTCGACTTCTGGCAAAACCGGTTCGACTGCGTCGAGATACATCGCTCGTGCGATACGTAGGGTGCGCGCTCCCGGGTTAATCTCCTCACCCTTCAACAAATCGGCGTGTGCTTTATCGTACTGTTCCGTATTGATGTAGACAACCGCACGGTTGTTGTAGCCACGCCAGTTGCGATCATTACGCGTAAGCAGCAGATCGCAGTATTTCAATGCTTCGTCGTAATTCTTCAGCATGATGAAACCCGCGCACAGATTCGACAGTGCTGCTTCTTCTTCGCGCGCTCCCTGCGCTACTTTCAGCCCCCGCAGCGTCAACCGGACGCCTTCGTCCGCGTGTCCGAGCAACAACTTGTCCGCTCCCTCTTTGAGATCAGGGTTGCGCGGACCGATGACTGTAACGGGGCCGTCCGCTGTTCTATCGGCGTTCTGGGCCCACCCGGCCGGTGCGGCAACAACGGCCAGGGCGAGCAGAATTGCAGCGTGTCTGCCCACGGTTTTTCTCGTCATCTCGAGCCTCCATGGTAGCAGGTTAGTCATGCCCGGCGAGGAGGGCGCTTCACACAAGCGGTCTGCAGCTTTCAGACCAGTTTTTCACGGAAAAATTCAACCGTCCGTTGCCAGGCATGTAACCGCCATAAAGCGCCAGAAGGCGCTTGTCGTATTGCTTGTTCTTTGCCATGGTGGGCCTGGCTCCCGTTAACCGCTGATGTAGTGCTCGAGCTGTTCGATCGCCATCTGCTGCTCGGCAATGATTGCCTTGACCAGATCGCCGATGGAAATAATTCCGGTTACACGGCCATCATCGACAACAGGCAAGTGCCGGATTCGCAGGTCGGTCATCAGGTTCATGCATTTTTCGACCGACTCGCTGCTTGCAGTTGTCGTTACCTCGCGAGTCATGATATCGCGCACCGGGGTCTCCTCGGACGACCTGCCCTTGAGAATGACCTTGCGCGCGTAGTCTCGCTCAGTGACGATTCCGACGAGCTTGTCACCCTGCATGACGGCGAGTGCGCCGATGCCTTTTTCCGCCATCAGTCGAATGGCATCGAGCACTGAGGCGTCCGGTGAGACACACAGGACATCGTGGCCCTTGGCGTCAAGTAACTGGCTTACGAGGTTCATTCGGCCCCCTTTTGCGTTTACGAAGTTGTACTGATGCTTCCGGGCGGCTCGGCACCGGCGATGCCTGCATGGCTGCCGGACCGGCGTGTCGGGCCATGCCAGTGTACCCCTTCATCAGCGCCGTGAGAGCAACCCTTCGCGCCGGAATTGTTCGAGAATCTGGTCGAGTGCGCGGCGATCCAGCCAGCGGCCCCGCAGCATCACACCATGGATGCGGCGCGTATTGCTGATTGCGTCAAGGGGGTTGGCGTCCAGCAGCAGCAAATCAGCATCGAGACCGGCCTGCACCGTGCCGAAACGCGCGCTTGCCGCAAAAAACTCGGCCGGGTTGGCCGTTCCCGTCCGCAACGCTGCGTACGGCGACAGGCCAGCGTCCACAAGATACTCGAGCTCCCGGTGAATGGCGAAACCCGGAACGTTGAAAATCTGCGGCGAATCCGCGCCCAGCAGCAGGCCCGCGCCTGCCGTGTGCAATGCAAGGATGAGCTGTTGCCGCAGTTGGATCGCGCGCGTTACGAGGCCCGGTCTGTCCGCGACGTCCCGCCGCAGATTTTCCTTCGCGGCCCGCCACTGCTCGACAGTCGCCGCCGGCATGTACTGCATTTCCGGCCACCTTGTCATGGACTCCGCATCGACCGCCGACAATGCATGCTTGAACAGCGATTCGGTCGGCACCATCCAGACGCCTGCGGCGGCCGTTGCCAGTGCGATTGGTTCGATTCGTGACGCTTCGGCGCCGTCGGCCAGCAGAACGCCGAAGAAGCCGCCAAAGCCGCCGGACGGGTCGACTTTCGGCGGCAGAAGCGTCTCCATATAGCCGTCCAGATGATCGATGGAAGCTATACCGGCATCGAGGGCGGCAGCGACGCCGACATCCTCGGGCACATGTCCGGCAAACGGAATTTGCAGCCGCGCGGCGGTGTCGGCAATTGCATCGAATTCGGCGCGGCTTAATCCGGGGTGGATTTTAAGGAAGTCGTAGCCTGCAGCCTTTTGTTCGCCGACCATACGGACGGCGGCATCCACGTTGGCCACGCTGCGTCCGTTGAAGGACGGTCCCGAGGTATACAACCGCGGTCCAAGTACCGTGCGTTCAGCGATAGCCTCGCGCAGCGCGAGATGCTCAGGTTGCCCAAGCATGCCTCGCACCGTAGTGACGCCGTTGGCCACGAAAAGCGACAGCACCCGATCCAGTTCGCCGGAGGCCGCGCCGGGCACGTGACCGTGCATTTCCGACAGGCCCGGCATCAGATAACGGTCCGTGCCGTCAACGACACGCGCACCTTCCGGAACCGCTGTATGGGCAACGTCACCGATGGTCTTGATCTTCCCGCCGGAGACGATGACCGTCTTGCCATGCAGCACCGTATACGACGTCTTGGCCGACGTCATGGGCAGGACGCTTACATTGACGAACGCCGTGCTTTCTGCAACGGCAATTCCGGCCGCGAGTAATGCAAGTATGGGGACCACCAGGACGAATGACTTTCTCATCAGGTCACTTTTCTGGTTCACTTTTCCCGTTCACCTTTCTGGATAACCTTTCTAGATGACTTTCCTAAGCGTTTCGCGGCTGATGTTCCCGCCACAGACGATAACCACGACATTGCGATCTGCGAAGCGATCTCCGGTAGCGAGAAGCCCCGCCAGGGCAACACCGGCTGCACCTTCGAGAAGCATGTGATGGCGATCGATAAATGCACACATGGCGGAGGCGATTTGCGTTTCCGAGACCAGCAGGTAGTCGTCGACAATATCCCGGCACAATTCGAAGGTAAGCGCATCCTTTTCGATGCCTCCTGCGGTGCCATCCGAAAGCGTGGGATCGCTGGGAAGATCGACGATTCTGCCGGCTTCGACGGAGCGGGTCATTACGGCGGAAGCTTCGGGCTGACACGCGATTACAGACAGTCCGGGCTTGACGGATTTCAGGAAACTTCCGACACCCGCGATCAGGCCGCCGCCACCCACCGCGACAAATACAGCGTCAACATCGGACAATTGCCTGGCAATTTCGACCCCGCAACTGCCCTGGCCGGCGACAACGTCAGGATCATTGTACGGTGACAGGTAGTGCATCCCATGATCGGCCGCATACTCCCGTGCATGCGTTTCGGTGTCCAGGCCGTCCGTACCGAAAAAGCGCACCTCGGCCCCTGCAGCGCGGATTGCTTCAACCTTGGTCGTCGACGTTTGTTCGGGCACGAAAACGATGCCGTGCGTCCCGAGTTTTGCCATCGCGAATGCCGTGGCAGCACCGTGGTTGCCGCTGGATGCAACTACGCAACCCGCTTCACGTTCACGTTCGCTCATCGACAGCAACTTGTTGAAAGCTCCGCGCAACTTGAATGAACCGGTATATTGCAGGTTCTCCAGTTTCATAAAGACCTGGGCATTGGTCTGCGCACTGAACCAGGGAGAGAAGTCGAGAGGTGTATAGCGAATATACGGCGCTATCCGGTTAGCGGCGAGCACCGCGTTGGCTGGCAGGAGGTCCGTTCGCATTGGCGTACTTTACAGTAGTTACCAGCCGCGCGGCACCTGAGCGCGGCGTTCAGTTTTCGATGGTATAGCTGAGATCGACACCGTCCGAACGGCTCCCGGAGGATGCCTTGATGCCGAAACCGCGCGCGAGGTCGTAACGCACGCTGATGACATTCTCGCGAGCGAACAGACCTATACCGTAACTGAGGTACAGCTTCGGCGCGATATAGGTGCCGACGTCAACGGCTCCTACACCCTGCTCGAAGTTGAAGTCGCTGCCGGTTACCAGCATTGTCAGTGCGCGGCTTTCGTTGGTGGCAGGCGTGGTATAGATCTCGACGTCCGGACGCTTGGCGGTGCCGGTTATGAAGATACCGGCGCTGCGCACCTGCGAATTTCCGAATATTTCCCGTTCCGCACGAATGCGCAGTACGGGATTGTCGGCGGGGACGTTCGGAAAGTTGACGATGCCCTCAGTAATCTGCAGCAGTTGACCGTACGCCTGGATGTTGCCTGCAACCCGGTACTGGCCATCGGCGACCGGCAGGACAGGACCGTTCCACTCAAACGTCGCTTGTCCGCTCACGCTTGCATCGGCAACGTCAAGGTCGATCACGACATCGTTACCGAGCTCAAGATTGACACGCCCGTTGATTGCAAATCCTGACTCCTCCTCGGGCTCATCGCTGACGTCGGCATCCTGGCCGGCTACGATCACGACGTCGGCACTTTCGCGAGCTCCGCCGGCAGTCAGATTTGCCGGCGACAGCCGCGCTTGCGGCACGACGATTTTTCCATTGATGACCAGTGTTCCTTCCCGCAGGCCGACTTGCAGATCCGGGTTCGCGACAACCTGCACGTCCGGCACATTGATGACCGTGAGGTTCTGGCCACTCACAAAAATCTGCAGCTCCGTACGGTCGCCAGCGAGATAATCACCGCTGGTACGTAACTCACCACGGCCCTCACCGGCCCGAAAAGTGCCCTGCAGTTCAAGCCGATTCCCTGCCCGGACGTCGCCGCGCAATTGCAGTTCCGTTAATTCGAGCCCCAGCGGCTCGTAACTGAGGCTGCCGTCCAGGATCGAGCCCTGCCCGGTAAAAGCCGGCTGGCCAACGGTACCCGTGAGGCCGAGGTCCGCTTCCAGGCGCCCGGAGGCATCCGCAAAAATCGGTGTGACGTTGGCCACGACGCCAATATTGGCAACTTTGACCGCCAGGTTGCCCTCGACTCGACTGGCGTCGCCCAAGCCCACGTCAAGTACATTGAACGACCCGTCGATCGTCGAGGCTTCGCCGAATGGCAAGTTGATCTCCCCGGACAGGAGACTGCCGTTGTCGAGCTGCAGACGAAGACGCCCGGGACCTGTCGCTGTTGCCAGTCGCGAATCTGTCTGGTGGCGGATAGATCCCGGAGCCATATCGACACTGACATCACCGGACAATCCCCGGCCAGGAGCAAGGCTCAGTGACATCGTGCCGTCGAGTGTCTGTGTGAATGTCAGGCCGGTATCAAGCACCAGATGCAGTGCTTCCATCGGGATCTCCGCGAAGCTGGCACTGGCTTGCAAGCTCTCGGTGCCGGTGCGGTCCAACTGGCCGCAAATCCGCACCGCGGCATTGCCGACAACACAGGCATCGTCGATCGTCTGTGTATCGCGTGAGAAGCGCAGCGGCACGGGTGCTTCCAGTTGCAACCGGACATCGTCTCCGGCCGTGAGGCTCAGTGCCTCGAGTTGACCAATCCAGATTGTCTCGAGCGGACGACGCCACTCTTCCAGAGCACCATCGAGCTCCAGGTGCAGTGCAGTTTCCTCATGGGTAACCCGTGCTTCAAAGCGCTGGTTGTCGGGTCCGCCTTCCAGCCGCAGTTCGACAGTCTGGAAGTCCCGACCCTCGACACTGACGTCGTTACCCTCAACCTGTAGGTCGAGCGGTCGCTCCGTGCCCGATGCGCCACTCGACAGCGCCAACGTGCCGATGCGCATCTCGCGCCATGCGAGATCCTGGCCGTCGAACTGCATCTGTAAAATCGGAAAATCGTCCTGCATCTTCAGGTTGCCGCTGGCAGTCAAGGCGCCGGTCACACCACGCCTGAAGTTCCCCAACGCATCGACATCGACGCTGAAGTCAATGCCTTCGCTACTCTGCAAATCGCCGTCCAGCTCGAGCCATGCGGTTTCAGAGGCGACGCGAAACTCACTGAAGGTCAGGTTGTCCGGTCCGTACTGCACAGCGCCTTTGCCCTCGACCGGCATGCCACGCAACGAACCATCGAAGCGCTCGATATTCAGCTCGATTTGCAGCGGCTGCAGCTGCCCCCGGGTGTCGAGCCGGGCATTCAGAACACCCGGCCAATTCGCAGCCAAAGGCTCCGTATGGAGATTGCTCGCGTTCAGCGATGCAAACCACTCTCCGCCACTGTGCCAGTCGTACTGCAACTGCCCCGCTACCGTGCCGCCAAGCAACGCGCTTTCAGCGATCGTCAGGGCAACCTGCTCGCGGTCGCCCTTGCCCTGCAATTGGAAATCCCCCGGCGGATAACCCGGAAATTCGAGTGCCAGTCGTCCGTTGACCAGCCAATCGTCCGGCTGTCCATCCAGGCGGACGCGACCGGACTCGCTCTGCACCCGGGTATCGCCACTTACCGGCCACTGCAGGTTCTGCCAGTCAATATCGAGATTGACAATGCCGCGTTCCGTATCGACGTTACCGTTTGCTGCGAGCAACATGGACGAATCGGTGACCTGCAGTTGCAGCGTTGAGAGCTCGATACTTCCGCTACGCCACGCCGCATCGACAGCACCGGTCACATAGCTGCCTTCCGGCCAGCCCGGCACAAAAGTCAGAGGATCGAAACGGGCGACATCGGCATCGATTGCGACCGCGAATGTGTCGGACCAGTCGAGCCGGCCGCTCGTCGATCCTCTCAAACGCTCGCCATCAAGTTGCAGGCCGCCGACATCGATTCCGGTCGTGTTGCCGCGGGCGTCAATCGCAAGATTCAGCTCGCCTAATTGCTGCACGTCGGCTATCGCCGTACCCGCCAGTTCGTAATCCGCAAGACTGCCGACACTTCGCAGATCGATCGACCTGCCACTGATTAAGGGTTCTTCCGCAATAAGCGGCCATTGCAAGCGATCCGACTGCAATCGGAGATCCCAGTGCGGCGTCGCGGTGACCTGCCGAACGGTTCCGGTTACGCGCCCTGCCAGCGAATCACTCGTCACATCGACGCGTAATTCATCCAGGTCACCGAGCAGGATTGCACTGAAAGACAGGGGTTCGGTGGCATTCTGGTCGATGCGCACGTCCACGACACCGTCAACGGCATTTGGCGCAGCAAGCCCGAAACGGCCTGCGGCTTCCAGTGCGATGTTTCCCCAGCGCAAACTGGCGCGGTCGAACGCAACGCTATCGTGCAATTGACCTGCGAGGCTGACGGCTTCCATGGAAAAAGTCTCTTCCCCGGAAAAAGACAACACACGCAAGCTGTCAAGTGTCAGCGTTTCGATACGCACGAGGAAAGGTAATTGCAGCATGGACAGGATCGAGCGCAGCGATGCGCTGTCTGCTGCGGCCGGCGCCGGTGGCTTGCGTTGACGCACAACAATGTCTCCGACCTGCACGTCGTCCAGCCGCACGGCCAGCGGAAAGATTCGCGGTATGAGTGTCAGTTGCACTGACGAGAGTTCGACTTCAATGTCGTCGTCTCGGTAGTTCACGGCGGTTGCGGCAAGCCCGTCGGATAACGCGCCCTGGATGGAGCCTGCTGACAGCTCCCCCGGCACGATTGCAGCCACCCGATTCCACAGCCACTGGGTACCGCTGGCCGAGCGTGTCATCCACCAGATCGCTCCTCCCACTGCCAGGAGCAACGCCAGCAACGCGACCAGCAGAATCTTTGCGATGCGCCAGCTCACAGCAGCGGCGAGCCCATGGTGAAATGAATCCGCCACGGCTGCCCTTCAAAGTCCAGCGCCTGTGCAACATCGATCCGAATCGCCCCGACCACGCTGTACCAGCGCACGCCTACCCCGATACCGCGTTTCAGGCTCGGCTCGTCTGAGTCGTTGAATGCGTTGCCGATATCGAAGAAAGCGGCGACAGACCACTTTGGCAGAATTTTCATTTCGACTTCGGCACTGGCGGTAATAATGTTGTTCGAACCGACATCGTTATCGTTGAGGTCCTCGAAGCCATATCCGCGGACACTGTTGCTGCCACCGGCCTTGAAGCGGTACTGGTTCGGCAATTCCGTGATCGACAAAGACAGTGGCTCCCCGGCGACATTGACGACCAGGTCGTCGACATTGGCATCCGAGTAACCAATTTCACCACGCAACAGAAACTTGAAGCGCTCGCCCTTCAGGTAACTGCGACGAGACGACAAATAGATCTGGGTGAAGTCGCGGTCCGAGCTCCAGGCGCCGTTGGAGGTGAATATCCAGGCGCGCTCGTGGTGACCTTCGGTCTCGAAGCCACTGCCTCTTATCGCGGGCCAGTCCCATTCAATGCCAAGTGCCAGCGTGCTTACCCGGTCGCGAAACAGGTGGCCAAGACCCGGATCATTCGCCAGGTCGCGAATTTCCGGGGCAGCATCGGCGCCGGGATCATAGTCGTAGGACTCGCGCAGGAACTGCGCAAAAATGGTTTCCTGTATCTGTTGGTAGCCTAGCTTGCGATCCCTGAGCCGAAGTTTGCCCAGGCGCAAGAACAGATTGTCTATATTTCCGTTCGCAAGTTTGACGAAACTCTCGTCACTCTCGTCGCTCTTGAATTCGAGATCCTGGTTCTCTGTGCGCAGGGTCAGGTCGGCGATCCAGAACTCACGCTCTGTAGCAAGTCGCGGGATGCGATAGTTGCCGCGAACAGACAGCTCATCGTCAAACTCCTGGTAGCCGATACCGAGGTCGAGGCGATGACCGAAAGACGTCAGCAGGCGGCGATGATAAACGGCCTGTGCGCGCAGACCGGTGTCAGTGCCAAAGCCAATGTTTCCCTGATAGGTGTTCCTGGTATCGGTCTCGAGGCTCGCTACGACGTCGACCGTCGGTGGGGACCGGTCAAGCTGCCGTTCCTCCTTCACGTCGATATCCGTGAAATAGCCAGTGGCCCATAAGTCGAGCCGCAGCTTCTCCATCAGTTCAGTACTGTACGGGTCGCCGCTGTCGAATCGTGGCATGTTGCTGAGCACGGCCGGATTGACTACGTCCTGCAGGAACTCGACTTCGCCGAACACCGCCTGCGGGCCGGTGTCGAGCACCAGCGACAGGGACGCCTCGTTGCGAATCAGGTCAATCTCGATCACGTTTTCAGTAAAACGGGCCAGCAGGAAACCCTGCGTCTCGGCAATCTCGAGCGCCGCATTTTTCTGCTGTTGCCAGATTGTCTGGTTCAGTATTTTTCCGCGACCGAGCGGCCAATCTTCCTGCCATTCCAGGAAAGCGTTGTGTGCAGCACCGTCACCCAGCAAAGTAACTTCAGCTTTGGCTACGCGCACCACCGGTCCGCGCTTGATGCGCATGTTCAGCCGCCAGCGGTCGTCTCCGACCCGTACGAGTTCGCTCACGATTTCCGGCTGGTAATAACCGTACGGCTTCATCGCCTCCCGGGCGCGTTCTTCAGCGCCACGGGCCAGGTCGTCGAACTGTCGTGCTGACGCCCGCGTGTTACCCGTCAGTCGGAAGCCTTCCACGCTATTGCGCACATTAGTAAGCATCGGCTCATTGAGACCGGACACGGCGTAGCGAATCTGCTGAGCGTCGGCCACAGTCGATACGCCGACGACCAGCGACAGGATGACGAGACTACGGAACGCAAGCGAGAGAGACACGGCAAGTCGATTGTAAGCGCTAACACATTGCGGCATCTGCACGGCGATGCCCGTGGATTGCGCTGCGACCCTCGATCTCCAGCCCGGGCTCGCGCCCCTGTCAGCGAATTGCGAAAGTAACCTCAACCTGCACACTGACACTTTGCTGTCCGGGAGATATGGTGGGGCTGGGTGCGCTGGCGTCGGACATTTCCATGCGACTCGACTTCATCAGGCCAAAAACCGGGGACGGGCTGGTAGACAGCGTCACGACGTGCCCCAGTTCGACATTCGCCAGCTCTGCCAGGGATTCCGCACGACGTCGCGCATCCGCCATGGCCCGCTCGCGTGCCTGGGTTTCCAGCGCGGCTGCATCCGAAACGCCGAATTGGACACCGTGCACCGAGTTTGCACCGGCATTGGTAACGGCGGCCAGGATATCGCCGATCTTGCCGATGTCCTTGATCGTGACGTTGACGATATTCGACACGTGATAACCCCTGATCTGCGGCTGCTCCGGCGTCCGATCGTAATTCTGCTCCGCCCAGATACTGTAGTTCGAGGTGCCGATGTCGTCGTCCTCGATGTCTTGTGATGCCAGCGCCTTCATGATGCGTGACAGTATGGCTTCGTTATCGCGGCTGGCCGCGATAACGGTCGCGCCGAACGATTGCACGCCGGCACTGATCTGCGCCTGGTCCGGGGCCGCCTGGGCCTCGCCGAAGCCGGTGACGGTCACTGTGCGAACCTCCCGGGGGCCCGCGCGGTCGCCCGAACACGCCCCAAGCGCAAGCAGCAGCGTGCCGGTAACCGCAAAAGCTGTTATTCGAGTAAAACTGCGAAGCGTTGTCACTATCGTGGTCCTCAGGTAACGGGTGCCGGACGGCCGCCAGCAAGCCGCCGGTTGTGCATTTGCACAGTGCTGGCAAGTGTAATGGATGTCGAGACCACTCACGGCAGCAAGCGCGGGCGGCAGACCTCCGGACGCCACACGGTTTTTCCGCCGGTTGACCGCAATTTGACAATGCACAGCTTAATCGTTCGCCAATTGGCCGCACTCGATTGACGCCCGAAAGCGCCTGTGCAACGATTCCCGCTGGATTGAAAAAGGCACACCTTTCGAAAGGAAGGGCCGCAAAACCACCGGTCTACGGGGATTACCTAGGACAGCGGGGTTGCCGAATCCGAGTCGTCGCACCGACGGCCGGTAGTCGACAGTTGACGGGTTCGAATGGCCGCGGATGGCCGCGAATGACCGTCAGCACCGGACTCCGTCGCGAGTTACGCGTCCGGCATCTCTCTGGTTTTCCCCTGAACCGCCTGTTATCCGTGTCAGAACGGCTTTGCAAGGAGGGGAAAAGCTATGTCGCCAAAGGTTGCAGGTCTTCGGGACAGTGGGAAATTCGGTCGCCGCGTTGCAGCCCGACCGGCGATCGTGCGTCCGGCGTCACTAAAAGAGTTGCGCGCCATCATGTCTGCCGGTTCACCGTACCTTGCGCCGTTCCGCCCGTCGGGCGCCATGAGCGCATCCACTGACTGCGCTTTGGCCAGCGCCGGCACGGTCGTGGACATGACGGCACTCGACCAGATCGTCAGTATCGATGCCTATAACGATGTTGTGACCGTCCAGGCGGGTGTCCGTCTCGGCAAACTGGCGACAGCCCTGCTGGAGCAGGGACTCGAACTGGCCGGCAGCCACGACCTGATGAGCCGCACTGTCGGTGGCGCCGTCGCGGGCGGCTGCGTCGGTGCTGCCCTGGCCGGGGACGGAGCCTTCTTTGCTTCGCAGATACTCTCCGTCAAAGCAGTGACACCGAATGGACGGCAGCTGGAAATTGCGCCCGACAAAGCCAACCTGCTGAATGCCTTTCGACTTAGCTACGGCATGCTCGGGATAATCTACGAGGTATCGCTCAGGGTACGCCCTGTCCGTCCTTTTTCGGTCTCACATCGGCGCTGCACGATTCGTCAATTTTCCGCGGCAGCCGAGAAATTGTGCCGAACGGATATTGGTATCAAGTTCTATTTGCTGCCGTTTCGCGATCGCGTTTACCTGGACCTGCGCCGCTACAGCCCGACGGCAACGTCGACTCACCGGGTACCCTGGAAGATAAAGGATTGGGGTGAAAGCACGGTCTTGCCCCAGGTCTTCAAATCGCTCAACCGCATCGTGCCGATGGCGGGCGTGCGCTACCGATTGATCGATGAGATCAGTCGTATGACTCAGGGAATCGTTAACAATCGACTGGTGTCGTCCGGCAGTAATGCAACAGCCGGCTCCGGAAAATCAGGCAACGACGGGCATCAGTTACAGTATTCGACCTGGATTTTCCCTGCCGCGGACTTCTCGATCGTTGTGCAGGCGTACCAGGACTTCTGCACGCGTGTCCTGAAAGAAAGCGGGTTTCGTTGCGACATGCCGACCATGGGCTATCGTCTTTGTCACGATCAATCGGCGTTGCTGTCGCCGTCTTTCGACGAACCGATGTTCGCGTTATGCGCAGTGTCGACGCAGGCTGAGGGTTGGGAAAATTTTGTCATTGACTTTGGCGACTTCGCCCAACACTGGGGTGGTTTGCCTTTTTTCAACCAGACCCGAAGCCTTCTTCCGGACTATGCCAACGTCGTTTTCGGCAGCAGGCTCGATTTCTTCCGTCGCATACGGCGCAGGCTGGATCCCGAAAACCGAATGATGAACCCGTTCCTGTCGCAATACTTCCTGTAGCCAAGGGAGTCGGCCGAGTATCCCACCAGGTCTGCACACCGGGAAATGTCAGCCACCGTGAACGACCTGTCGATCTGCTGCGACGCTACGGTGCTCAAGCAGCTTCGCGGCGAGTGAGCTGGCGAGATCGTCGCTGTCGACGGTCGTCATCACGCAACGCCGCTGCAGGTGGGCCCGTGCACCAGGTAGAGACGACGCGCCGGCAGGGCCTGAGCGATTTCATACCTCCGCGGAAACATTTCCTCGAAAGAGCATTAAGTAACGGCCGCAACTTCGCCGCTTTTTCGACCCGGACCCGCCTTGCGACATTTTCATTCAGCAAGCCGCCACTCGGCCATGACGCCCGAGCCCCGCACCTCGTAACCAAGTTGCTGAAGCCACTCCTTGACAGCGTGGTTGCTGTTGTTAAACAGCCAGTACGATCGGTCATAGGGCACGAAGTCGAGACGGTAGGTGGTGTTGCGATGCAGGGCTCGTGATCGGTGGCGGAAATGCTCATCGAGCCGGGCGACCAGCGTATCCACCTCCTCGGCCCCTGCAGGGAGCTCCAGCACGACCAGTCTCCCGTACTCCTCGAGCAGGCGCATCCGGGCGTCCGGCGCGGGCCATTGCCACCTTCCCAGAGCTCCCTGCGTCGACACGCCGAGCGCGATCTGGTGTCGGCTCGGTCCGAAGTCAGTTCAGTTCTGCCCGCGTCGTCGGAGGATTCACCGTGCCCATGACGATCTTTCAACGTCGCATTGACGATTAATAGCGACGAACGCGACCTTGCGCATGAGCAAGGTCAAGCAGAAAGTCTCGCTGCTTCCGCGATCGCAACTGAGTAGTTTCCCTCACGCATTTCTTTCTGTAACCGTCCGGTCCGCGATTCTTCCGCAGCATCCTGCAAGCTGGTTACACTTGGCGCTCTTTAATCGTCAGGTAGACCGCCGAATCTCCGATGTCATCCGTAAAGGCACATTACGACTCCCTGCTGGCGCCGGTTTACTCGTGGATCCTCGGCGATTTCGACGCGGCACATCGGCAGAATGCCGGTCTTTTCGATGACCTCGCGATTCTGCCGCGCGGCAACGGCCTCGCCGTCGACCTCGGTTGCGGCCCCGGCTGCCAGGCCGTACCTCTGGCCGAGCGCGGGTTCTCAGTGCTCGCCATTGATTTTTGTGCGGAGCTGTTAGGCGAACTTGCGCAGCATGCCGCACAACTTCCTGTCACCGCGATTTGCGACGACATCCGCAACTTTCGCAATCATCTGCCGCAAAAAGCGGAATTGATTGTCTGCATGGGCGATTCGCTTGTGCATTTGCCGGACACGGATGCTGTACAACAGCTCATTCGGGATTGTGCCGATTCCGTTGTTGATGGCGGATCGGTCATCCTGTCCTTGCGTGACTACACGCAGCCCGCCCCCACCGGCCCTGCACGATTCATCCCGATTCGCTCGGACGACAACCGCATTTTTACCTGCTTCCTCGATACTGTCGGAGACGTTATCCACGTGCATGACATTTTGTACACGCGGGAAGCGGATGGCTGGCGGCAACACATCAGCGACTACCGGAAACTGCGGCTGGACTATCGTTGGCTGACCGAGGTGCTCGAGGGGAATGGTCTGGGCCTCCAGTCAGAATCGCTGCGGGATGGATTCATAACGCTGCACGCAAAGCGCCCCTAGCGCGCACGGCGAACAAATCGCCACTTTCTCAATCCAAATGCCGCGCACGCGCATCTAAGAGCAGAACTACCTGCAACTCCACCAGGCTGTCGTCCGCGTCCGCCGGCACGCAATGCCCCGTTAAATCACAAATGTCTGAATTAGAAAGGAAAAGAGCAAATATCCGCGGGAGCGCCAAAGGCTGTTGCAGGATGGTTATCTGGTGTTATACTCAACTACAACACTAAACAACCATGACCGGCGCGTCCCCGGTCGCGAACGCTGAAGAGACCCGGCGAACTCAGGTAAATCCATGAATACAAACAGAAAGTCATTGAAAACCTATTTGCTGATGTATGCAGTGGTCCTGTTGGCGGCGTTTGCAATTTCGTCGCTGGCCGGCTGCAACGTCGGTGAGGCGAGGGTTGCAAAGAGCATTGCCGCCGAGTCCGCCACGGGCTTGCCGGTAGAGATAACGATGTCGTACCGGTCGGACATCTACGCTACTTACGAGACGACGGCGGCTATCGGCGCCGATGCTGAAGCAGTCGTGTCGGCGCGGGTAAGCGGCGAAGTGGTCGACATCCTGGTCGAGGAAGGCGAAAGCGTTACCGAAGGGCAGTTATTGGCGCGTCTTGACGGCGAGCGCCTCAGCATTGAGGTTCGACAGACGAAGGCCCGACTGGAGATGACGGCCAGGGAATACGAACGCCTGGGTCGTCTGCAGGAACGCGGCCTGGTCAGTACGGCCGACGTCGAAAGCCTGAAATTCGAGCTGGACGCGCTCAAAGCCTCGTATGACCTCATCAGCCTGGAGTACAGCTATACCGGCATTCGGGCGCCGATTGACGGCGTTGTTTCCTCGCGCGACGTAAAACTCGGCACGCAGGTTGGGCCGGGCACGTCCCTGTTCCGGATCACGGGTACGTCACGCCTCGTTGCGTACCTGCTGATACCGCAAAGCGAACTTTCCCGAATATCGGCGGGAGACGAAGCCCGGGTAACCGTCGACGCACTCCCGGAACAGGTGATTCGTGCGACTATTGCTCGCATCAGCCCCACTGTTGATATGCGCAACGGAACCTTTCGCGTTACCGCCTATATCGACAACAATGAAGGCCGCCTTGCGCCTGGTATGTTCGGTCGCTTCAGCATAGCCTGGGAAAAGCACGCCAACGCCGTGCTGCTGCCCAGCGCAGCGATTCTTAGGGAAGACAACGACAATGTTGTTTACGTGGTGGAAGGCGGAACTGCGTCGCGACGAACCGTAACGCTCGGTATCGAATCGCACAATCAGGTGCAAATCCTCGACGGTATCAACGATAACGAAGTAGTCGTGTTATCCGGCCAAGGCAGCCTGCGAGACGGTGTAAAGGTTCTTGCACGCCGGGATCCTGGTAACAACACAGCGGGTTGATGGGGGCCGAGACGCTGGTTCACGGCGTATTGGCAATTGAAGAATCCGAGGTACCGATGAACAAAACCGGGACAACTCTCGCGACGGGTGTGCTGATGTTGGCCCTTCTTGGCGGATGCCAGTCTGATGCTGATGACAAGTCAGGCGGTACTGAAGAAGATTCGCCTGCCATACCCGTCGAAATTGCGCTCGGAAGCCGCGGCGATATCTATGCAGTTTATTCGGGCACGGCGCCGATCGAAGCGTTTGCCGATGCACAGGTAGTGGCGAAGGTCGGCGGAGAAGTTCGTGAAATCTTCGTCGAAGAAGGCGATGACGTAAAAAGCGGACAACTGCTCGCGCGCCTCGACGGAGATCGCCTGCGTTTCGAAATGCAGCAGGCAGCGGCCAATC
>CAZSDL010000033.1:0-18655 GCA_964605635.1 uncultured Woeseiaceae bacterium
TCCATGAGATAGGCTATGTTCTTGACGTGGTCATCGTGATTGCGTGCGATGACATTGAATACCGCGCGTCGAAACTGCTGCTCGGTGTCGCGCATCGGCAAACCGAGACGTCGAATGGCCTGCAGCGCCTGCTCGTACGAGTAGGCGTCCGGTTGATTGAAATCATAGTGCAGCATGGCGCAAAGCGATTGCATATGAAGTTTTTCGCCATTGTCCGTGCGGTCGAAGCGCCGCGTCATGAAATGCGCCCGACCCCCCTCACGATGCAGGCGGCATTCGGTCATGTCGATGCCCGCCGCAACGGCCATCCGGTAATAGGCGTATTCGGTCAGCCCATAGCCCAGCGGATCGGCCGCCTCCTTGTCCTTGTTTCCGGCAACGCCGTCAAATTTCATCAGCCATTGGCTGAACCCCTGCGTTGCCGGCACCTGCCCGGATCGAAACTCGCCCGTGGTTTCGTTCCAGGCGAGAATCGCCTTGGCGCGCGCGCCGCCCGCAGACGTACCGACCCGAATGATGTCCTCGATGACGTGCGTGTCATCGGTGCCGGAAAATTTCCCGGCGAGGCTGATGCGTTCATCGAGGACGCGGTTCGCAAGCTGCACCAGGGCCGCAATTTCGATTTTCTTGCGATTGGCCGGCGCGCCGAGAATGGCCGGCTGGAATTCCAGGGCGCCCATGCCGCGAGTGCCGATGTAACAAAGCCGCTCGACCGGGTTGAAGCTCTCGGCCAGGCGCCCCTGGCTGGCGAGCCAGGCATCGATCAGCGCGTTGCCGAATTTGTCCGGCAGGGAATCCGCAAGCATGCCGGGCAAGCCCCGAAACGTTTCGCGTGGCAACGCAGGAAATTCGTACGGTGTAATTCGTAACGGCATCATCAGCGGCGCCACCTGAATAGCGCTGTCGACAAATTCAGGCGAATACTGGAACACGCCGATTTCCCGGTCGGCGAGCCAGCTGATCGCACCGATCTGGCGTCCCCAGAGATTTACGCTCGCGTCCGTCATGACTGGTCGGAATCGTCCGCCCATTGCCATTCAGCCGCATTGTCCGTCGCTTTGGGGCGCGCACGCTGCCGTTCACGGCCTTTGAGGCGAACGCGATCGATTGGCCTGACGCCGGGGTCCGGCAAAAGTGATTCGAGGCGCTCTGCCAGCCCCAGTGCCAGCATGACCCGGATGAACGTGTCGAGGGATACCCCTCCGCCATTTTCCAGCCGGGTTATCGTACGGCGGGAAACCCCGGCCTCTTCGGCGAGCTGCGTCTGGTTGATATTCCTGGCCAGACGAATATCCTCGAGTCGCCGGCCCAGGTCGGCTTCGATAGCCTCACTGACGGCAAGTTCGTAGTTGATTTTTTGCGCCATATCCTGCTCAAAATTGGTTATCTTACGACTCTTTGAGCATTATATGGCGCAAAATAAAAATATCAAGTTCACGAGCTTTATTGAGCTATATATGGCTCACAAAGCGGATTTATGGCAGATATTGAGATGAAATCAGCGCGTAAGAAACAAGGCATTGCTGTCGCAGACGGGGAGCCGGATCGGCAACGCCGCGCATTCGTCACAGGGCTTTTCGCCGGCGCAATCACCCTGCCTTTCAGCGCACCGTTGCGGGCGTCCGATAAGTTAGCGATCGAAGTCTGGACTGGGCCATCCTGCGGCTGTTGCAAAGACTGGGTCCGGTATATCGAGGGCAACGGCTTTGCCGTCAGGAGTCACGAGTCGGGCAACAGCGAGGCGCGTGCCCGCCTCGGGATGCCGGTCCGTTTCGGCTCCTGCCACACGGCGGAGATCGCCGGGTACGCCATCGAAGGGCATGTTCCGGTCCGGGAGATACGCCGCTTGCTGGAAGAACGGCCGGAGGCAATCGGCATTGCCGTTCCGGCGATGCCGCGTGGTTCTCCCGGCATGGATGGGCCTGCCTACGGCAATATTCACGACCCGTACGACGTGTTGCTGATTGCGCTGGACGGCAGCCCCAGCGTCTTCCAATCCTATCGGTAGCAATGCATACAGGTTGATTGTTCGCATCGCCCTTTCACGGCGCGGATTCTACCTGACGGTCGCCATGCGCGGAGGCTCGCAGCTCGCATCCTCCTCCAGCCCGAGTTCGATCGGCGTCAGCAAAGAAGCGACCGCCTTGCTGACGTTCGGATCGAGCTCGATGTTGTCGAACGGTCCCTCAAACCTCAAGGGAAGACGCATCGATATGAGGCTGAAGTCCTTTGCGCGTGGCACCAGGTGGATGTCGAGATGCTGTTCCCCGAGGCGAATCTCGCCCTTGCCATAAAGATTGAAAGCGCCCGTGTCCATGATCATCCGCTCCGATCGTGCCACGCCATCCTCAACTGCAAAATCCACTATCGCGCATCGTATCGGCGTCGTGTCATCCCTGTCGAAGTCCGAGAATATGGCAGTGAACACGTCCCCGGCGAGGCGAGTGGCAAGCTCGTCCGGCATATCGCCGTCCTCAAGGAAAAGCACCATTCGCCCTGCCGTCGAATCAAGTACGCTTTTGCCGTCGTGTCCGCTCGCCCGCAGATTGATGGAGCCGTCAAACCTTCCGGAAACGCCGTCCAGCTGGTGGATGCCCGCAATCAGAGCCGACAGGGATGCATCCTGCAAGGCCGCTTCGAAGTCCATGGTTGTTTGACCTTCCTCCGGTATCAGATTGAATCTCGCCGATAGTTCAGCATCGCTGATCGTTGCCTTCTCTACCGTGCTGGACAGCGAGCCATGATCCAGCAACGTGTGAATGTCGAGTTCGCCGAAAGTCACACCGTAAATCCGGGACTCTTGCGCCCGAAATCGGAAATCGGCATCAAACTTTCCGGAGAAATCCAGCAGATTGGATAACAGATCGCCTTCGGGCAGTACATCGGCTACCTGGCTGTCGTCAGCTTCTGATTCGTTGTCCTTTTCAGGATACTCGAGATTCGTTACCGCGAGCGCACCGTTAAAAAAGCGCCGCTCGCTGCGACTGCCAATCAGCAGATCACCCGTCAATACACTGTCAGCGCGCTTTGCGACGATGTTCGACAGCTGCCAATCCATACCTGGATCGCTGACATTCATTTCGACGTAGAGGTCCGGCTCTTCGTCGTCACCCGGCTTTTTGAAAATCACAAACAGGTCCAGGTGCGTCGTGTGATCACGGCTCATGGTGCCATCGAGCTGTGCGATCGATTCACCGACGGTAATCGAGGCGTGCACAGGAACTCGTGCCATCGGATCTCCGTCCAGGAGGTTGCCGCCCTGCGCACGAATTCCCAGACTTCGGTCACCGACACTGCCATCGATGATGAGCGTCACGGGGAGATCGCCGCGCTGGCGCCCGAGTTCCAGGTGATCGATTCGCGCAGTGCCGGTAACGCGCAAAGGCAAGGTCGTTTCCAGGTTGGCCTCCAGATCCGATGCAACGAGGACCAGGTCGGCGGGATCGGCCATAGCTCCTTTTATACTGCCGGCGGACACCAGAAAGTCATTGTCGTTAGTGATATTGCGGGTATCGGATTGCAGGTTGCGCACCTCGAATTCGCGTAATGACCAGTCGAATCGATGCAACCACTCGGACACGGCGTTTACGAGCGGATCCCAGTACAGCGCGCCTTCTTCCTCACTGACAGGTACCGTGATCCGCAGGCCGTCGATAAAAATGTCATCGAACGTCAGCGTACCTATAACGAAAGACCATGGATGAACCCGGAATGCCGCCTTGTCCAAGTCAATGAGTTCGTATTCGAGGTTTTCAGCATTCGCTACCCGCAGTCCTTCGATCTGTATCAACGGCCGCCACTCGAAGCTTCGCTTTAAGCTCTGAATTCGCAGGTCTACGCCGTAACGCTCCAGCATCCGCTCTGTAACAACGGCGCGAATACGCTCGCCGTCGTACCAGCCGAGAATCGCTGTGTAGGCTGCCACCGCTACAGCCGCGATTCCGACCATTGTCAGTAGAACTCGCCTCAATTTCCTGCGCCTCGAGAACCGTTGCCTACCTTTAAAGCAAGTTTCATACCGTCACGTAACTGATCAGGAATTACGCGGCCTGCGGTGCCGTATCTGACATACGGCGTGTAAATCCTGCAATCGGGCGTATTGTTTTGCATCGCGTCCCGCGTGAAACGCTGCTCGCAGCGCATGGCACGGCTTTTGCTTGGCTAAGGCTGGTAGCCGACTGTTCGGCGGAGGGCGGGATACTGAATATCTCAACCGCACGACCTTTTGACCCGGACCACCGGGTATTGAAACTGTCCGGGATTTTAGCCGGCGTTCTGGCAGCCTGCTTCCTGGCCGGATGTGCCACGCAGGCCGCCGATCCGGTGCCATCGGAGTCGGTGGAGGTACCTGACACAGACAACTCGGCAGCGGACAACGAGCCGGGTGACGTCGACCCGAACGTCATCAGTGTCGACCCGAATGTCGTAAGCTACGACGATTACGACGATCCCCTCATGCCGCTCAACCGGTTTGTATTTGGTTTCAACGACATTGTCGGACGTTACGCACTGATACCGCTCGGCAAGGGTTATACAAGGATTGTGCCGGAGCCGGTACATAAGGGAATCGACAACTTCTTCGATAACGTCGAGTCACCGATATCTGCGGTCAACAAGCTGTTGCAGGGCGATTTCAGGTCCAGCGGGCGCAACCTGGCGCGATTCGGCATCAACACGACTATTGGCTTGCTGGGTTTTTTCGATCCCGCTGAATCCTGGTTCGGGCTGGAGCGGGCCGAAGCGGATTTCGCCGCTACGCTTGCGCATCACAACGCGGGTTACGGCGCCTACCTGGTATTACCATTCTTCGGTCCCTCGGACACGCGAAACGCAACCGCACGAGTGGTCGACTATTTCCTGAATCCGATCCCGTATGTGCTCGACAACCCCGAGGCCTTCATGCTGTTGAGTTACGGCTATTTCCATGACTTCGCACAAAGCGCCGAGGACTACGAGAAGCTGATCGAACAGAGTGACGATCCGTACATTTTCATGCGCAACCTGCACTTGCAGGGAATCCAGCGCGACGCTGCGTACAGAAGATAGGCGAAGCGCGTGAAAAACCTGAACGTGTCAAGCGCATGGGCGATCCTGCTCGGTGTAATCGCAATTACCGGCGTGCTCGGCTGGCAAACGCGGCACTTCGAAATCGACGCCTCCGCGGATACCCTGCTAACCCACGGCAACGAGAAATATATCCAGAGCAAGCTCGTCTCAGAAGAATTCTCACCCGAGGAGTTCCTCTTTGTCGCTTACCAGCCGAAGGACCGGCCATTGCTCTCCACGGAGACCTTCGAGGACTTGCGGTCGCTCAGCAATGAGATCGAACAGCTTGAGCGAGTCGAGTCGGTCCGTTCCATCCTCAATGTTCCGCTGCCCACTCTGGCCGGCGAGGGAAGCATGGGCGAGATGGATCCGGCGGCACTGACGATCGAGCGCGCCGGCTTCTCCATCGATGCCATTGCATCGGCCTTACAGGATCACCCGATCTACGAAGATCTGTTGGTCGATAGCGAGCTCTCGGTGACGGCACTGCAAGTCCTGTTCCGTCCAAACAGTGAACTCGCGGCATTGCAAAGCAGAATAACAGCGCTTGAAGCGGCGGCCCTGGAAAGTGCCCCGGGCGAAGAAGAGAGGAACGAACTCGAACAACTGCGTCTCGAAGCGTCTCCATTGCAAAAGGAATTGACCGACGTTCGCAACGGTGAGGTCGAAGCGATCCGGAATATCGTTGCAGAGTACGAAGATACTGCCGATATCTACCTGGGCGGGGTTCACGTGCTGGGGTATCAACTGGTGGAGATCATCCGCAACGACCTGGTCGTCTTCGGTGCGGCGATCGCCTGCCTGATTGCCATACTGTTACTGGTTCTGTTTCGTGAATTTCGCTGGATCCTGGTTGCCTCCGCATGCTGCCTGGCAAGCATCGTGTGCACAGTTGGCCTGTTCGGGTTGCTCGGCTTCAAAGCCACGGTTATCTCCGCGAATTTCATCGCGTTGCAACTAATACTGACCCTGGCCCTTGTCGTGCACCTTATTGTCCAGTACCGGGAATATGCGCGTGACAACTCCGATTGGCAGCAGCCGCAGCTCATTCGCGAAACGATGCGCACCAAGATCCCGCCCAGCCTGTACACGGCGGTAACGACCGCTATCGGCTTTGGATCCCTGCTTGCAAGCGGACTACAACCGGTCATCAGCTTCGGCTGGATGATGATGATCGCAATGGCTGTGTCGCTTGGCATAACACTGCTCCTGTTCCCGGCACTGTTAACCATTCTGAATCGGCGTACCGAGGTGGATGAGACTGGCATGGTCCGTCGCTTGCTGGCCGGATTCGCGGAGCTGTCAATTTCGCGACCGGCCCTGGTCGGAATCTCCACGTCGATTCTGTTCCTGTTGTGCATTGCCGGGTTTCTGCGGCTCGACGTCGAAAACAGCTTCATCAACTATTTTGCCGAATCCACCGATGCACATCGTGAGCTCACGTTCGTCGACGAGCATATGGGTGGCTCGACGCCTCTCGACATTGTTTACACGACTCCTCCTGCTGCAGCGGAACTGCTGATGGAGGCAGAAACATTTACGGCGATGCAAAAAATACAGGCACTACTCGAGCAACATGAAGCAGTCGGCAAGATTCTGTCCCTGGTCAATTACACGGAACTTGCGCGAGAAGTGAATGACGGAATGCCACTGACTGAATACGAGATAACGGCAGCGTACCGCTTGATGGACGAAGACCTGCGTGAATCGCTGCTCGGCTCCTATTTCTCACCTGAATCGCGCGATGTGCGCATCAGCTTGCGGATTCAGGACACGACGCCGGACCTGAATCGCGGCGAACTGCTACAAGCCCTGCGCAGCGATGTCGAAGCGGTCCTCGGCGAGGACGCAGAGTACAAAATGACGAACCTGTTCGTGCTTTACCAGGACATTCTGGAGCGGCTGTTCCGTTCGCAGATAGTGACTCTGGGCATCGTTTTCGTCGCAGTATTTTTCGCATTTCTCGTTATCTTCCGTTCGCTGCGAATCGCGACAATTGCCAGCGTCCCGAATATCCTGGTCACCGCAACGGTGCTTGGCATTATGGGCTGGTTTGGAATCGCGCTCGATCTCATGACAATCACGATCGCCGCCGTTGCTATGGGCATCGCCGTCGACGATGCCATCCACTACATTCATCGCTATCGAATCGAAACGGGCAAATCGGACCCGGCCACCGCCATTCGGAAGACCCATGCAACGGTCGGGTTCGCCATGCTCTATACGACGCTCATTATCGTAGTCGGATTCGGGTCGCTTGCGTTTTCCGACTTTGTGCCCAGCGTGTTGTTTGGCGTACTGACCGGAGTTGCGCTTTCCGGCGCACTGCTGTTTAACGTTACCGTACTGCCCGTATTGCTGGCACGCTTTCCGGAGAAGCGCTCCGTCAAACGGCAAACGTTGTCCAGAGAAACTGCGTGAGCTTCACTACGATCGTCACCGCAGCTACTGCGGCGAGGACGAGGAGCAGAATCGCGGCCGCGACTACCCAGCGACTGCGTGTACGTGTCGGACTCGGCCTGTTCAAATACGACTCCAACAATGCAATGTTGCGCAAGTTCGCCTTGAATGCGAAATCGAACAGGTCTCCGGCAATGGGAATCGCCCCGACTACGAAGTCGACCAGTACATTCAACCCCATGCGCAGGAGGACGCTTTTCGGCACCTTCATACGAGCCGCTTCCGCGACGATGTACGAGGAAACGCAGGCCGTGGCGAGGTCGCCGACCACGGGTACCAGGCCAATGATGCCATCCGCGCCGATCCTGAATCCCCCGGGCAAGCGGATGGATTTATCCATCAGCCACGCCAGCCGTTGCAGCCGCGCGAGTGACCCGGCCGATCGATGGCGTTGCTCATCGGTTATAGAAATCACGCCTGCCTCACGGACATTTGCCCAGGAGCCAATTCCATTCCCAGACTCGGCGATGAGGTTGCCATCGTCTGTTCGTCAACGCACATTGTGCCAGACCCCCTCAGATGCATTGATATACGCGTTGCGCTGCTAGACTTGGAACATGCTATTAGTCGTCATTGGCGCCGTTATCGGCTTGCTTTTTGGTAAATTCCCGGGGCTCCTCATCGGTGCGGCCCTCGGCTATTTCGCAAGTCGAGTTCTGCGCCATAACCTGCTCGGCCGGTTGCAGGTTGTCCAATCCGAGTTGCTCGATTCGACCTTTTCGATCATGGGAGCGCTTTGCAAGGCAGATCGCGTGGTAACGCGCGATGAGATCAAAGTTGTCGAGTCCCTTTTCGACCGACTGCATCTGCAAGGCGAGCAGCGTGCAGCCGCGAAGGCCGCTTTCAATCGCGGCAAGGCACCGGATTTCGATGTTGACGCAGCGGTCGACCGTTTCGGACAAATCGCTCGTGGTCGTGGCCCCCTGTTACAGCTTTTTCTCCAGTTGCAGTGCATCGCAGTTGCCGCCGACGGCCAGGTGCATCCGGCGGAGCACGCGATGCTCGTGCGCATCGCGCGGCGGCTTGGTCTCACCGAACAGGACGTGGCACAACTCGAGGCACTGCTGCGCATGGCCTCCTCCGGACCGTCGACCGCCGGCAAACCCGCCCGTGCCCGTATCGACAGCGCTTACGCCGCCCTTGGCGTGAGTCGGGACGCCAGTGACAGCGACATCAAGCGTGCCTACCGGCGCCTGATGAGCCAGAACCACCCGGACAAGCTCGCCTCGCGGGGACTTCCGGAGAGCATGCGCGAAATCGCCGAGGAGCGGACGCGCGAGATCAATACCGCGTACGACCTCATCAAGGAATCGCGAGGCATCGCCTGAACGGCCTGTTCAGGCGGTTGAACTGATTTTCCGCAATCAATCCGAAAAATCAGTTCGATTCCCTTTTTGTTACCGGAGACCCGTGATTTGGCTACATCAACGGTTCCAGTGCCGTCGTGATGCGCCTGGCCTGGTCCTCCGTGATCATGCTGGTCAGTACGCCAAGAAAGCGCCCGTCCTGAACGCCTGACACGATGTATTGCCAGCGGTACGCTTGCAGCACTTTCTCGTGAATGGCCTTTTTCTGGTCATCGGTAAAAGCACGATCACGCGTGCCGATGAAGTAATCGGCATCGGCAGCGGCCTGGCCCTGCAGGATGCTGTCCACGGCAACGACCAGGTCGATCAGGTCGGCCACGCCCTGCTCGCGCTCCTCCGGTGTCACTTTCGCATCTTCGCGCCGCCACTCCAGTTCATCCATGATCGCGTGCTGCGATTCTTCCTTCCAGTGGAACAGGAATACATCTTTCCACAAGGGTGAGAGGTCGGGCTGTGGCTCGATGCTTTTCTTGTAATGCACCAGCGTGAATATTTCGATGTGGCAAGTAAGCGCGAGTACCGCCCAGGTATTCTTGCTCAGTACCACTTTGGCGACTTCATTCGCATCGGCAGTAATGGCGTAGCCCGCCGGCATGTCCTTTGCCGCCAGGCATTCGATGCGCCGAAACAGTTCCTGGTGCTTTAGTTCTTCATCGCTGAACCGTACCAGCGCCTCGAGCGCGGTCTGGTCGCCGAGCCAGTGATCCCGGCTGACGTCGAGAATCTTCGCATTGATGTAGCGTTCGATCAGCCCGAACATGTTTGCATAGGTACGGCCCTGGACCTGGCTGAGAAAGCGTTGCTCCTCGACGTTCAGGAAGTCCAGGGTGTCGACCAGTGACAGGCCGTCGGGCAGGAATTTCTGGCCGATGTCGAGGTCGCGGCTGCGGATTACGTCCTTGTCGATGTCCCAGCGCACGCGCTTCGAGATATCGATGCAGCGTGCGTAGCGTTCCGTATCGGTGGCGGGTATGGCGTCGAACATGGTGGTCTCCCGAGCGCCTTCTGGCGCAAATTTTCGTGGACTGTCGATGGTGAGAATTGTCGGCGAGTCATCTGTCCCCGCCTATGGGACGGATGTCCCGACGTGTACGGGAATTGGTCCAGGAACGGGTGAGGTTTGTCCCGACAGGCTGCTAGACTGGGCCGAACGGTCTATTGGCCAATCGCGCGATCGCCATGCAGCAAAGCGTCAGGATCACCCGTACCTCGGATGGCGTAAACCTCGCCTGGGCGACCGCCGGCAGCGGGCCCACGCTCGTCAAGGCATCCAACTGGCTGTCACACCTGGAGTTCGATCTCGACAGCCCGGTGTGGCGTCACTGGATACACTTCCTGGCCGGCCATTTCCATTTTATTCGTTACGACGAGCGCGGCTGCGGCATGAGCGACTGGAACGTGGCGGACCTGTCCCAACAGCGCTGGCTCGACGACATCGATGCCGTAATCAAATCAGCCAAACCTGCAACGCCGTTCATCCTGCTCGGTATCTCACAAGGTGGTGCGACGGCCATCAGTTACGCCGCGCGCTACCCGGAACAGGTCTCACACTTGATTCTCTACGGCGCCTACTCGCGCGGCTGGAGCGAACGGGATACCGCCGACGAAGCACAGCGCTATCGCGCCATCAACCAGCTAACGAAACTCGGCTGGGGGCAAAACAACCCGGTCTACCGACAGTTGTTTACCGCCCGTTTCGTGCCGGGTGCTACCCAGGAGCAGCTCGACTGGTTCAACGAACTGTGCCGCAAAACCACTACGCCCGAAATTGCCACACGCCTGCTGGATGAACGGGGGCGCGTAAACGTAACCAGCTTGTTGGACCAGGTCAAAGTACCGACCCTCGTGCTGCACTCAAACGAGGATGAAGTCGTGCCGCTGTCCGAAGGCAGGCGGCTTGCAACGAAGATTGAGAACGCGCAGTTCGTACTGCTTGAGTCACGGAATCACGTATTGCTCGAACATGAACCGGCGTGGGCCCGTTTCAAGGAGGCGGTGCTGGAATTTACCGGAGTTGTTCCTGAACCCGACTGCGAGGACCCGCTGTTCGAGGTGCTGTCACCCAGAGAACGTGACATCCTGCTGGGCATTGCCGACGGCCGGACCAACATCGAGATCGGCCGGCAGCTTTTCATCAGCGAGAAAACAGTCCGCAATCACATCACACGCATATTCGAAAAGCTCGGTGTGCAATCTCGTGCACAGGCGATCGTGCTTGCGAAGGACAAGAGATTAAGGGGTCGAACCGATCTTCCCTGATTGCTTGTCAGCGAACAGATGGATGATGGTCCGTTCCACCCGATTCTGATCAGTTGGATAAAATTGGTGCGACACGATCTCTGTTACCGGGCGGTACGCGCCGCGTCGTGTTTCAGGCGCATCACGCGGCCGCGGCTGACGTACAGGAGATCGCTGATCTTCAGCACCAGCGAATTCTCGTACTTGTCGAGCTTGCCATCCGCATAGGCGATCTGCCACAACATGCCGATGATTCGTGCCTTTTCGTCTTTACTCAGATGCTGATGCAGAAGTTGCGTGAATTCATACAGGGAGACGAGTTCTTCGGCGTCATTCCTCGCCTCCTCGATCAACTCGATGGCCTCTTCCGGTCCAAGGCCGAAATGCGATTCCGCGATGACCCGGAGATGGTCCAGTTCGCTCTGGCTGAACGTCTTGTCGGCGAGCGCGACGTCGAGCATGAGCACTGCGGTCGCCCTGCGAATCGACTGTTCCCGAGCCGCGGGATCGGTTTCGTTCGACTCCGGCTGCGAAATGCTGCGGACGATCTGGTCGAAAAGCCGTCGGAACAAGATCCTGCCTCGTGCTTTGGCAATTGCCAGTCCGCATGATCGCGATGACGGCATGAAATTTCAACGAGCCTTACTGGCCAGGCCATTGCCTGGGGCTCGTCGCCGGTCGGCGACACTTGTTTGCTTACCGGGCGCGTGCTACTTACTCCTATATATGGCAGTAAAGGAGGGGATGAAATGTTTGAGCGCGGCAAGAAGGGTGAGGGCATGGACGAGGGCGCGGAATTCAGGTCGGTCGCACCTCAACGCAATCCCGAGCAGCCCAGATCGGCGGCAGCCAGTCTCAACGGCGAATGCGCGGTCATCGGACGATCAATAGAGATAAACGGCGACGTTCGCGGCAATGAGGACCTGCGTATTGAAGGCGACGTCAGCGGTACTGTCGAGCTCCGAAACAGTAATCTGACCATCGGCAAGGAAGGCAAAGTCAGGGCCGACGTGTACGCGAAGTCAATCACGGTGGATGGAACTACGGAAGGCGATCTGTACGCATCCGAGCGGATCATCGTGCACGTCAGTGCGCACGTGCGCGGCAACATCACCGCGCCGAAGGTCGGGATCGAGGAAGGCGCCAAGTTCAAGGGTTCCATTGAGATGGACCAGGACGCCGTCGAGAAAGCGCTCGGCAAGGCCAACATGAAAGCAGCGAGCAAGCCCGGCGAGCGTCCGGCGTCCAGGCCAGGCGAGCCGAAGATCGCGCAGAAGGATCTCGTCAAGGAAGCGGCATCGGGACCCGGACCTCAAGTCGGAGCGCGATAACGGCCAGGACGACATCAGGGATGTCATCGATGGGCCGCGCGACGGCCAGGACGCCGATCGAGCCGCCAACTGTACTTAACGCACCGCTGTTCCGGCAGCTCATTGGGCAACTTGACGGGGCCGGCCGGCGTATCGTTCTCGACCTCGGTGCCGCGTCCACACCGATGCTCGCGCTGCTTGGCCGGTCGCGGTGCCGCGTGGAAATTGCCGACCTGGCCGGCGAAGGTGGCGTCGACCGGCTGAACAGCAGCGATACTCCGGTGGACGTTCTTGTCGCAACGGCGGAAGCGCTGCTGCCCGAGCATCAGTCAGATGATGCCGTCGATCTCGTACTGTGCTGGGATCTGCTGAATTATCTGAAGCCGCAAGGAATGTCGGCCTTGATGAACGCCATCGCAGCGCGCGGCCGCCCGGGCATGCTCGCTCATGCCCTCATCGTTTACTCGGAACGCTCGATGCCGGCTCGTCCCGGCCGATACGTGCCAACCGAGGACCTGAAGCTGCTCGATCGCGCGACTCCCGCAGCGATGATCGCCGCACCGCGATATTCCCCTGAGTTCCTGGGAAGCAACATGGGCAGATTCGGGATCGAACACGCGAGGCTGCTCGGTAACGGCATGCAGGAGTTCGTGTTTCATCTGACCTAGCAAGTTCGCGTGGTAGGAGCCCGCCCCGCGGGCGAAGGCGGCCCACCCGCCAAGCCACTTCGCATTCGCCCGCGGGGCGGGCTCCAACAGCGCCTCGAATTAGCTCTATGCGATAACCCTCCCCCGGACCAATTCAATAATGCAAATGACCTATATAATCCAGGCAATCCAGCGTCTACACGTAGCGGCGAACGAATGAACATCGGCATCCCCTTGCGCGAACTCGGCACCGTCGACAGCACGGCGCTGCGTGACGCCGTACTGGCCCAGGAGGACCAGGCCTGGCAGGAGGACAACTATCGGCAGGAAGCTTTCGAGGTCCACCATGCGACCCAGTCGATCGTGGTGCTATTCGTCGACATCGATCGCTGGCCGGACATCGTCGTCAAGAAAGAGCCCGGCTGGGCGCGGCTCGCGGACGTTGCGCTGCCGCTCATGAATGACATCATCAGCCGGCATTACGAGCCCGGCGGAACGGTTATCCGCGCCATGGCGGCGAAGCTCGTCGCCGGCGGCAAAATCACGCCGCACGTCGACCGGCACCCGTCCTTTCATCACGGTCATCGCATTCATGTGCCGATCTCGACCAACCCCCGCGTGCGCTTCATGATCGACGGCCAGCCTTACCAGTTCAAGGTCGGCCAGGCTTACGAGATCAACAACCAGCTGACGCATTCCGTGATGAACAAGGGCAGCGAGGATCGCATTACGTTCATCTTCGACTACGTGCCACGCGAACAGGTGGCCGGGATCGCAAGACCTGCGCCGGGTGCCGCGGCGTAAGTTCGTCCATTTCAGGCAGGACGATCCTGCGATCGGGCGGGGAAATTACAGGGCGGGTGCAAGGATTTCCTGTAACTGACCCAGCTTCGACTCATAAAGCTTCCAGTAGCCCACCGCGTCCTCGTAGATCGGCTCGCGCACCTGATCGGCACTGGCCGTATTGACCTGTCGTTTACTCTCGTGAAAGCGCAGGCAGCGCTCGTCGAACGGCAGCCCGCAATGTGCCAGCAGGCGGCGAACCTGGCCCTCGAGATCGCGGACGACATCCTCGTAGTGCACCGTCAGGATGCGGCCGGGCATCATCTCGTCCCAGCGCCGCATGACCCGCAGGTACTCCACGTAATACTCGCCAAGCTCCAGTAAGTCGTAGCTCTGGTTCTTGCCCTGTGCGAACAGCTGGCGGTAGTTGGCGACGCAAGTGTCGAGCGGATTGCGCCGTGCGTCGATAATGACGGCCTCCGGCAACATCAGCCGGATGAATCCGAGATGCCCGAAGTTGGCCGGCATTTTGTCGGTGAAGCAAGACGTCTTCCCCTCGCGATGGGCGAGCGAATGCCGGAGATACTGGTCGCCGAGTGCCAGCCAGTCGTCGGTCGACAGCGCCGCGTTCATCTCGGTACCCGGCGAGGCACCAGCTTCGTCGTTCTTGCCGAGTTGCGCTGCCAGCATGATGACATAGGGCAGTTCGCCGCAGCCTTCGACGTCTTCGTGGCAGGCAAGAATCTGTTCGATCAGCGTCGAGCCTGAGCGTGGCACGCCCGTGATGAAGATCGGCCTGGCCGACCGCGCTGCGCCGGCCGCTACTGCCTGCCGTTCGAGCCGCTCGCCGAACACGCGCAGCCGAACGTCGTGCTGGGTTTCGAGCTCGACAGGGTCGTAGGCCACCTTGCGCCGCTTGGCCTCGTTCGCGGCCTCGTAATACTTCCATGCCTCTTCGTAGTTGCCTTGTTTCTCCCAGGCACGGGCCAATGCGAACTGCAATGCAATGGCGGAATCCGACCCGAGTTGCGCCGCGGCAAACTGCTGCTGCATCGTTGCTCGCTCGGACTCCGTAAATTGAAGCCCGCGGACGGTTGCCAGCGACCACCAGGCGTCACCCACATCCGGCCGCACTAACGCGCAGCGGCGGTAGGCCGCAATGGACTCCTCGCGCCGGCCGAGGATGCGCGACATGTGGCCGCGGCCGAGCAGCGCGCGTGCACTGTCGGGCTGTAACGCGAGGACCTTGTCATACGCAGCCAGTGCTTCTGCAGACCGGCCGACGATGGAGAGGGTATCGGCCAGGGCCTGGTGGAGGTCCGCGGCGTCCGGCCTGAGCGAGACCGCCTCATCCAGCATCGTGATTGCTTCGTGGAACCTGCTGCGTTCCAGGAATAGCCTGGCCTGATCTTGATAGGCAAAAAGAGAATCGGGCGCGAGCGAGAGGATGCGTCGCAGGAGGCCTTCGGCGGCCGCATCTCGCTGCGTGTCCGCACATATCCTTGCGAGCAACCGCAGCGCGTGAATGTTGCGTGGATCCTTCGCCAGAATTTCGCCGCAAATACTCTCGGCCCGACCGGTCTGCCCGGCGAGTCGCAGTTGTGCCGCCTCCGCCAGCGCCTTGCTACCGGGCGAGAGTGCCAGGAACCGTTTTCTCGCGGCGTCCGCTTCCTCGCCGCGACCGCTCCGCTCGAGCGCCGTCGCCAGTCCGTGATAGGCGGACGCCTGTTGCGGATCGAGTTTGATTGCGGTTTCGAACGACGCAATCGCATCGGCCGGCCGTCCGCTCGCGAGGTACAACGCACCGAGGTCCTCGTGCGGTTTCGCAAAGCGCGGCTCCAGCTCGATCGCCCGCTCGAGGCACTTGTGCGCCTCGTCGTAACGACTTTTTTTGATCAACAAAGCGCCGAGTGTGGCCATGAGATTGACATCGTTGGGCAATGCGGCGAGATGCTCGCGGCATAACGACTCGGCATCATCGAGCCGATCGGCTCGCGCCAGTGCGAGCACCGACTCGACGATGCCCCTGACAGATTTCGGCCGGCTTGCCCCCGTCATACGGTGTGCCGTGCCATACCGGCTTCCGCCAGAACGGCCGGGATCGCAGCCAGGTTGCGAGTCGCCATCAGGTGCGCGCCGGAAACGCCGGGAATTGCCGCAACGTCCGCAAGCATTTCTGCCGCGATGGCGATGCCTTCCTGTTGTGCGTCACGCGCCTGCTCGAGACGTTGTACCAGCGCATCCGGAATCTGGAAATTCGGCCGGTTCTCGCGCAGCCATCGAGCGTCATCTGCCGATTCCGGGATCGCAATCGAGACGATCATAGCGACGCGACGCAGGATTTTTGCCGTGACCAGTTGCCTGAACCAGATCCTCAGAGTCGTCACGTCCATGCAGACGTTCGTCATCATGAATTGCGCACCCGCCTCGACCTTGCGCAGCAGTGTGCGGGGTTTCCAGTCCGGCTCTGGTCGATGCGCTGTCACGATGCCGCCGACGTAGAAATCGGAAAGCGCAGGCAGCCCTTCGTCCGAGCGGATCCGCGCTGCCGTTGCGATCAGCTCCGTCGCATTGAGATCGAGCACCGCCTTGGGACGCGGGTCGAAACCGTCCGGCACGTGATTGCCCTTTACGAGCATCAGGCTGGTAACACCCAGCGCGCCGGCGCCAAGCAGGTCGCTAAGCAGGGCAATCCGGTTACGATTTCGGCAACTCAATTGCACGATCGGATCGACACCGTTGGCAATCAGGAGTGCGGCTGCCGCAAGTGTCGACATGTGCAGCTGCCCGAACTGGTTGTCGGTGAGAAGTATGCCGTCGACGTGATCTTTCAGAAGCTTCGCCTGCGCGGCGATAGTCGTGGCGTTCGATTCCGGCCTGAGAAAGATCTCGGCAGAAACGCAAAAATCGCGGCTGCGCGCCGCTTGCAGGTAAGTGTTCACGATCGCCGTTTGCTTATCTCGCCGGTCGCAGCAGGATGCCGGGAGCGGTCGAGGTTAGTGGGTTCCGCTTGCTCCCGCAAGCCTGCGCCGGCTGGCGCAGGTAGCGGCGATGTGTTGCAATTTCCGGGAACCACCGTCGATTGGCAACCAATGGAAACGGACCCCACACGACAACGCCACTCGTTCGAGAACGCACTGCAGGAACTTCGCGCCGGCGAGCACGCGACAGCGGCAAGCCTTTGCGAGGACGCGTTGCGGTCCTTTCCCGACGACGCCAACACGATGTGCCTGGCCGCAAAAGCCTACCTGGCCCTGCGGCAGTTCGAGCATGCCGAACGCCACGCGACGGCTGCCATGCGGCGATTCCCGGCATTTGCCGCGGCGCACGACGTGTACGGCGACCTGATGCTGGCGACCGGCCGCGCCGGACGGGCCATTGAGGCTTACGAAAAGACGCTGCGGCTCGACCCTGCCCGACCCGTGACGCTGGCAAAGATCGACAAGGCCAGGCAGGACGCAATCACTGTAAGTAGCGGCGCGGCCGGCGAAAAGCGGACTCCGAGAACCCACATGGCGTTCGAGGAGGAGATTCGCGAGGCCGAGTCCCTGCAGCAGGCCGGCGACGTAAACAAAGCCGAAGACATCTATCGCAGTATCCTGAAACGGGATCCGGACCACGTCGAGGCGGCACGCCTCTTGGCCCGAATCGCCTCGCTGAACAAGCGGTTTCACGAAGCGGAAGTCTTTCTGCTGCGCGCCACATCACTTGCGCCTGACTATGCGCGTGCCTGGGTCGACCTCGTGGACGCACAGCGCGAACAGGAAAAATACGACGAGGCTACAAAGAGCGCGCAAAAATTGCTGGCGCTCGAGCCGGACAAACCGGAGTCGCACATGGTGTATGCCAGCATCATCGGCTTCGCCGGCCGCCACGAGGAAGCGATCGCCGCGTATCGCCGGACGCTGGAACTGGCACCGCAGAAAGCGGCGGCCATGTGTGGAATGGCACACCAGCTCAAGACGATTGGGGAACAGCAGGAAGCCGTCGCACAATACCGCGCCTGCATCGCCACCAAGCCGGACTATGCGGAAGCGTACTGGAGCCTCGCTAATCTCAAGACGTTTCGCTTCGAAACAGCGGAAGTAACCGCCATGGAGGCGCAGATCCGCAAGGGGACATTGCCGGACGAGGACCTGTGCATGCTGCACAATGCGCTGGGTTTCGAGTACGAGGCTCGCGGAGACTTCGACACGGCATTCTCGAACTTCGAGCGCTGCAATACGCTGCGCAGAACGCATGAATCCTACGACCCGGTCGACACGGAAACCGCGCACGACCGCGTGATCCGCTTTTTCGACGACACTCTCCTAAAGCAGGGACCGGGCGTCGAGTTACATCCGGTACCGATATTCGTCGTCGGCCTGCCGCGCTCCGGGTCAACCCTCATCGAGCAGATTCTTGCGTCGCACAGCCAGGTCGAGGGCACGCATGAACTGAGCGACCTGTCGAAGGTCGTTCGCACCTTCCGCAGTCGCAGGAACGAGCTGTTTCCGCAGACACTGAATGGGCTAAAGCCTGAAGGCTGGGCGCGTCTCGGCCGGGATTACCTGGAAAGAACGCAGAAACATCGCAGTGGCGCCCCGTTCTTTATCGACAAGAATCCGAACAATTTCGTATTCGTCGGCCTGTTGAACCTCGCCATTCCGAACGCGAAGATCATCAACGCCAGGCGACATCCGGCAGACAGCTGCCTCGGCAGTTACAAACAGCTGTTCGCCAGCGGCCAGCCGTTCACCTACGACCTCACGGAGCTCGGTGAATACTATCTGCAATACCAGCGCCTGATGGAGCACTGGCACCG
>CAZSDL010000034.1:0-18274 GCA_964605635.1 uncultured Woeseiaceae bacterium
GCTGAGCACGCGCGACGATTCCCCCGGGGCACCGGGCTGGATGATGGGTGCCTCGCTGGCATTACCGGCAACAGCGACGGAAAACAGGCTGGCCAGAAGCACGCTTGCAAAGGCGCAAACCAGCAGTCGAGTGAGAGAGGCGGGAATAGTGGTCAACGTTTTTGCTCCTTTGCAGGTATGCGCCGGTCTTGGTTGTTCGATTTCGGGAGCGTGGAAATTTACCAGAAGGTTGAGCTCAGTGTATGCGATCGGCCGGGCCATGCCGCGACCCTGCACTTCGTGAAACTGCGGATCACAGCTCTTCGCGAATTGACAAGGATAGAATCCTTGCTACAGTAAGGACCATGTCCAAGGTGACCAGCAAGCTTCAACTGACGTTGCCCAAGCGCCTGGCCGAACAGTACGGTATCGCCCCGGGCGACGACGTAGAGTTCCAGGCCGCCGGTGATTGCATTCGTATCGTCCTTCAAGGGCGCCGTATCGGCCAACCGCGGCTCAGCGTCGAGGAACGGTTGCGTCTGTACGATGAAGACACCGTGCGTCAACGCGAGCGCGAGAAGCACATGCAGCTACCGGCTACTGCACCGGCAGAACGTGACTGGACACGCGAGGAACTGTACACCCGTGGCAAGCCTGATTGACACCAATATTCTGGTCTACCGTTTCGACCCGCGCGATCCGGTCAAACAACGCATAGCGCAGGAAGTAGCCCGTGAGGGTCAGGCCACCGGCAATTTATTGGTACCTTACCAGGCGCTTGTCGAGTTCGTGGCCGCCGTTACGCGTCCGCGGAAAAACCTTGGCGACACACCGTTGATGCCGCGTGACCACGCGCTTCTGCAGGTGGAGCGATTTATGCTGCAGTTCGAAATCGTCTGGCCCGATTACGATGTGCTGCGCACGGCTATTCGCGGGGCAGCACTGTATAGCCTGTCATGGTTCGACGCGCTTCTGTGGGCGCATGCCGAAGCGCGCGGCATTCCGGAAATCCTCTCAGAGGACTTTGAGCACGGCCGACACTATGGGCGAGCGCGTGTGGTGAATCCATTCCTCGCCGCCGAAGGTGGTGTGCATGAATTGCCGCCGCTCTATGCACCCGCACAGATCTCACCCGGACTGATAGCGCGTCGCGCTCGGAGCGCGACAGATACTCCGTAAACAGGTGCAAAATCGAGATGCAAACGGCAATTAAGATACTGGTCGTCGCAGTTACTTTACTGTCCCTTGGCTGCTTTCTCGGCTGCTCCAAGTCCGAAACGCCGGATGTCGCATCTACCGGGGATAGCGCTGCAACGGAGAATTCCATGCAAAACGTGTTGCTGGCGGAATGGACCGGCCCGTACGGCGGTGTACCCGCTTTCGACAAGATGAAACTGGCGGATCTGCGGCCCGCCCTTGCGCAGGCCATGGAACTTCGCCTTGCCGAAATCGATGCGATCGTTAACACCGACGAACCCCCGACCTTCGAAAACACCATCCTTGCCCTTGAACGCGAAGGTGAGGTGCTGGATCGCGTCAGGATGTATTACTTTCTCTGGAGATCCAATCTGTCCACGCCGGAGTACCGTGAAATACAGGGCGAGATGGAGCCGTTGTTGTCTGCGCACGAGTCATCTGTGATTCAAAACGATGCCCTCTTCAGCCGCGTGCGCGCGGTATACAAAAGTGAGGAGATGCAGACGCTGCGTCCCGATCAGCAAAGGCTGGTGCGGCTTGTGTACGACCAGTTCGCACGCAATGGCGCCACACTCGAGGGCGAGGCAAAAGCGCGCTACGCCGAAATCGAACAGCAGCTTTCAGAATTGCACACGCAGTTCGCGAACAACGTACTGGCCGATGAAGAAAAGTATGTGCTGTGCATCACCGGCGACCAGCTTGGCGGCTTGCCTGACTCGTTCATACAGGCCGCGAAAGCAGCGGGCCAGGAACGCTGCAGCGCAGGCGAGTATGCAATTACCAATACCCGCTCGTCCATGGATCCTTTTCTGACCTTTTCGGATGAGCGCGACCTGCGCGAGCAGGTGTGGCGCACCTATTACAACCGCGGCAATAACGGCGATAAGAACGACAACAACGCGATCATCGCCGAAATACTGAAATTGCGGCACGAGCGGGTCGGGCTGCTGGGTTACGACAACTACGCGGCATGGCGTCTCGAAGACCGCATGGCCAAATCGCCGGAAAGCGCCTATGGGCTAATGCGTGCTGTGTTGCCCGCCGCGCTGGCGCGTGTGGACGAAGAAATCGAGGATATGCAGTTTATTGCCGATGCGCGCGGCGACGAAAACGAAATTGAAGCCTGGGACTATCGCTTCTACGCTGAACTCGTGCGCCGTGACAGGTACGCGCTGGATTCGGACGAGGTGAAGCAATACCTGCAACTGGGTAAGCTTCGCGAAGCAATGTTTTTCGTTGCTGGCGAGCTGTTCGATTTCGAGTTCGCGCCCGTACCCGACGGTGCCGTGCCGGTTTTCCATCCGGACGTAGGCGTGTGGGATGTCACGGACAAGGTCAGTGGCGAGCATATTGGCCTCTGGTATCTCGATCCGTTCGCGCGGCCGGGGAAACGGTCCGGCGCGTGGGCGAGCACCTATCGCGGTCATTCGACGTTCGATGGCCAGAAGACGGTTCTGTCTTCCAATAACTCGAATTTCATCAAGGGACCGGCCGGGGAGCCGACGCTCATCTCGTGGGACGACGCAAGAACCTATTTCCACGAATTCGGCCATGCGTTGCATGCGTTGTCGTCCGATGTCGAGTATCCGACGCTCAACAGCGGCGTGCGCGATTACACGGAGTTTCATTCCCAGTTGCTGGAGCGATGGTTGTCGACCGACCCCGTTATCGAGAACTACCTGGTGCATGTCGAGACGGGCGAACCCATTCCCGATGAGCTGGTGGCCAAGATCGAGAACGCCGCGACCTTCAACAAAGGCTTTGAAACCACGGAGTATCTTGCCTCGGCGCTCGTCGACATGATGTATCACACCACGGACCCCGCAGGGATCGACCCCGCTACTTTCGAGCGCGAATCGATGGCGGAACTCGGCATCCCGCGCCAGATACCGATGCGCCACCGGTCTACCCAGTTCGGACACATTTTTTCCGGCGAAGGGTACTCAGCCGGTTACTACGGCTACATGTGGGCTGACGTGCTGACAGCGGATGCAACCGAGGCGTTCGCGGAGGCCGGCGGCGGGTTTTACGATGACGAACTGTCCGGCCGGCTGGTGCAATATCTTTTCGCGCCGCGCAATGCCATGGACCCGGCGGAAGCCTACCGCCTGTTCCGCGGACGAGATCCGCAAATTGAAGCGTTGATGAGGGACCGGGGGTTTCCGGTCGACGAGACCGCTGGGACAGATTAGCGTCTGACCTCGGGCCCCGAACGACCGGCTATGGCTTGTGGGTCAGATTCGACCCATTAAAAACAGTATGAGTAAGATAACCAGAATCACCCCGACGATGCCGCTGGGCCCATACCCCCAGCCTCTGCTGTGCGGCCACGTAGGGATCACACCGACAAGTATCAACACCAGCACTATTAGTAGAATTGTTCCAAGACTCATTGCCTGCTCCCAGGAAGTACTTGAAATCGGAACCTATCCTGAACCGCGGCGCGCTTCTGTACGATACCGCACGTAAGGCCTGAGTTGGCGGACTTCTAAGGTGAATCTTCGTGGACACGTCCCTTTGGGCCCTCAGGTCCGCGCGTTGCAACCGGTATGATGTCAGCGATATTTGCTGCAGGAATACCGGTGACCTCCATTCACGAAACCCTTCGATCCGTCTTCGGTCTTCACGATTTTCGGCCACACCAGCAGGCTATCATCGAGGATCTCCTCGCGGGTCGCGACGCGTTTGTCCTCATGCCCACAGGCGGCGGCAAGTCGCTTTGCTACCAGCTCACGGCTCTGCATCGTGCGGGCGTGGCGCTGGTGGTATCGCCATTGATCTCGCTGATGAAAGACCAGGTCGATGCACTGACGGGAAACGGCGTACGCGCTGCGTTCTACAACTCCAGTCTTCTGCCGCGCGACGCGGAGGACATCCTGCAGCGGCTGCGCAGCGATGCGCTCGACCTGCTGTACGTGGCGCCCGAGCGCTTGATGAATCCCGGCTTCATCGAGCGGCTTGGAGGGGTCACGATCGGATTGATCGCCGTCGATGAGGCGCATTGCGTGTCGCAGTGGGGTCACGACTTTCGGCCGGAGTACGCACAACTTGGCGCACTCAGGGAGCATTTCCCGGGCGTGCCCCTGATCGCGCTGACGGCAACAGCCGATCCGCAAACGCGCGAGGACGTGGTGCGGGTGCTGCGGTTGGAGAAGGCCGTACGGCACATCACGAGCTTCGACCGCCCCAATATCCGCTACCAGGTCCTTGAGAAGAGCCGCCCGCAGGATCAGCTCAGCCGATTCCTCGCGACGCACGAGGATGAATCCGGCATCGTCTATGCGCTCTCCCGACGGCGCGTGGAGGAAATTACGGAGTCGCTCTCTGCCCGAGGCGTGGCAGCAGCGGCCTACCACGCCGGCTTGCCGGCAGACGTGCGGCGGGTTGTCCAGGAACGCTTCCTTCGCGACGACATTCCAATAATCGTCGCCACGGTCGCCTTCGGCATGGGCATCGACAAATCGAACGTGCGCTTCGTCGTGCACTACGACATGCCGAAGCACATCGAGGGCTACTACCAGGAAACCGGCCGCGCCGGCCGCGACGGGCTGCCATCCACCGCATTGCTGCTCTTCGGTGCACAGGACGTGGTCATGGCACGCAAGCTCGTGGAAAACACGCAGAACGAGCAGCAAAAGCGCATCGAATCCCACAAACTCAACGCCATGGTGGCTTTCGCAGAGAGCCTCACTTGCCGCCGCCGCGTGCTGCTCGGCTACTTTGGTGAAGCACTCGAAGACGATTGCGGCAACTGCGATGTGTGCATCGACCCGCCGGAGCGATACGACGCCACGGAGGATGCACAGAAGGCTTTGTCCTGCGTATACCGCGTCGGCGAGCGTTTCGGTATCCGGCACGTGGTGGATGTGCTGTGCGGTGCGGACAACGAGCGCATTCGACGGCTCGGGCACCAGCGACTTTCCACTTATGGCATCGGTACCGGGACATCACAGGATGCGTGGGCGTCGATCATTCGCCAGCTCATCCATCGCGGCTTTCTTCTGCAGGACATCGGCGACTACTCGGTGCTGAAACTGACAGAACGCGCACGGCCGTTACTGCGCGGTGAGGAGCAGCTCACCCTGGCGCGGCCGCGGATTCGAGAAGTGGTTCGCAGTCGTGCGTCGACCAAACGTAAACGCACGCAGGCAGACACCGTTCTCGGTTCAGCGGATGCATCGTTGTTCGAGTCGCTGCGAGCGTTGCGCAAGCGCCTCGCCGATGAACAGAACGTACCGCCGTACGTCGTGTTCAGCGATGCGACACTGGTGGAGATGAGCCGCCTGAAACCGCAGGACGAAGCAGGACTGTTAGAGGTTAACGGCGTTGGCGAGGTCAAGCTGGCGCGCTACGGACAGGCATTCCTCACGGCTATTCACGCAAGCGGTACATAAGAATGGCCGCCCGCTTGGCCTGGCTCGGCAGTGTGGTCAAATCTGCCGTCTCCTCCACCGTATGCCCGCCGGTGCCCATGAGCCCCAGTCCGTCCAGTGCCATGTCCACGTAACCGGCGGTGAAAGAAATGTCCGCGGCCCCTGCCGCAGCGGGATCAACGGCGTCCACCGGCCCGAAACCCAGGTCGCGGCTGGCCTGGTCGTACAAGGCCAGCAGGCGCCGGTTGCCCTCGCTGGGCGCCAGCGGCGGGTACCCGTCGGCGAATGTCATCACCGACCTGGTACCCGGGAGATGGCGTGCCACGATCTCCTCCATGCGCTTCTTCGCCGACTTAAGCTGATCAGTCGACAGGGTGCGCAGATCGCCGCTCACCACGGCATGCTCGGGCACGACGTTGGCTTTGCCAAAGGCGTCTCCGGTCGAATTGGCCGCATCGTAGTCGACCTGTGTGCCGGCGAGCATCACCCCGGGATTGAAGGTCAGGTAGTGCTCTCCGCCAAGCTCGCTGCGGAACGCATCGAGAATCCGCGCAGCTTCGAACACGGCGCCCGCGCCAACCTCCTCCCGGAAGATCAGCGACGAGTGCGCAGGCGTGGCAGAGACCTCGAGCTGCCATCCGGTGTAACCGCGCCGAGCGATCACGGCCGTGGCCGGGTCACCGTCACCGTCCTCGAAGCCAAGCGCCACGTCCGCGGCGCGGGCCGCTTCCACCAGGGCTTGCCGGGCGAGTGACAGCGGCTGGCCGGACGACTCCTCATCACCAATCAGCACGACCGTGACTTGCAGCTCGTCCAAAACACCCACCGCTTTCAACGCGGCCAGGGCTTCGACGATGACCACGTTGCCGCCCTTCATGTCGGTCACCCCCGGTCCGCGCGCACGCATTCCGTCGCGCTCGAAACGCTGGAAAGGGCTGTCGGGCTCGAACACGGTATCGAGGTGACCGATCAGCAGGAGATGCGGACCGGTCGTGCCGTATTCCGCCACCAGGTGACCAGCGCGATCGAACGCGGCGCCATCGACCCAGCGCGTTGTGAGCCCGATATCGGCCAGTGCTTTATCGAACAGCTCACCCGCTTCCCTGACACCGGCGAAATTCATGGTGCCGCTGTTGATATTGACAGTCTGCTCCAGCAACGCCAGCGCCTGGGGCTGGCGGCGGTCAACTTCCTCGGCGAGCTTTGCCTCGACCTCCGACAGGCTGCCCGCACAGGCTACGCCTGTGAGCATTAGTCCCAGGACTGCAGACTGCAGCGGAATCCACCGGTGACGCATAACTGATCTCCGCCGGTACGCCCTCGAACGGGCAATGACTTTGAAAGCTCGACTCTATCCGTTAATTCTTTCGGATTGAACCACGCCAGCCCAATCCGTACCGCATCTCACCCCACCCGGGTTGGCATATGACTTGCACTCCTTTCCTTCAAAGCTTCCGCATCCTGGGCGCATCCCTCCGAAAGCGCTTCAGGCGGCAAGGATGACAGGGAATAGCTGGCAGGCCGTGTAAAAAAGGGACAACGATTCCCGAATTTACTTGTGTTCGCATCACGGGCCGGCTGTTCATGGAGAAGAACAGAATGGGTAGCAAGCCGAAACTCCTCTCGAACGCCGCAGGCAGCCACCACACCGGTTCCAGGGTATCGGCCGGTTGGCTCGGACTCTCGCTGCTGTTGCTGGGAGCGGCCCTGCCGGCGGATGCGCAGGTAGTCGTCTCGATCAACGCCACGGATGACTCAGCCAGAGAGTCGCCGCCCGATAGCGGGGAATTTGTCGTGACTCGCGACGGCGGCAACGTGATCACCCCGGCCACGGTGAACTATACGATTTCGGGCACAGCGACCGGGGGCGAAGACTATACAGCGTTGCCGGGCAGTGTGACTCTCAACTTCTTTCAAAGGCAAGCGACCATACCCGTCAACGTTACGGGAAACGACGGAGTTTTCGAGGGTGACGAGACCGTTACCGTCACGCTGCAGGAAAGCCCGGGGGTCAGCATCGGCAGCAACGCCAACGCCACAGTCACAATTTTCGACAGCCCACACTCGGTGACTGCAGAGACGATCTCGAATGCGACCGAGAACCCGGTCAGCGTAGGTGAAATCATCGTTTCCTTGAACGCCGTGAATGAATCGGGCGCACCCGTTACCGTTACCTTTGATGTTTCCGGTACAGCGATCCCAGGCGTCGATTATTTGCCGTTGGACAGCACCGTCGAAATTGCGGAAGGCGCCAGTTCAGCATCCATCGTAGTGACGCCGATCGACGATGACCTTCTGGAGGCGAACGAAACGATAGTTGTCACGCTGACGGGGACCTCCGATACGCGAGCGCCCATCGGCGATCCTGCAATTGCTACGGTATCGATTATCGACGACGATTCGGTCGGTGACGATGACGGGGACGGAGTGCCAAACGCCGTGGAATGCCCCGACTTCAATAATTGCCGTGATACGGACGGCGATGGTATCCCCGACTATCAGGACCCCGATGATGACGGTGATGGCGTACCGACCGCCAGCGAAAATCCGCCGGACCAGGATACCGACGGCGACGGAGTACCCGACTACCTGGACAACGACGATGATGGCGATGGGCGTTTGACACAGGACGAGGATCTGAACGAAGACGGCGACGGAAACCCGGCAACCAATCCCACGGACCTGGATAACGACGGCATCCCTGACTATCTTGATGCAGACGACCAGGGCTATCCTGGCGGGGACCTCGACGGTGACGGCCTGACAAATGAACGCGAGGAAGAGCTCGGTACGGATCCTTTGCTCGCTGACACCGACGGTGATGGAGTAAATGACGGCACCGAAGTCGCGGACGGCACAGACCCGCTGGATGCCGGCTCATACGCGGACGCGGACGGTGATCTGGTACCCGATGAGGTCGAAATCGTGGCCGGCACCGATCCCAACGATAGCGACTCATTTCTTGACAGCGACCAGGGCGGTACCCCCGATCACGTCGAGACCGTGCTCTACCCGGCCTTCGGGATTCCTGCAACCGACGAGATGGACGCGAGGGACGACCGGCGTGACTTTGACGGCGACGGACTTTCGGACAAGCTGGAAATTGCCTCGGGCTTCGACCCCGATGACAACAATTCCCCGTCAGAAAACGGCGCCGGTGACGATAACGGGAATGGGGTCGCTAATTCGGTAGAGGCTTACCTGGCGACCGTCGGCATTTCAACAGTCGATGCCGTCAGCGACTTCGATCGCGACGGCTACCCCGATGCGCTGGAGGTTAGCCTCGCAATGAATCCTCTGAATGCGGCCGATCGGGACGATGATGGTGACGGCGTGCCCAATGCCATAGAAGCGGCTGCGGGTATCGATATCGATGCGACCACGGACTCTGACGCAGATGGCGTGCCCGATGCGCGGGAAATCGCCCTCGGTTCGGACCCGCTGGATGCCAACTCACCCGTCGCCAACGGAAACCTGGATGACGACGGAGACGGCATCACCAATGCCATTGAACACGTGTTGCAGTTGCTCGGCGCATCGGACAATCCCGGCGCGAGTACAGACAGCGACGGTGACGGTATCGTCGACGCCGATGAGATTCGATTTGGCACCGACCCCGCTCGCGATGATCAACCCGTTCCCTGGATTCAACTGCGCCAGGCCGACTACGGGCCGGTCAGGGCACTGGCTTCCGACGGCGGATACGCCACGGCAACAGCCGTTACCGGCGGGCACCAGGGCGGTACTTTAGGCTACGACTGGAGCGCCTCGGACAACGCGATACTGGCGGTAGCGGCGGGAGGACATACCAGCCGGGCATTGACGTTTGCCCCGCAGACGCTGCCGCCGGGTCACTATGACCTGGTAGTGCGAGTGCAGCGCACGGTCGGCAGCTTCAGTTCTGCCGACTCCGTCGTGCAATTCACGCTCGAAGTTCAGCCAAATGCGGACGGGGAAACCATTATGGATGGTGATAACGATGGAGTACCGGATTCCTTTGACGACAGGGACGGACGCAACGGTTTTGCGAACAGGTTGCAGGCCAGCGCCGGGACTGAACTGCAAGCTGATGCCGGCGTTCGCCTGCAAACCGGCAGCACGGCCCGCAGCGTCCTTTCAAACACGGCTGCAGTAACGTTAACCGATATCGTGAGCGCCGGGGACGGGTCCGGCGGCAGCGTCAGCAACAGCGAAGACGATTTCGAATACCTGAGCGGCATATACGACTTTGAAGTAACCAACCTGCCATACGCAGGCGCGGTCGTGCGAATTGTCGTTCCTTTGGCCACGGCCATCCGCGAGTTTCCCGACTATCGCAAATTTCGCGCAGATACCGGCTGGCGGAATTTTGTTACCGACGCGAATAACGCCCTCGAATCGGCAACAGGCAGTAGCGGCTCCTGTCCCGCGCCCGGCGACGCCGAGTGGCAGCCGGGACTGGCTCCGGGCCACCACTGTGTGCAACTGACCATTGAGGATGGCGGTCCAAACGACAGTGACGTCGCCGCAGGGCCGAACGGTGTGATCAAGGCTCTCGGCGGTGTCGGCACGCCGAAAGGTCGGGTCACCACCGCGCAGGGCAGCGGGAGTGTCGATGCATGGATGCTGGCGGCACTCGGGCTGTTTGCGGCGGGGGTCGCATTGCGACGACGCTTCGTGCGTGTATTGCCGGCATCAACGCTCATGCTCGCGGTGTTGCTGATGACTGCTACGACTCAGGTTCACGCAGATGCTTTTGTCGGCGTTGGCGGGGGTTTATCGAGCCTTGACCCGGAAACCGCTGGCACGCCCTATTCTGTCGTGGACGACCAGGATTTTGGATTGAAGGTGTTTGCAGGTTTCGACCTGACGGCGATCAGCCCCCATCTCTCTGTGCAGGCATTCTGGTCGGACCTCGGCCAGGCCACACTGGAAGAGAATGGCGTAGTGGATTACAGCGTCTACGGCGTTGGAATGAGTTTCGGCGCCAGCTCTCCCAAGTCACCGCGCTTGTCGGTATTCGTGGAAGCTGGTCTCGCGCAACTCGACGTCAGTGCTGATGTACCGTTTGACCAGGAGCAGGATATGACATTGTTCCTCGGACTGGCCGGCAGCTATGCCATTCGTCGCCACTGGTATTTGCAGCTGGAATACGAATATTTCGCCGAGGACGCGCAGTTTCTGTCGCTGAGCATCGTCAGGCGTTTTCGTTCAGTGGGTTCCCCCAATGTAAAAACGACACCGCTGCCGGAATCGAGGGTTGAGGAAGGGCGCGAGATCGATTGACGTCAGTACGTCAGGAGCGCAGCGCCTCCTGTACTGCCCGATGAGCGTGACTGATCGCCGAATCCGTGTTCGCGGCCGCGCCGGCGTCTGAATTCGCAATCGTGATCCGACCGAAGGGCTGGCGACCTTTCACCCAGGGCTTGTCGGCTTCGGATGCATACTCCGGTTCCCAGGTCCGCCCCGGGCCATAGGAGTATCCGTGTGCCCAGCGATTAACCGTAATCGCCTCGATGTCGCGCTCCGCATCGAAGCCTGCGCCGGATAGTGCCTGGTCGAGCTGGTCGCGCACGTGTTCCTCGAACACCGAGAACGGCGTCGTCAGCAGTGTGCGCCGGCCGGCACGCCACTGCTCCGGTCCCTGGATGTCCTCGAAGTACGGCACGTAGCACATGTGCAACACCATCGGACCGTCCGGTGAATCACTGAAGTGATAATCCCCGATCGACACCGGGTAGTCGAGTTCGACCTGCTTGTAGAAATCGTTGGTGTAGTACACGTAGCGGATACCGAGTTCTGCGAACGCTCGCCAGTTTGGAATCAGCACCTTCGTATAGGTCAGTGGCACCTTGACGTTGTGCGCAAGACCGCGCTTCTGCTCTGCCGGCAGCTCTGGGCATATAAAAGGAACTGTGCTGTTGTAGCAGGCGAGGATGCATTTCTTCGCGCGCACGGTATGCGAGTCACTGCCGTGCACGTAGGTAACGTCGACTGCACTTTCATCCGCAGTGTGCATCGTATTGACGACGGTGCTGTTCAGCCGGATACGGACCCGATGGTCGTCGCGATCAAGCGCGGAGTAATCGAGCCGTGCCGTAACGCAGTCTTCCATCGTTTTGCCGGGCAAGGAGTCAGGCACCAGGCTGCGGACAAGAAGCCGGGCCACCGAGGCATTGCCATCCGGAAAGTGAAAGATGTACGGCTCGTCGCCGCGATCACCGACGCGCGGCATCGTATGCTCGAGTCCGGGGATGCCGCCGCCGTCGGTATAGCCCTGCACGGCGATTGCCGGCACTTCGTCCATGCCGACGCACCAGTAACTCATGCCCCAACGCTGGTACATTTCGAGGAGCTGGTCGTCAACCTTGATGTAGTCGCGCAGGAATTCGCGGTAGCTGATCTTCGACAGCAGCTTGCGCTTCTCGTCGCGGCTCATGCCGGGCAGGTAGTCGCGCGGATCCGTGAATGCGCGCACCAGATCGGCTCGTGCGCGCTCGTTCATGGGTGTTGCCGCAGCAAACTCCTGCCAGGGAAGGCTGCCGTACCCGGGCACCAGCTTCCGTTGTCCGTAGGTCGCGCTGTCATAGGCAATCGCGTACGACAGGCCCATCGACGAATAAAGGTCCTGGTCGAAATAGTCGTAGAACCGCTGCACGTCAACGCCGATGTCGGATAAAAGGTCCTTGGAGACTTTCGAATAGCCCGACGGCGTGTCGATGGACTCGGTACCGCCATAACCTATACGCGTCCGTCCGCCGATCGTGAACTCGTTGCGTTTTGCATGGCCACCGAAGTCGTCGTGGTTGTCGAGGATCAGTATGCGTGCGTCCGGTTTTTCCTGCCGGTAGAAGTGTGCCGCGGACAGGCCGCTGAGTCCGCCGCCGACAATCACGAGATCGAATTCGTCCTCCGGGGCGCCGGCGGGCCAGGACTTGCCAGAAACCCGTGCGTGCATGGTTTCCCAGGAACCATCGTGGCTGCCGCGCAGGCCCGTTTTCGCGGGCGGATAGTAGTTATTTGCAAGCGCGAACTTGCTTTCCTCCCGGCCGAACACATCCGTCCATGGCGACAGCAGGGAAGTGCCTATGGCAACGCTGGTGCCGTTCAGGAAATCGCGGCGTGTGACTTTGTCTTTCATCTTTTCCCCCGGAGAGACTCGCTGAACATCGACGGCTAGTCGTCAGCACTTTACGAGAACCGTCCTGACAACACAAAAAGGGGTTGACCCCTGCTTCCCATTCACGCAGTCCGTGCCTGCACCAGTGCGGCGATATCCGCCCAGCAGCCTTCCTTCGGAAATCGTTCGGCGAAGAAATCGCTGAACACACGGACCTTGGCTGTCAGATAGCGATTGCCCGGAAAGACCAGAGTCAAAGGTGGTGCCCCGGCTACCTGGTGAACAAGACAAGGAACCAGCTTTCCTTCGAGGACAGCGGAGTAACCTAAAGCATCCGGAATCTGGACAATGCCAGCGCCAGCCTGCGCCAGCTGCATTGACGCGCTGAAAGAAGTTACTCGCAGATTGCCGCTCGGTACGACAGGTACCGTTGTTCCCTGATCACGGAACATCCAGTCTCTCGGTCGGCCGGTCGACGGCGAGATAAATCGAATGCAGTTGTGCGCGGACAGATTCGCTATGTCCTGCGGCATTCCATGCGCATTGAAGTACGCAGCCGATGCACAGGTCAGCCAGCGAATGGAACTCAGCTTGCGTGCCACCAATCCGGAGTCCGTGGGTATCTCGACACCCCGTATGGCGCAGTCGACGCCTTCCTCGACCAGGTTCACCGCACGGTCGCCCAGAACGATCTCGACTTCCAGTAGCGGATAACGCTGCATGAAGTCGGTCAATGCAGGATAGAACATCCCGTCGACGAACGATTGCGGAATCGAGATCCGCAACCTGCCACGTGGCAGCAGGCGCACCCCGGACAAAATGTCTTCGGCCTCGGCAATGTCGCCAAGGATGCGCAGGCAATTGCAGTAATACGACTGCCCTTCGTCGGTCAGGCTCAGACGCCGCGTCGTACGATTCAGCAGCCGGACGCCGAGCTGTTTTTCGAGACGGGCTACCGCCGCGGTTGCACTGGCACGGGAAATGCCGAGTCTGTCCGCGGCTTTGCGGAACGATCCGTGCTCTACCACCCGCACGAAGACCTGCATGCAAGCCAGACGATCCATGCGATTGTTCCTCGATCCCGAACAATTAATTTATTCCCGCGGGGTTTATTCGGCAAGAGTCAGGTAATACATTGCGCGTCCTTTCCGGGGGCTGACACCCGCATGAGACCAAGCATCCAGTCTTGCCTGATTGCCATCGCGCTTGCGAGCGGTGCTTTTGCGTCCCCCGAACCCCGGTCCCCAGGCAGCCCGCAAGTTCCGGCCGCCTCCGCAGGGTTGCCCGAACGCCTCAGCGATACCGGCCTCTTCGCGCCGGGTACGCTCACGGTCCGTTCGTACGTGCTCGCGTATTCTCCCCGCTACTCCCTGTGGTCGGACGGGGCGACGAAGCGCCGATGGCTGTCGCTGCCGCCAGCAACCTCCATCGATGCATCCAGTCCCGATGCCTGGAATTTTCCGGTCGGAACGCGCCTCTGGAAGGAGTTTGGATTCGACGCGCCCATAGAAACCCGCATGATTGAACGAATGGCCGACGGCGAGTGGCGCTTCGCCGTCTACGTGTGGGAGGCAAGCGGCAAGGACGCGGTGCTCGCGCCCAGCGCAGGCATTCCGCGACTGCCGGTGGCGGCCGCCCCCGGCGGACGTTACGACATTCCGTCGCAGGATGATTGCCGGTCATGTCACGAAGGCGCCGCCGTGCCGGTCCTTGGCGTCAGCGCATTGCAGCTTGCGCAGGAGCGCGACGCGGGCACATCGCACACTGATTGGCAGCGAGGGTCCGATATCGACCTGCGCTACCTCGTCGACCTGGGTCTGGTTTCCGGGCTGCCGGATTCCGTTCTGAAGAATTCGCCGGAAATTGCTGCCCCGACGGCCACGGCGCGCAGCGCGCTCGGTTACCTGCATGCAAATTGCGGGCATTGTCACAACGACAGCGGATCCCTGAACGAACTTGACCTGGTGCTGGCACAGACGGTCGCACCCGGCGTCGACAGTGTGCAGAAAGTCCTGAATTCCCTGGTCGGCCGGCCTGGCGATTTCCGTACCCGGGACCTCGAGACGCGTCTCGTTCCCGGCCACCCTGAGTCGAGCCTGCTTACCGCCCGCATGCGCTCGCGCAATCCCGTGCTGCAAATGCCACCGCTCGGCACACGAATCATTGACACAGAGGGCCTTGCCCTCGTGGAGCGCTGGATACAACAGGAACTGACATCCCGTGAAGAGTTCAACCAATGAGATTCCGCGACACAAACCGACAAATCCGCGACAGCGTGTCGCGGTTGGCTTTACTGCTATTGACTGCGACCTGGGCGGTCGCCGGCAACGAAGAAGTACCCGGTACGGGTACCGCGGACGACAAGCTCGAACGTGGCAAATATCTTGTCACAGTCGCCGGCTGCAACGATTGTCATACGCCCTGGAAGTTGGGTCCGCAGGGCCCGGAGCCGGATTTGACACGTATGTTGTCAGGACATCCCGAGTCGATTGCATTACCCGACCCGCCGCTACTCCCCGAGGGGCCCTGGATCGTGTTGGCCACCCAAACGAATACTGCATGGTCCGGACCGTGGGGTATAAGCTACACGGCGAACCTGACCCCAGATGCGGAAACCGGTCTGGGACAGTGGACGTTGCGCATGTTCACCGACACCATCCGCACCGGACGTCACAAAGGGCGCGGGCGACTCATTCTTCCGCCGATGCCTATTCCGATGTACAAGCACTTCACTGATTCGGATCTGGAGGCGATCTTCACCTACCTGCAATCCATTCCTCCAGTGAATAATCGTGTGCCGGATCCCGTGGTTGCAGGACAGTAAGTTCTGTGATTCCGGCAATTGAGGTCACAGTTTGCCAGTTTACGATTTGGGCAGACTGTGGCCGTTGCCGTTAGCCCCGTTTGAGCCCTTGGACTTCAGCAGCCGCGGCAGCCGGACCGTGAACTCACTGCCCAACCCTTCGCCCGCGCTGTAAACGGAAACCTCCCCTTCGTGCAGCCGTACGATATTTCGCACTAACGGCAGTCCGAGTCCAAGTCCGTGGTCGGCGTTATCGGGTACACGTGGCGCTTGCGTATAGAGGTCAAAAATCCGCGGCTGGAATTCCTTCGAAATACCTATTCCGGAATCACGAATGGTGAGCGTCGCCTTTCCGGAATCGGCCGTAAGCATTAGCTTCATTCGACCGCCGGTATCTGTGTATTTGGCAGCATTTGCCAGCAAGTTGACGATGACCCCGATCAGGCGATTACGATCGCCACGCACCCACACCGTGCCGGCGGGCGGCAAAGTAACCGTCAGCTCGTGTTCCTTGTCGTCAATAAGCCGGCGAATCGTGTCGAGTGCATGCAGGCAGATCTGTGCAAGATCGACCGGCTCGCGCTTGACCTGCAGTTTTCCGGACGTCAGGCAATCGCCATTGCTAAGGTCATCCAGCAAGCATGTGACCTGGCCCAACTGGCGCCGCATCATTTCCGAGACCTGTACGAGTCCGTCGGAGTCGAGCGTGGTGGACCCGATAAGCTCGATGCCATTCTGTAACGCCGCGATGGGATTGCGTATCTCATGACAGATCATCGCAATCGAGTCATTCATACTCGAAATTGCGGGCCAGTCGTCCATGACGTGATTGTCCGCCTCACACTCGTTCATCGCCTCACGGCATGACTCTGAATGCAGGCTGTCACGAGTTGTAGAGTTTGGCTGCATGCTCATTGAGGCCTCCTCATTCGATCGTCGGTTCTCTGCGGTCAACCGCGAGATGCCCGATCGATCAATGCTGGAATCGACGTTGAATTTTTGCCCCCCCGGCAGCCCCCAAAGCGTCGATACCAGCCCTGGAGGTTCGCGAACCTTCCCTGATCCAGATTCACAATTCATCATGCGCCCGGCATGCCCTTGTTGTCGGTACGTTGCCGAACATACTGCGATCGAACTACGGCTTGGTGCCTGGCACGCCTACAGGCGCAGGTCGCGGGTCACCCCTCATCCAATAAACAGATTCTTCCGGGGCCATCCGGTCTGCTCGAGGCCGGCCGGCACAGTTGGTACGGGGCGGCCTTGTGCGACAGCAGAGCGTCGCTTTTCACGGTACATGGCAGTGTCCGCTACCTTGATTAAGGCCAGGCAATCTTTGCCATCGTCGGGCCATGCGGCGCTGCCGATACTTACGTTCACTCTGACCGGCGTCCCGTCAATCTCATAGGGCTCCGTCAGCTCTGTACGTATTTTCTCGGTCGCTGCGAAAGCGTCGTCGCGTGTGTCGATATCCGTTAACAGGATGACGAGTTCGTCACCGCCATAACGGCAGGCGGTGTCGGAGCCACGAATGCGCGCGGTCAGTCGCGATGCTACCTGTTGCAGGAGCCGATCCGCCGCCACGTGCCCTACCGAGTCGTTGATGACTTTAAAATCATCGAGGTCTAGAAAGAGCAATACGACCCGGTTGTGTTGCCGTTTCGCGCGCGCCACGGCCTCTTTGAAATGGTCAAACAGCAAACGACGATTGGGCAGGCCGGTCAGCTCGTCGTGGTAAGCAAAGCGGCGCGCATTTTCCAGGGATTTCGCCAGCAATGCGGACTTTTTCTCAAGCCGCATGTTCAGCTTCACCAGCGCGTCGATCTCACGCATTGCAGCTTCGAGCTGCCGGGCGCGTGTGCTTGCGGTGTCCTTTACGACGCCATCGCCATTCGATGGCGATCGGTAAGTGTCGCCGTTGTGCCGGCTCGGATCCGAGCCGTGCCGGCCTGGCGGGGGCAAGTCCAAAGCTCTGCCATTCAGGCGGTTAGTCGTCATCGACGGGCTCTTGCTCCAAAGTGAATTTGTGAATGCAAACCAGAATTTTATCTGCCGCCTGTGACAGTTTCTGTACGGCGGCGCACGTATGGCGGGGCCTGGTAACGACAGGCGGTTATGCGCCCGGAGGCGGTGTGAAGAGCGGCCCCCTCGTATACAAGGCCGTACGGCCGTTAATCTCCGGCTACGGCGACGCGTTTCGCCTTGAAGTTCGCCGGCAGCGCCGCCTGTGTTCCTTCCAGGTGGTTGATCAGCGCAAGTTCCTCAAGCGGAATGACCGATGGATTGGCCCTGTTGAACTCCACCAGGGTCGTCGCGCGCGGCACACGCACAATTGACAGGCGTTGCGGCTGGCGGGCCAGGGCCTTCGCATCGGTAAGGTGCGCAAAGCTGTTCACGGACGCGCGGAAGGTACTTGCGTAGCCGGCGCGCTGTTGTACCGGCGTGTACGCCAGAATGCGATAGGTACGCTCATCGAGCTCAACGAACGCCGCAAGCCCGGCCAGGGTTGCCTGTTCGGTCTGTGCCTCGAAGTCACCGACGACGGCAGGCAGCCCATTGATCTGCTGTGTACCGACCCGCCCCGCGGTAAGGCCCTGCTGAGCAAAGAACGCATCGGACGCCTCTTTCGGGCTGCCGGCCGCAGTCATGAGCTGTATGATCGCGTCCTCTTTCGGACTCCCGGCCACCACCGCCTGCGCCATGTTCTGCATGCGCCAGCCCTTGGGGAAATCGATCCGCAAGGCCAGCTCCGGATGCAGGAAGCGATTGGCCTCGAAGTAGCCGTTGCGGGGATTGTCCCCGTAAGCGAGTCCGTCGATGCGCGCC
>CAZSDL010000035.1:0-18064 GCA_964605635.1 uncultured Woeseiaceae bacterium
CGCCGCGAACGATGAAGCCGCCACCGATCGAATAGTAGTCGTCCTGCCGCAGCACGGCGCCGGCTTCGTCAAACGCAACGTAGCGCATTCCATTGGTATGTCGGGGCAGCTCTTCCCCATAATCAAAAATCAAATCGCTTTCGGGATCGAAAACTATCGTGCCGACATCGGGAATAGTGAGGCGCTTTTCCTTGTGGATGGCACGCAATTGCCCCTCCACGCTGTCGGGATCCAGGGTAGCAGGCTCGCAACCGCTCAAGCCGAGCAGAACGGCGGAATCAGTGCCATGCCCCTTGCCGGTATAGGCCAGCGAGCCGTGCAAACGCACTTCGATACGATGCACACCGGATGCCAGCTGCGATGCGAATTCGCGCGCCGCTTTCATGGGGCCGACGGTGTGCGAACTGGAGGGTCCGACACCGATTTTGAAAATATCGAAGATACTGATTGCAGCCATAGTGGACTTTGGTGCCGGTGAATTCGACTCAGTCGTCGGTTAATGACAGCAGGCCGGTATTCCCACCGACTGCCGATATGTTGTCGCTGACACAGTACTCGCTGCCGAATCGCGGCAGATAATGCGGACCACCGGCCTTGGGTCCGGTGCCGGACAGTCCCCGGCCACCGAAAGGCTGCACGCCAACCACTGCGCCGATCATGTTGCGATTGATATAGATATTGCCTGCGCCGGAGCGATTGACAAGGGATCTTGCGCGACTATCGATGCGGCTGTGCAAGCCCATTGTCAGACCATAGCCGAGATTGTTTACGGCGTCGACCGTCGCATCGAGCCTGCTCGCCGGAAACGTTAAGACGTGCAGGACCGGACCGAACACTTCGTGCTGCAATTCGTCGAGGTTCTTCACCTCGATCACCGTCGGCGGGAAAAATGTGCCCGCTGACGTGTCCTCCGGCAATCGGTACTGATGTATCTTCGCTCCTTTGGCACGCAGGCGATCGACGTGCGTCGCGAGTTTGTCTTGTGCATCGCGATCGATGACCGGACCGACGTCGGTCGCCAATTCAGCCGGATCGCCGATTGTGAGCTCCTCCATATAGCCTTTCAGCAATCCGAGCACCCGAGGCGCGATATCCGCCTGCAGGCACAATATTCGTAACGCTGAACAACGCTGACCGGCGCTGTTGAACGCGGAATACGCCGCATCCAGAACGACTTGCTCCGGCAAGGCGGAGCTGTCGACAAACATGGCATTCTGGCCACCCGTTTCGGCGATAAGCTGGGCGATGGTGCCGTCACGGGCTGCGAGGACACGATTGATCGAACGCGCCGTCTCGGTGGCCCCGGTGAACGCCACGCCGGCAATTCGCGGATCGGCAACGACTCGTGCGCCGACCGTCGTGCCGTCCCCCGGTAAAAAGTGCAGCACGTCCGGAGGAATACCGGCTTCCAGCAGTAACTCCACGGCACGGTGCGCGACGAGCGTAGTCTGTTCGGCCGGTTTCGCTATCACCGTGTTACCCGCAGCCAGCGCGGCCGTCACCTGCCCGGTAAAAATTGCCAGCGGAAAATTCCACGGACTGATGCAGGCGAAAACACCCCGCCCCCGCATTCCAAGCACGTTGCGTTCGCCGGTCGGACCCGGCAAGCGGTTCGGCGCACCAAAGGTGTGCGCACTTTGCGCAGCGTAGTAGCGCATGAAATCGACCGCTTCCCGAACCTCGGCAACGCTGTCGGGTACGGTCCTGCCGCCCTCCGCAACGCACAAGCCGATCAATTCAGGTGCGTGCTGCTCAAAGAGATCGGCGGCCTTGCAAAGCAGTGTGGCGCGATCTGCGGCAGCGGTGCGATCCCAGGACGGCTGTGCCGCCACCGCGAGCGTGACAGCACGATCGACGGCACCTGAATCGGCGCTCTGCCAGCTTCCCACGACGCGCGATGTATCGGCCGGATTGACGGACTGGTTTCCTGTTCCCCCTGCCGGTTTGCCGCCAGACATCCCGCTGACCGATCGGGGGTGCTTGACGGCTTCCTTCATCGCGCCGCACAAATCACGGCTCACCCGGCTATCCGCAAGGTTGAAACCCCGGGAATTCTTCCGTTCAGGTTGAAAGATATCGCGTGGGCTGGGGATGCGAGGGTGTGGTCTGAAATCGGATCTGCGGCCAATCGCTACCGGATCGGCGACGATCTCGCCGATATCGATACTCGCGTCGACGATGCGATTGACGAACGATGTGTTGGCGCCGTTTTCCAGCAAGCGGCGCACCAGGTACGGCAACAGGTCCTCGTGACTGCCAACCGGCGCGTAAACGCGGCACGGCCGGTTATGCGTCTCCGGGTCAATAACAGCACTGTAGAGAGCTTCACCCATGCCATGCAGGCGCTGGAACTCGTAATCATCCCGACCGCCGGCAAACTCCAGGATGCACGCCAGCGTGTGCGCGTTGTGAGTGGCGAACTGCGCATAGACCAACGGGCCTGCGGCCAGCAGCTGCCGCGCGCAGGCGAGATAGGAAATATCGGTATGCGCTTTACGCGTGAATACCGGGTAGCTGTCGAGACCCTGCTCCTGCCCGCGCTTGATCTCTGTATCCCAGTAAGCACCCTTGACGAGTCGAACAGGAATCCGTCGACCGGCATCCGCCGCAAGGCCACTCAGGAAGCGGATGACGTCCGGCGCACGACGCTGGTAGGCCTGTACCGCAATTCCGAGACTCTCATAGCCGGATAAACGCTGATCCCGGAAGACGGCCCGAAAAACCTTGAGCGACAGCTCCAGCCGCTCGCTTTCCTCGGCATCGACAGTCAGCGCTATGCCGGCACTGCGCGCCCGCAATACCAGGTCCGTGACGCGGGGCACGAGTTCGTGTACGACCCGTTTTGTTTGCGTATAGGTATAACGCGGATGCAACGCGGACAACTTGACCGAAATTCCGGGGACTTCAAACACCGACCGTCCGTCGGCAACGGAGGCGCCAATGCGCTCGATTGCCGCGGCGTACGACTCCAGGTAATGCCCGGCGTCTTTCCGGGTCAGCGCGGCCTCACCCAGCATGTCGAACGAGTATCGATATCGGCTGGCGTTCTTCGTGCCTGAACGTTCGATCGCTTCATCGATTGTCCTGCCCATGACGAACTGGTGGCCCATGATGCGCATGGCCTGCCGCATCGCGGCACGCACCACTGGCTCGCCTGCGCGGCTCGCGATTTTCTTGAGAATGCGCGCCGGATTGCGCTTGATTTCCGCATCCACTTTCAGGAGGCGGCCGGTCAACATGAGGCCCCACGTCGACGCATTGACGAACAGCGAATCGCTTGCGCCAATATGCTCCTGCCAGTTCGCCGAGGAAATCTTGTCGGCAATCAATTCGTCGGCGGTATCGGCATCCGGAATGCGCAACAGTGCTTCCGCGATGCACATCAGCAATACGCCCTCTTCCGAGGACAGATCGTACTGCTGAAGGAAGGCGTCAATGCCGCTGTCAGGCTCTTCCTGATTACGCACTGCCCGTACAAAAGTTTCAGCCTGTTTGCGGATCCTCTCGCTCAGCGCATCGTCAATGTTCGCAACATCAGCCAGTTGACGCACCAGCGCCTGCTCATCGGCGAGGTAGCGGCGGCTGACGGAGACCGGCAGTTCCGTTTGTTTGTCTGTCTGTTCGGCTGGCATGAGGGACGGCATGAGGGATGGGAATTATAAAGCTATTCGCCCCGGTTTCGCTTTCGCAGCAAGCGCCGGGTATGTTTGTCCGGTCGACCCTCCGTGCGCGGCATCAATAGCCGGTCCTGGCGCAAGCGCTGCCGTGCGGCTTCGCGTGCCTGCACTGCCGCGAGCTCCTCGACGTAGCAGGCCCGTGCCTCGCTGGCGGGGCCGCGCCGCTCCGGCAGCGCCGTGACCTCCACGACGAAGCGTTCCTGCAGCCTGACAATGTCGAGCCTGTCGCCGGCACGGATTCTGTGTCCGCTCCTGGCCCTTTCACCGTTGACCTTGACGTGGCCACCCGCGACGCTCTCTGCAGCGAGCGCCCGGGACTTGAAAAATCGCGTATACCACAACCATCGATCGAGCCTTTGGCGGTCGGTACTGTCCATTGCACGCAAACCTGTGGTGAAGTTCCGGAGCAGGCGGGCACGGTTGTCACCGCGCTCGGCGGATTGCGCCGCCTGTTATACTCTGCGGCCTTTTGGCGAGGAGAACAATCCCGTGTCCCGAGACTTTCTGGACCGGCTTGCGGCGCAAACTGAAGCACTGAAGGATGAGGGCTTGTTCAAGCAGGAACGGCTCATCGCCGGACCTCAACAGGCCGCCATCCGTGTGCGCTCGGACGGTGCCACCCGCGAAGTCATCAACCTGTGTGCCAACAATTACCTGGGCCTGGCCAACGACCCGGCAATTGTGCAGGCGGCTCACAAGGCACTGGACGAGTTCGGCTACGGCATGGCCTCGGTGCGCTTCATATGCGGCACCCAGACAATTCACAAGGAACTGGAAGAACGCATCAGCCGCTATCTGGAAACGGATGACACGATATTGTATCCGTCCTGTTTCGATGCAAATGGTGGCCTTTTCGAAACCTTGCTCGATGAAAATGATGCCGTCATCAGCGATACACTGAATCATGCCAGCATCATCGACGGCATTCGGCTGTCCAGAGCGCAGCGCTTTCGCTATCGCAACAACGACATGGACGACCTCGAAGAGCAACTGCGGAAAGCATCCAAATGCCGGACGCGCCTGATTGTCACCGACGGTGTATTTTCCATGGACGGAACGATCGCAAATCTTGCCGATATCTGCGGACTGGCGGAACGCTATGGGGCACTCACAATGATCGACGACTGCCATGCAACCGGATTTCTTGGTGACCATGGCCGCGGCACGATCGAATTCCGGCAGGTCATGGGAAAGATAGACATCATCACCAGCACATTGGGAAAAGCGCTTGGCGGGGCTTCGGGAGGATTTACCAGCGGCCGCAAGGAAATCGTCGCGTGGCTGCGGCAGCGATCCCGTCCGTATTTGTTCTCCAATTCCGTCGCGCCGGTGATTGTCGCTACTTCGATCGCTGTTCTCGACCTGCTTCAGTCCAGCTCTGCGCGGCGCGATAAGCTGCATGAAAATGCCGCCTGGTTTCGTTCACAACTTGAAGGGCTGGGCTTCGAATTGCGGCCGGGCCAGCATCCCATCATTCCGGTGCTGCTGGGTGACGCCAAACTCGCCACTTCAATGGCCGATCGGCTGCTTGAGCACGGCATCTACGTCATTGGTTTTTCCTATCCCGTCGTCCCGCAAGGCCAGGCGCGCATCCGCACGCAAATGTCGGCCGGACTATCGCGCGAACACCTGCAACATGCGGTTACGGCGTTTGCCGAAGTTGGCGGCAAACTCGGTGTCATCAAATGAAGGAGCAGCTTGCATGATGCGAGCCCTGGTCAAAGCGAAGGCGGAACGCGGCTTGTGGCTGCAGGAAATCGACAAGCCTGTGCCCGGTCACAACGACGTTGTCATCAAAGTCGGTCGTACCGCCATTTGCGGCACGGACATTCATATTTATCAATGGGACGACTGGGCACGCCGTACGATTCCGGTTCCGCTCGCTGTCGGGCACGAGTTCTCAGGCGTGATTGCCGAGATTGGCAGTGAGGTCAAGGGACTTGAACTGGGCGACCGCGTCTCGGCGGAAGGTCATATTACCTGCGGTGTATGCCGCAATTGCCGGGCCGGGCGCCGCCACCTCTGCCGCAATGCGGCCGGCATCGGTGTCAGTCGTCCCGGCGCATTCGCTGAATATATCGCGGTACCTGCATTCAACGTGTTTCGCCTGCCGGATTCCATCTCTGACGAGATGGCCTCGATACTCGATCCGCTCGGCAACGCTACGCACACGGCATTGTCGTTTGACCTGGTCGGAGAGGATGTACTTATTACCGGTGCCGGCCCGATCGGACTGATGGCAATCGCTGTGGCGCGTTATGCGGGCGCCCGCCATATCGTCGTCACCGATATCAATGAATACCGCCTGGCACTTGCGCGAAAAATGGGTGCTTCGGTGGCACTCAACGTAAAAAGCGCATCACTTGACGACACCATGCAGCAACTCGGCATGGAAGAAGGCTTCGATGTCGGCCTGGAGATGTCGGGAAACCCGTCGGCCTTTCGTGACTTGCTGCGCACCATGCACCACGGGGGCAAGGTCGCATTGCTTGGTATTTTGCCCGGCGATACCGCGATCGACTGGACCGAGGTGATCTTCAAGGGACTGATTGTAAAGGGTATTTATGGCCGAGAAATGTTCGAGACCTGGTACAAGATGTCCAGCATGCTGCAGAGCGGCCTGAACATCGAACCCATCATCACGCACCGGTTTTTTGTCGACGACTTCCGCGAAGCATTCGAACTGATGGAATCGGGTCAGTCCGGCAAAGTGTTGCTGAGCTGGGATGAAGAGGCGGCCTAGCAGCCTGTCGGACTTGGGGCATCGTCGCAGGCTGCTAGTCCAAGGCACAAAAACAGTGTGAGTAGATGCCCTTCGGATCGTTGAAACGAACCAGTGGTGCCAGGGTGCCAACGATTCCATCCGCGAGGCGCTCGAGTGACGAAGGACGCGAACGCAGCGATCCGACATTCAGCCCTATACGCCGAGCGTTGCCCAGAAACTGCAATGCCAGCTGCTCGGTTGGCGACAATTCCTTGTCGAAATACTTGAGTCCGTAGTCGTCCTCTTCCAGATCGGCCAATTCCGCAGCCGCCTCGATTGCGTCCTGCAGATCGCCGAGCTCGTCCACAAGCCCGTTGGCCAACGCATCAGCTCCCGTCCAGACCTGGCCTTGAGCAATACTGTCCACCTCGCCCTCCGGCATGCCGCGATACCGCGCGACCTGACCCACGAAGTCGCGGTAGTCGTCCTCGACAATCGCTTGAATGAAAGCTTTTGCGTCATCGGACAGCGCGCGATCGATGCGTAGCTGGCCCGCCCACTCGGTGGAGCCGATGCCATCTGTCGATATGCCCAGCGCATCGAGTGATCTCTGAAACGTGGGGAACATGGCGATAACGCCGATTGACCCGGTGATGGTTGCCGGGCTCGCGATAATCCGGTCTGCCGACATGGAGATCCAGTAACCGCCCGAGGCCGCGATACCGCTCATCGATGCCACGACCGGTTTACCCGCCTCCTGCAATGCGACGACTTCGTTGGCTATTACGGCTGAGGCAAAGGTGCTGCCGCCCGGGCTGTCAACTCGCAATACGACCGCATCGACCGATTCGTCGTGGCGTGCTTCGCGCAACAACCGCGCCGTTGAGTCGCCGCCGATCGTGCCGGGCGGCTGCACGCCGTCCATGATTTCGCCGGCGGCAACAATCACGGCGACGTTTCTGCTCTTCGCAGGATCACCGCGCATCAAGCGCATCTGGGACAGGTAATGCTTTAGCTCGGCCGCCTGGTAGCCCTCCTCGTTGTCCGCATCCGCACCGGCGAACTCGGCCACGCGTTCACCCAGTTGCTCACGAGTCAACAAATCGTCAACCAGCCCGAGCTGGAGAACAAGCTCCCCCATACTTCCTCCGCTCGCCCGCAGATTGGTTGCAAGGTTCGCGACCATATCGTCGATCGTGCCACGCTCGAGCACCCTCGCTGTTTCCACGTCATCGAGATAGAGCGTCCACAACTGATCGAGGAGACGTGAGAACGACTCGCGATCCTCATCCGACATGTCGTTGCGGGTATACGGATCGCCCGCTGACTTGTGCGTGCCGGCTGTAAACACGTTCCAATCAATCTTCAGCTTGTCGATCGCTTCCTTGAAATAATTCTGGTAAACGCCGAAGCCGCGCACGAGCAGAAGCCCGTCGGGATGCATATAGATTTCGTCCGCTCGTGACGCAAGATAGTAGGATGCCTGTCCGTAAAAATCGGCGGTTGCAATGACGGGCTTGCCACTTGCCCGAAAATCATCGATGGCCGTACCAAGCTGTTGCAGCTTGCTGAGTGCGGCGCCGCCCAGCCCGTCGAGTTGCAGCAAAACCACCTTGATTCGCTGGTCATCCTTTGCGAACGCCAGGCCATCAATTATATCCTGCACGCGGGTTTCCGGTCGCGCATCACCGAGCAACTCGGCCATCGCCCGCTCAAACGGATCACCCTGTAGCTGTTCCACGAGATCGCCGGCCGGCCGGATGACAAGCGCTGCTTGCGACGGGAGTTTGGGTGTCGAGGCGGACATTGCCGCTATGACGATCGAGAATACAAACAACAACAGCAGCAAGTGGAGAACCTTGCGCACACCGTCCACGCCCGTCCAGATGGCGCGAAAAATTCTGCCTGCGGTTTGACGCACACTCATTCAGGTCTCCTGCGCACATGCGGCGCCCGGTTTACAAAACATTCAAATTTATTTGCCAATCTTTGCAATTCGCATTGCCTTATTCAAGCGAGTACCGGTCAGTCTGCTACCAGCCAGAGCGACAACTGCGGCCAGAAAGTGATGATGACAACCGAGGCTGCCAGGATCAGCAGGAATGGCAGGGTCGCTCGATAAACTTCCATGATCGGCGTATTGAAACGGTAGCTGGCGATGAAGAGGTTCAGCCCGACCGGAGGCGTCAGGTAGCCAAGCTGCATAGCCGCAAGAAATACGATGCCGAGATGAACCTCATCGACGCCGTACTGCGCCGCAATCGGCAGAACGAGTGGCACAACCAGGACGATCGCCGAAAAAATGTCGAGTATTGCCCCGAGGATGAGCAGGAAGACAAGCAGCAATATCAAAAAGGTTGCCTGGCTCGTTACCAGGTCAGAGATGAAAGCAAGAAGTCGCTGCGGTATATCTGCGTCGATCATGTAGTTGGTTGACGCAAGCGATACGCCGAGAATGATGAGAATTCCGCCGACCAGCAGCATCGACTCACGCATGATTTGCGGCAGGTCCCGCAACGTGATCTCCCGGAGGATCACGACTTCCACCAGCAGTACATACGCGGCGGTAACTGCAGCAGCCTCCGAGACCGCAAAGAAGCCGGAGTAAATACCACCCAGCACGACGAAAGGCAGCGGCAATTCCCAGGCGGATTCGCGCAATGCGGAGCCAACCTCGCGCATTGAAAAATCACCCAACGGCTTGCGATTGGCACGATTGACCCAAAGACTCCAGCCGGCCAACATGACCAGCATCAGCATACCCGGCAGGATGCCGGCACGGAAAAGATCGTCGATGGGTACTTCGGCAATCACGCCATACAGAATGAGGGGCAGTGACGGCGCAAAAAGCAGCCCAAGACTGCCGGAGGTTGTCACCAGGCCGAGATTGAAGCGCGCCGGATAACCATCGTGCTGCAGGGCCGGGTAAAGGATCGCGCCGAGCGCGATAATCGTCACTCCGGATGCGCCGGTAAACGCCGTGAAAAAGGCGCAGGCTGCGAGCGCCACCAGGGCCAGCCCGCCCGGCATCCAGCCGAGCAGCGCACCCGTGAGTCGCACCAGCCGTTTAGGTGCCTGACTGGCACTGAGCAGGTAGCCGGCGAATGTGAACAACGGAATTGCCGACAGGAAGGGCATCTCGGCCAGACCCAGCATTTCGATGCTGATCGCCATCAGGTCTATGCCTTCCCGCTGGTAACCGAGCATCGCGCTGGCCGCAATGACCGTAAACAGCGGCGCACCGAATACCGCCAACAGCACCAGCAATGCACCGAACACGATCATCGCGACACGTGCGTTCCTTGCCGGTCGCGTAAAAGAGCAGCCAGATTGCGCAGGCAATCGACCGCAAAGTGATAGCTCATCAGGACGAACGCGACAGGCAGCACACCCTGTACCATCCAGGCCGGCGTATCCAGCAGCACCGTGTCGTTGAATTCCAGGGTAAGGCCGATATATCGCCAGGAATGCCAGGCAATGATGGCGCACACTACTGATGCAAAGGCACTGACTATCACGCCAGGCAGCCGTGCTATCCGTGGTGGCATAAAATGCGAAAGAATATCAATGCGTAAATGGCGTTGATTACGGCTCGCCGCGACCGAGGCAATGAGTGCTATCCAGAGCACCATTACCTTGAGAAGTTCGTCGGCCCAGATCACCCCCGACTGAAAAAACATCCGCATCACGATCTGTCCCACCGCCAGAATCACCATGGCGCCGAGGAGTAATACCAGTAATGCGTTTTCCAGGGCGGTGCCTAATCGTTCGAGGCGCCCCGGTGGGGCGCCACCCGGAGGATCGGTGAGTTCCCGCGCCGTCGATGCCGGCAGATTTCCGGTCACGGAGCGGCAGCCGGCTGTCCGGTTTCGTGGCTTTCTCGATAGGCGTCGATGTGCTGCAGGATTTCCTCAAGCAGTTCCATCGAAAACAGGCCCGCTTGTGCCATGGCGCGATTGTTTTCGTTCATGAGGCGCTGCAGTTTCTCCTGCTCGCCCGGCTTCGGTGCGACCGGCTCAATGCCGGAGCGAACCAGTGCACCCAGGGCATTCGCGGCATCCTGCTGGTTTGCACGGTCCCACTTCTCATACATACCGGACATCACATCGCGCACGACAGCCTGATCGGCCGGCTGCAAGCGCCCGAAAGCCCGCGTATCAATTGCCAGCAGCCCCATCGAATAGACAATCGGCATGGTCGTGAGATATTGCACCTTGGTATGCCATTGCAGCACCAGCGCCCCCGCCGGCGACATCACCACGATATCGATCAATCCGGTCTGCAAACCCGTCAGGACGTCGGTCAACGGGAGCGTGACCGGCGCGAGTTGCAGTGCCCGCATCGCTTCGTAACTGATGAAATCACCTTCCGGTACCCAGACTTTTCGTCCCAACAGGTCGTCGTGGCTGCGAACCGGGGAATTGGACAACACGATCGCGAATCCGCCGCTGGCGAAACCGAAACTGACGAAACCGGCCTCTTCGAGACCTTCTGCCAGTTTCGTATCTACTCTTTCGCGCACATAGTTGACTTCTTCTTCGGAAGCAAAAAGGAACGGCAATCCATAGATGTTGAGGTCCGCATACTGCTGTTGCAAATCGGTCGGCGTGAATGCGCCGCCGTGCAACTGGCCGATCCTGATCTTGCGCAGAACTCTGTCGGGACTCCCCTGTACGCCGCCCGAGTAAAGCCTGAAAACTACACGGCCTTCGGTGCGCTCGCGAATCTCGGCTACGCCGGCGCGCATATCCTTCATCCATGCTGTATTTTCGGGCAGCACTGTTGCGACCTTCAGGTCGATGGCATGCCCGGGCGTCGCGAACGCCACTGCCAGTAACGCAGTCGCCATGTACATTAAAATTCGCATCAGTACTCCCTTCTCAGAAATAGTCGTCCGCGGTCGCCAGCATTGCGGCGGCATCGCGTTGCGCAAGCACGTTGGTGAGGGTGTAACCCGGCACCTGCGGCTCGGCTGCGAGAACCTCATTGAGGAGGCGATCGTGCAATTCCCGTTCATAAAGCATACGCGCATAGCCTCGCGCATATTCGACTTTGACGGCGAGATCCTGCCCCTCGGTCAACTCGATGGCGCGTTCGAAATAGTCCCTGCCCTGTTCCGGGTCTCCACCGAGGGACGGCGGCCGCAGTGTCGTGAGGACGCCGAGAAAAGTATAAGCGGAACCCCGCCTGTCTCCGGCGCCGATCTCCAGGTAGCGTTCGAGCAATGCTTCCATTTGCGGCAGTTCGGCCAAGGCGTTCCAGTCGTCACTGTGGGTGCGAATCCAGGCCAGCGATGACACTGCATAACTGTATACGAGATCGGCGTGTCGCGGCCCGAGGCCGGTCAGCGACGCCTCGAATTGTTCGAAGTTCATTTCCTGCCAGTCGCAGGACTTGCGAAAACCCTCGCAAATGGCGCGACTGCCATAGAGTCGGGCACGTTCGGTCAGGCGTGCAGCGCGCTCGGGTTCGTCGGCGAAAATACTGCCATAGGCTGCATACAGATTGGCGGCCGCAGCCAACAGGTCAGGATCGTCCGGATTGCCCTCGAGGAAGCTGTCCAGCAACAGCAGGTAGGCAGGTGCACCATCGCGCACGGTTTGCGGATCGTTCTGGTTCAGTACCGCCATGGACAGGTTATCGGCCAGGCCACTGGCCGCTGATGACATCAGGGACGCACAGCCCGTGGTCAACGTCAGCACGCAAAAAAGCATCGCCAGCGAGGACTTCAAACAGCGGGTCTCGCCTGCTGCCCCGTGGAACTGACGGTCGGCTGATACGGTGGGATGGATGCTGACCGGGGACCTCATGGGTCGACTGACCGGCCTGCGGGCCATTGGTTCAGGTTTCGGCGCATTTCCGGCCTGCTTGCCCCCGGACGACCAGCGATTTGGCCGGGCGCAGCGAAACCCTGCGTTAACCAGCCGCCGTACAGGAATCGGGCAACAAAAGCCGCAGGATCGACGGTCGTGAAAACCGTCAGATCTTTTCCTTGATCCGCGCCGACTTTCCGGTGCGCTCGCGAAGATAGTACAGCTTCGCGCGCCGAACATCGCCGCGTCGCTTGACTTCGATTGCGCTCACCGATGGACTGTAGGTCTGGAATACGCGCTCGACTCCTTCGCCGTGCGAAATCTTTCGCACCGTAAACGACGAATTCAGCCCGCGATTCCGCTTCGCAATCACGATTCCTTCGAATGCCTGCAGGCGGTCACGCTCACCTTCGGATACTTTCACTTGCACAATGACCGTATCACCGGGCGCAAACTCCGGAATTTCCTTGCTCATCTGTTCTTGTTCTAACGCATCAATTACTTTGCTCATCATTCCCTACCTGCCAGTTCAATCACTGGTTCATTAATCCTTTTCATTGATCCTTGTGGCCGGCTGCCGTGTGCCCGACGGGCTGGTTAGTATCCGCCAGGTACTCCTGCAGCAAGCGGCTCTGTTCCTCATCAAGCAACACCTGTCGCACCAGGTCAGGGCGTCGCGTATAACTGCGTCCAATTGCCTGTTTGCGGCGCCACCTTGCAATTCTTGCATGATCACCGGACAACAAAACGTCCGGAACGTGCTGCCCGTTGATGACCTCGGGCCTGGTGTAGTGCGGGTGATCCAGCAGACCGTCAGAAAACGAATCCTGTTCGGCCGACGTTTCATCACCAAGCACACCCGGCAGCAAGCGGGTAACCGCGTCGATCACTGCCATCGCGGCAATTTCTCCGCCGCTCAACACAAAATCGCCAAGCGACAACTCCTCATCGACTTCGCGCTCGATCAAACGCTCATCGATTCCTTCGTAGCGTCCGGCCAGCAACACCAGTCCCGGCAGTGCTGCAAAACGCCGGGCCGTCGACTGGTTAAACCGCCGGCCCTGCGGCGACAAACACACCACCGGGCTGCCTTCCGGCGCCGCTGCCCGTGACGCCTGTAAGGCGGCCGCCAGCGGGGCGTACTTCATGACCATCCCGGGGCCGCCCCCGTAAGGCCTGTCATCAACCGTGCGGTGCACATCGTCCGTGAAATCTCGCGGATTCAGGTACTGCAGCCGCAAAAGCCCAGCGTCGACGGCGCGTCCGACCACGCCGTGCAGCGCCACTGCATTCACCATTTCCGGAAAGAGACTGACTACCACCATCTGCATCGGATCAGTCCCATTCCCAGTCCACATCGATCACGCGCGCAGCGAGATCGACCTTCAAAACGTAACGATCCAGCACAAACGGGATCAGCATCTCCCGCGCCGGCGCGTCAGCGGCCTCACCTGCCGTGTGCACAACCATGACGTCGTGCGCACCGGTTGCCAGCATGTAAGCAACCGTCCCCAATCGTTGACCGGTGCTGTGCCGGACATCGAGGCCGACCAGATCCGCCCAGTAGTAGCGGCCCGCCTCCGCTTCCGGCAGCTCCGCCCGCGGCACCGCTACATCGGCGCCAATATAACGGGCCGCCGCGTCGCGATCGTTGATACCTTCCAGCCGCGCTACCACCGACTTGCCCTGTGTGCGGCCATCCGCGACCGCCATCGGCAGCCATTCCGTACCGACTCGCAGCAACCAGCTCTTATACGCGAGCAATGCCTCGCGAGGCTCGGTATAGGAGTAGATCCGCAGCCAGCCTTTCACACCATAAAGGCCGCTTATCCGTCCCAGCACGACCGGCGACGATTGCGTTGCCGTGTTATTGGTCTGTGCCAAGCGCCTGCGTTCGATTCAACAAGCCGTAACCAGGGGCCGAAACCCGCAGCCAGAATTCAGTTCGCCGCAGCTGCCTTGCGCGAAACTTTCAGCAATGCAGCAACCCGCTCGGACGGCTGCGCGCCACGCTCGATCCAGTAATCGACACGGGGCAGATCGATGCGGAGATTCTCCTCGTGCTCTTTGCCAAGAGGATTGAAGTAGCCAAGGCGCTCAATGTAACGACCGTCACGCCGATTGCGACTGTCGGAGACGACCAGGTGATAAAAAGGACTCTTCTTCGCACCAGCGCGCGAAAGACGGATACTGACCATTGCTATTCCGTGTAGGGTTGCGACAGGCGGGCAAACCTGCGTGCGGGTACCAGCCCGAGTAAGCGGCGCATTTTACTGATTTTTCGACAAAAGTGAAGCGAAGTTGCAGTGCGCCCCCGAGCCGGCCGCGAGTGGCCGACAGGCAAGCCTGCCTTGGCTCTTCAGCGCATTAAACCTGCCAATTCAGTGACCTGGAGGCATTTGTCAAGCCCGCCGCCGTACGACAGGCGGGCGATTGACGGCGTTCTCAGCGAAAATCGGGCGGTGGCCGGCCGCCCTGCAGGCCGCGTAGCATCCCTTTCATGCCGCCACGCGACATTTTTTTCATCATTTTTTCCATTTGCATATGCTGCTTCAGGAGGCGATTGACGTCCTGAATCTGGCGCCCGCTGCCGCTGGCGATGCGCTTCTTGCGTGACCCGTTGATGGTCTTGGGAAATCGCCGTTCGCCTGGCGTCATCGAATTGATAATGGCGATCTGGCCCCGCAGTTGCTGTTCGTTGGCAGAATCCTTCAGCGCTGCAGGATTTACGTTACCCGGCAGCGGGAGCTTCTCCAGCATCGCACCAATGCCGCCCATGTTCAGCATTTGCTCCAGTTGGTCGCGCAGATCGGCGAGATCGAAGCCCTTACCCTTTTTCAGCTTTTTCGCCAGGCGCTCGGTCTGCTCACGGCTGACCTTGCCTTCGATTTCCTCAACCAGGGACAAGACATCGCCCATGCCCAGGATCCGCGACGCCATGCGATCCGGATGAAAAACCTCCAGCGCATCCGATTTTTCGCCGACCCCGAGGAAGCGGATTGGTTTGCCGGTAACCTCGCTGACCGACAGTGCTACACCGCCCTTCGCGTCACCGTCGGCTTTGGTCAGGATTACGCCGGTCAAGGGCAAGCGTTCCGCGAATACGCGCGCTGAATTCACGGCGTCCTGGCCGGCCATGCTGTCGATCACAAAGAGCGTTTCGTGCGGCGAAGCAGCCGCGTGTACCCTGACCGCTTCGTCCATCATGGCGCCATCGACATGCAAGCGACCGGCAGTATCGACAATCAGTATATCGGCGTGTCGGCGCCGGCTGTCATCGAGCGCGCGAACGATAATGGCTTCCGGCTTTTCGTCCGCTGAGGCCGCACTGAACATCACGCCGACTTCCTCGGCGAGGCGTTCAAGCTGCAGCATCGCCGCCGGGCGGTGAACATCGACGCTTACCAGCATCACCCGCTTGCGTTCCTTCTCGCTCAGCCTGCGAGCGAGCTTGGCAGCTGTTGTCGTCTTGCCGGCACCCTGCAACCCCGCAAGAAAAATGACGACGGGCGGCTGCGCGCGAAGGTCGAGCGGCACGGTACTGCGGCCGAGAATCGCCACCAGTTCGCGATGAATGATTTTGATCAGCGCCTGTCCGGGAGTCAGGCTCTTGCCGACTTCCTCGCCAATTGCGCTGGTGCGTATTCGCTCGATGAACGTTTTGACTACGGGTAACGCAACATCCGCTTCCAGCAGTGCAAGGCGAACCTGCCGCAACGTGTCGCCTATATTTTCTTCGGTGAGCCGGCCTTTTCCGGTCAGGCTTCGAACCGCCTGGGACAGGCGATCCGACAGATTTTCAAACATGGGCACCGCCTCGCATCATGATGGTCACACGCAGGTCGCTATCGCTATTCGACGAGCAACGATAGTGTAAACAGAATGCTGCCGGCAACAAACGTCAGACGTTGATTATCGTGCCGCGCTCGAGCATGCGCACCTTGCGGTACGGTAAGGCGTCAGTAACCTGGCGAAGGATGCGCTTCTCCTCTCCGGGCTTCATGCCAGTGAGCCAGATATCGGGATCGTGTTCCAGCCGCCCGAGATCGTCAACCAGCGTGCGGGGACAATAGTGGCCGGCCGTTGCCGCCAGTGATGCAAGTTCGTCGGGAAATGAAACCTCGATCACCAGCACCTTGAGATCCTTGCAGGCATTGAGAGCAGGCCAAAGGGTCCTGTTGGTCTTGGTATCGCCGCTCACTGCGAACGCGCCGGCCGAGTTCTGGATCGTATAGCCGACAGACGGAACGCTGTGTGTCACATCGACGGCGTGAAAGGAACGATGCCCGATGGTTATGGTTGTGCCGGGATTGCATTCCACGTAACGCAACATGGGCTTTTTTTCATTCGGCAATGTGGCGAAATCCGGCCAGATGACCCAGTTAAAGACATGCGTTTTGATAGCTTCGATAGTTTCGCGTCGACCGTACACGGTAACTGGTACGTCCACTTCTTCCGTGAAAATACAGTCGATCAGCATCGGCAAACCGGCAATATGGTCGAGGTGCGAGTGCGTCAGGAATACGTGGCGAATGGAGTGCAATTGCTCCAGTTCAAGTTCGCCGATTCCGGTGCCCGCATCCAGCAGGACATCGTCATCGATGAGCATCGCGGAAGTTCGGGCTCCAGCACCTATGCCGCCGCTGCAGCCCAATATTGTTATGCGCATAACGCTACTGCCTTCGCATTGTCGCGGTCCATGCCCCGCCCTGCTTCATGCAGCAGGCCAAGCGAATGCTCTGTTGTTGTGCATCGACTATGGTGCATCGACTCTTGTGCATCGACGCCATCAGGTGGAATGTTCGGGCCAGGGTTCTATTGAACAGCACCGTATGGGATGATTCGCTCAGCGAAAAATTAGGGCATAGGCGACCGGGATTCTGTGTTTCAAATCACAATTCTTTTCTTGTACATAATTGCAGCCACGCTGCTGGCCATGTCCCGAATGCCCCGGTTTGCCGCGCGGATCCGAATGCTGGTAACGGCCGGGCTTATGAGCGGCCTGTCGGGCCTGGTGGTGCACAGCCTGGTACTGCGACTCGAGATACTGACGCCGACCGGTTTGACCCTGTCGCTCGGCACCGCGGCATCCTTCATCGGCCTGCAACTTGCACTGACCGCCTTGGTGACAGCGTCTAACGACTCACTGCGCGGACTGGCATCCGGCCTGCTGTGCCTGGCCGCAGTGGCGGCCGCTGTAACCGGACTACCGCCGGTATCGCCGACCGGCATCGTCATGACGTGGCAGTTGCAAGTGCATATCCTGATCTCGCTGTTTGCCTACGGATTGCTGTCGATCGGCGCAATTGTCGCCGTTTTCGCCCTAGTTCAGGACCAACGTCTGCGGACGCGCCGCATATCGTCATGGAGTGCGCTGTTCGCACCCCTCGAAACCAACGAGACCCTGCTTTACGGCATCGCTGCGGCAGGTTTTTTTGCACTGTTGCTCGCGGTATTTTCGGGTTTCCTGTTCGTGGACGACCTGTTCGCGCAACATTTGATACATAAAACCTCGTTGTCCCTTCTGGCCCTGGTACTGTTTGGCGTATTGCTGGCCGGACGCTGGATTGCAGGATGGCGCGGCCGAAACGCCGTTTACCTCTACCTGTGGGGTTTCGCGATTCTTGGCCTGGCGTATTTCGGCAGTCGCTTTATTCTCGAGGAGATTCTCGGCCGTAGCTGGGGGTGAGAAGGCCGCCGGCATCCCGTATCGCTTTCGGCCGCCCTGCCCTGTGCATCAGGCAGGGCACTTTTCTTGACAGCGTGCGCTGGGCTTGCTGAACTGCAAGCGGCTATTTGGCTCCGGGGGTATTTGTTAATTGGGCGCAGACATTCCGCTAGCTACTCTGCTCGGGTTGCTGGTCGTGTTG
>CAZSDL010000036.1:0-17626 GCA_964605635.1 uncultured Woeseiaceae bacterium
GCACACCGTTCGCCGCCGTCAGCGCATTGAGTGTCAACATGTTGATGGACGGCGGGCAATCGATAAGGATGAAATCGTAAAGTCCGCGCACCGGCGCAAGCGCATCACGCAAGCGCAGCTCACGGCCGATTTCCTGCAGCAGCCGCACCTCGGCCAGCGTCAAGTCCTCGTTGCCCGGCAATACCGCGAACCCGCCCTCCGGCGCCGACACAATCGTGTCCGCCGCCGTTTCCTCGCCGAGCAGCACATCGCAGGCCGTGCGCTCGAGGTTCATCTTGTCGATGCCACAACCCATCGTCGCATTCCCCTGCGGGTCCATGTCGACCAGCAGCACCCGCCGGTGCGTGGCAGCAAGCGACGCAGCGAGGTTGACGCAGGTGGTCGTTTTGCCGACGCCGCCTTTCTGGTTGGCGATTGCCAGGACGCGTGTCATGCCGGCGGCACCGGACGCCGCTCCAGTGCTACGACGTGGCGGGCATGATTTTCGAGTCCGGGCACCGTCAGGGCGGACACGCGGTAGTCCCAGCAGCTTGCCAGCCGGTTCATGCGCGAAAGCTCGAGCAGTTCGTCATGCGGGTATTGTCCCTTGAGCGCCAGCAGCGCGCCACGGTCACCGACCAGGTGACCGGCGATATCGAGGAGATTCGGTATCGCGCCAAGTGCGCGCACGACCACGGTATCAAAGCGCTCGGAAGGTGCATAGTTTTCCGCCCTTGCCTGCACCGCTTGCGCATTGCCGAGCCCGAGTTCGCGGATTATATGCCGCACGAAGGCGACTTTTTTGGCACTCGCATCAAGCAATTCGACCGCAAGCTCCGGCTCTGCGATCGCCAGCGGCAGTCCCGGAAACCCCGCACCCGTGCCGACATCGATCAGGCGCCGCCCGCCCAGGAACGGCCGGACGGCCAGGCTGTCGAGCACATGCCCGGCAACCATGGCCGCCGGTTCGCGAATCGCGGTCAGGTTGCTGCGCGCACCCCAGCGCTGCAGCTCGATCAGCAGCGCGGCCAGCCTTGCGCTGGCGCCTTCGGGCAGGCGCTGGGCGAGTTGCGCGGCGCCGTCGTCGATAGCAGCGACCAGGTCCTGGTGTTGGATGCTCACATTGCCCCGATTACCGCGCATCTGCCCGAGCCGGCAACGGGCCAATGCTCACCTGCATGGTGCTTTGGTCTCCGGTAGCCATGGCTTTCGTTGTGAGCGCCTAAACGACCAGCAGCGCCATGAAGTCATCGACTGCCGTATCGGCGAGCCGTTCACGATCGTTGCAAACCGACTCCAGTTCCTGCCACTGCGCCGGTTTCAGGCGCTTCGACAGACTGTTGGCGAATTTCCTGCGCAGAATCGGGATGCCCTCCTTGCGCCGCTCACGATGCCCGATCGGGCAGTCGACCTGAAAGCGACTGGTACTGGTGCCATCCTTGTAGAACACCTGCATGGCATTGCCAATATAGCGCTTCGCAGGCTCGTAATAGTCACGGGTGAAGCGCTCGTTCTCCCGTACCTGCATTTTCTCCCGCAAGGCGTCGATGCGCGGATCGGCCGCAACCTCGTTTTCGTAGTCGGCCGCGGTCAGTCGCCCGAAAATCAGCGGCACCGCGGCCATGTACTGGATGCAGTGATCGCGATCGGCCGGGTTGTCGAGCGGTCCGGTCTTGTCGATGATGCGGACGCCCGGCTCCTGGGTTTCGATGACGACAGACTCGATGTCGTCCAGCCGGTTGCCGACTTCCGCATGCAGCAGCATCGCGGCCTCCACGGCCGTTTGCGCGTGAAACTCCGCCGGATAGGAAATCTTGAAAAGGATGTTCTCCATCACGTAGCTGCCAAGGCGCTGTGGCAGGGTGAGCGGCTTACCCTTGAACAATACGTCGGAAAAACCCCAGGTTTTTGCGGAAAGCGCGGAGGGGTAACCCATTTCCCCGGTCATCGCGATCAGTGCCAGGCGTACTGCACGGCTGGTTGCGTCACCCGCTGCCCAGCTCTTGCGCGAGCCTGTGTTCGGGGCATGCCGGTAGGTACGCAGTGCGCCGCCGTCGATCCACGCGTTTGACACGGCATTCATGACCTGCTGATGATCACCGCCGAGCATGCGCGTAACAACGGCCGTCGAGGCGATGCGCACCAGCAGCACATGATCGAGGCCGACGCGGTTGAAACTGTTCTCCAGCGCGAGGATGCCCTGGATCTCGTGCGCCTTGATCATCGCCGTCAGCACGTCCTGCATGCGCAGCGCAGCGCGACCTTCCAGCCCGTTTTTCCGACTGAGATAGTCGGCCGTCGCCAGGATTCCGCCTAAGTTGTCCGACGGGTGTCCCCATTCGGCGGCGAGCCAGGTGTCGTTGAAGTCCAGCCAGCGAATGAGGGTGCCGATATTGAATGCCGCGATCACCGGATCGAGCTCGTAGGACGTTCCCGGCACGCGTGCGCCACCGGCCAATGTGGCGCCCGGGACCACCGGTCCGAGCAGCTTGGTACAGGCCGGGTAGTCGAGTGCCTGGAAGCCGCAGGCCAGTGTGTCCATGAGGCAATAGCGAGCGGTATCGAAAGCAATGTCCGAGGTGATTTCCGTACGGCAGACGTAGTCTGCAATGTCCACCAGTAGCTGGTCGGGTTCGGCGCGTTTCGCCGATCGAATGTCGTGTCCGCTCATATATCCACTAGTCCCCATTTAGCATTGTGGGAGCGCGCCCTGCGCGCGAATAGCAAAAGTTCATGGCTACCGCATTCGCGCGCGGGGCGCGCTCCTACAGCGCATCGACAGGGGCCGTCCGCGTTCAATCCCGCTTCTCGATGGGCATCCACTTCTGCAGGGCCGGGCCGACATAATCAGCCGCCGGCCGGATCAGTTTGTTGTTGGAGCGCTGCTCCATGACATGCGCAGCCCAGCCCGTGATGCGAGAACAGACGAAGATGGGTGTGAACAAATAGGTCGGTATGCCGAGGAAGTGATAGACACTCGCCGCGAAGAAATCCGCGTTGGCGAATAATCTCTTCTCGTCCCACATGACTTTCTCGATCGCTTCCGACACCGCATACAGCCGTTCGTCGCCGACTTCGTCCGCCAGTACTTTCGACATCTTCTTGTTAACGGCATTACGCGGGTCGGAGGTCGTGTACACCCGATGGCCGAAGCCCATGATTTTTTCCTTGCGTGCCAGCATGTCGCGGACGCCCTTCGTCGCTTCTTCCGGTGTCCTGAATTTTTCGATCAGTTCCATCGCCGCTTCGTTGGCGCCGCCATGCAACGGCCCGCGCAGCGCGCCGATCGCACCGGTTACCGCGGAATGCATGTCGGACAAAGTGCCCGTGATGACTCGCGCGGCAAATGTCGAAGCATTGAACTCGTGCTCCGCATAAAGAATAAGCGTGGTATCCAGTGTGCGGCGGTGCAGGTCGGACGGTGGCTCGTCGTGCAGCATGTTCAGGAAATGCCCGGAAACGCTGTCGTCGTCAGTCTCTACGTTGACACGCTTGCCATCGCTGTGCCAGCGATGCCAGTAAAGCAACATCGATGGCAGGCACGCCAGCAGCCGGTCTGCTACATCGGCCTGATTTGAAAAGTCGCCTTCCGGCTCGAAGTTGCCGAGCACGGACACCCCGCTTCGTAGCACGTCCATCGGGTGCGTATCCGCGGGAATCATTTCCAGGATTCGTTTCAATTCGGACGGTAGCCCGCGCCGCGATTTGAGCTTTGCGATGTACCCGTCGAGTTCGGTACGATTCGGCAGTTTGCCGTGCATCAACAGGTACGCGACTTCCTCGAAATTCGCGTTATCGGCCAGATCGTAGATGTCGTAGCCGCGATAGGTGAGACCGGCGCCCTCCTTGCCGACCGTACACAGTGCCGTTTCACCGGCGGAAACACCGGCGAGCCCGCCCACTTTTTTCGTTGCCGTCATGCAATTCTCCCGTTCGTTGGCCCTGGCATCCGGCCGCCCTTCCGGATCGTTTCAGTTCGAGTCCCGGAACAATTCGTCGAGCTTCTGTTCGTACGCGTGATAGCCCAGTACCTCATAGAGTTCGTCGCGTGTCTGCATCGTGTCGAGGACTGCTTGCTGCGTGCCGTCCTTGCGAATGGTTTCGTAGACGCGGCTCGCGGCTGCAGCCATCGCCCGTGACGCCGACAACGGGTAAAGCGAAAGACGCACCCCCGCTTCGCCCAGTTCTTTGGTTGTGAACAGGGGCGTACGACCAAACTCCGTCAGGTTCGCGAGTACCGGGACGGAAATGGTGTTCGTAAACTGGCGGTATTCCTCGAGTGTTGTCAGCGCTTCGGCGAAGATCATGTCGGCGCCTGCTTCCACATAGGCGGCTGCGCGATCCAGCGCAGCCTGCTGTCCCTCGACCGCGTGTGCGTCAGTGCGCGCCATAATGGCGAAGCTCGCGTCCGTTCGCGCGTCGACCGCCGCCTTGATTCGATCGACCATTTCCGCGGGGTCGACCAGCGCCTTGCCGGGCCGATGTCCGCAGCGTTTCACGGCTACCTGGTCCTCGAGGTGGCAGGCACCTGCACCGGCACGTGTCATCTCGCGCACCGTCCGGGCGATTGTGAAGGCGCTTCCCCAGCCGGTATCTGCATCGACCAGCAGTGGCAGGTCGGTCACGTAGGTGATCCGACGTATGTCCTCGCAGACGTCGTTTAACATGGTCATGGCGAGGTCGGGCAGGCCGAACGAGTGGTTGGCGACTCCCGCGCCGGAGAGATAAAGGGCACGGAATCCGGCACGTTCGGCCAGCAGCGCGGCATAGGCGTTGATCACGCCGACCAGCTGCAGCGGTCGCTCGTTCTCCAGGGCCTGCCACATTCGTTCGCCGGCGGTGGGCGCCATGCTCGTCTCCTGATTTTAATCCTGATTAAAACTTCTGGCTGCTTGCGGCGCGCCGCGATGCGGCAAACACCGCGCTGTCGTTTGATCGCCGGAATGACCGAGCCGGGCCCGGCGGTCGCGACTCGGGTCGCCGGTTTGCCGGCCTCGGGGGCAGGAATTCTAAACTACCGGGCGGGTCATTCCCAAATACTGGCCCGCCACACCCATGCGCCTCGCGACGCTGCCCGAAATCCGACAGGCTGGTACCATCATCCACGAACGTAGTCCCAGGGTATCGCGAGGAGTCGCAGGAGAATGCCGGCCCTTAGAAATGACGCATAAAATGGCGGATTTTTCCTGCCGCCTTTGTTTCGGCAAGGAACTCGAGCTCTATTATTGCCAGGGACGCGACGACCGGTTCCGCTATTACCGATGCGCCGGGTGCGGCCTTGTTAACCTCGATCTTCGCGAAGGCCTGGACCAGACCCAGTACACGAACGAGTGGGTCGACCCCGCCGACAATTCCGCACGTCGCAATTTGCACAACGATGCCACGTTTGATTTCATCCGCCGCTATGCAGGATCGCCTGGTCGTTTACTGGATTTAGGGTGCGGCAATGGGCGCTTGTTATATCGCGCCGGCGAGGCGGGATGGGATGTCAGGGGCCTGGAGCTTTGTGCAAGAACGGCGGCACGCGTACAGGATGCGCTCGGTGTCCCGGTGATTGCCGCCGACTTCCTGGAGATGGACCCTGTGCCGGAATATCTCGAGCGCTTCGATCTCATCTGTCTTCGCCATTTACTGGAGCACTTGCCCGATTCGACGCTCGCCATGCAAAAGATCCGTGCAATGCTCGCGCCTCAGGGCATGGTCCTGCTGGAAATGCCGAACATCGAGGCGTGGGACAAGAAAGTAAAGCGATGGATAGTGAATCGCGGCGTCTACCGGCGGACCTATACAGAAAACTTTGTTGCGGGACATTGCAACGAGTTCAGCCGGCGATCGTTCGAATACCTGGCCGACCAGACCGGCTTTGACCTGGTGCGCTGGGAAACCTATTCGATGAAACCGCTCGGCAACTTCATCTACCAACGCGTGCCGATTGGCAACAAGGCGCGGGCGCTAATCCAGCGGGACGACTAGCAGGTGAGGGACAACGGTACCTACCGAGGCCCTAGCGAGGCCCTAGCGAGGCCTGTCCACGCTTACCCGGCAGCAATTACGACCAGCGTGCGCCCGGTGACCTTGCCATCGAGATACGCCTGGAACGCGCCGGGTAATTCGTCGAAAGCTATGTGGTTGCTGCCGATCACATCGAGATGCCGTGGCCTCAGGTCGCCCCCCAGCCGTCGCCAGACGGCCAACCGCAGTTCGCGCGGCGTATCGACGGAATTGATGCCGAGCAGGCAGACGGCGCGCAGGATGAACGGCAGTACGGTGGTATTGAGCGCGACGCCGGCCGCAAGGCCTATGCTCGCAATGTTGCCGCCGTAGTCAGTGGTTCGCGTGAGCCATGTGAGCACGTCGCCGCCGAGGTTGTCGATTGCGCCTGCCCATTCCGCTTTTTCCATCGGCCGCTTGCCAAGATCGATTTCACCGCGAATGAGTACGCGCCGCGCACCGATTTTTTTAAGGTACTCCGTCTGGTCAGCCTTGCCGGTCAGCGCAACGACCTCATAGCCGCGCCCGTCCAGCATATCGATGGCAACGCTGCCAACACCGCCGGTCGCACCGGTAACCACAATCGGTCCACCGGTGGGTTCCTGTCCGTTTTGCTCCATGCGATGAATTGCAAGCGCTGCTGTGTAGCCAGCGGTGCCGATCTGCATTGCTTGCAGCGCGTTCATTCCGACAGGAATCGGCACCACCGCATCGGCCGGCACGCGCGCGTACTCTGCGTAACCGCCGTCGCGGGTTTCGCTGAGTCCGCAACCATTGACCAGCACCGGATCGCCAGGGCTGAACTGTTCATCGGTCGAACTCACCACTGTGCCGGCGAGGTCAATGCCGCCGACAAGCGGGTATTTGCGCAGGATTTTGCCTGCGCCGGTAGCGGCCAGCGCGTCCTTGTAGTTGATGGTCGAGTGGCTTACCTTGATTACGACGTCGCCGTCGCTGAGGTCGTCGAGTGACAGTGTGGCGAAATCCGCGACGATCTTGCCGTCTTGCTGGTCGATGCGGTAGGCGCGAAAGGATTCCATGCTGGCTCCAGGTTGCGTGACTTTTACTGGTGATGATCCAGCCAGTACTCCATGCCCATTGTATTCAGTTCGATGTCCATATCGAGCAATGCGTGCAATCGTTCATCGTCGGCGTGAAAGCCGTGTTCGCGCAACGCATCCGTCAGATAGTGAAACATTGACCGGTGCATTGTTGCCGTGCGGTTGGCGTCCGCTGCATGACGTGTTGCGATCTCCACAAAGTCATCGAGCCGCTGGTGCATGTCATACGCCAGCCGTGGCAGATCGCTGACCCGACTGTAGTGCGTAAGATAGAGATGTTCCGGCTGCTCGGCCATGATGCGATCGATAGCCTTGTGCGCTTCGGGCGGATCGAAATGTACCGGCGTTGTCGTTGGAAAGATGAACTCGCCGGCCGCCGTGTCGAGTTCGCGATAAGACACACCGAAGCTGTCGCCTGTGAACACACCGCGCGATGCCGCGTCTGCGAGACAATAGTGATGCCGCGCGTGGCCTTCCGTGAACAGGCAACGCAGCGTACGTCCGGCGAGGTTGAATTCCTGCTCATCGCTGACAATCTCGATACGCCCGGCCGCGATCGCCTCGATATCCCCGTACATGGCGGCGAAGCGTTGCGCGCCGTAAACAGCCTGCGATCCCTTGATGAGTTTTGCCGGGTCGATCATATGCGGCGCACCGCGCGGATGCAGCACGGCTTTCGCGTTCGGCAATTGCTGCATCAGGAGACCCGCACCGCCGGCATGATCGAGGTGCACGTGAGTAAGAAAGATGTAGTCAACGTCGCCGACATCGAGGTTCTTGCGCGCCAGCGCGTCGAGCAGCAAAGGCACGCTGTGGTTCGTACCGGTGTCGATGAATGCAGCACGCCCCTGCTGGACAATCAGATGACTGGCGTCGAGTAACGGCCGCACATAGTCCGTGTCGATGGCGCTGATGCCGTGCGTGAGTTCTGTGATGTGGGCAGCCTGGTGCGGCATGGTCGCGTCTCGCGTGCGGGCGTGGCGGAACAACCCGCCGATGAGCGGTCTACTCCTTTTCGTAAAGGGTCTCGAGACCGTCATGCGATGCATAGAACTGCGCGAGTGTCCGCATATCGGCGGGCGTAAGGCCGGCCGCAAAGGAGTTCATAACGTTGGCGCCGCGCGCGTTGTTCTTGTATTGCAGCAATGAGTGCTCGAGATAGTCCTGGTGCTGGCCAGACAATACCGGCGGGACAGGCTCCATCTCTGCACCCGCCGTGCTGTGACAGGTGACACAGGTGCGCGCCGCGTCCGGCAATCCGGCGGTCTGCGCATCGAGCTCGTCGCTGGCTTCGCCGGTCTCGCCGATCCACGCGACCAGGTCGTTGATATCCTGATCGGAGAGACTGCTGCCTTGCGCCTGCATCGTGGGATGGGGTCGCGTGCCGTCGCGATACGCGCGCAGCGCCGCTGTCAGGTAGGCGCTCTTCTGTCCACCGAGTTTCGGCACGCGGTATGACGGATAGGCATTGCGATAACTCGGTATGCCATGACAACCGATGCAGGTATAGCCTAGCTTGCGGCCCTCTGCGGCATCGCCTTGCGCTGCCGCAGGGTTAGCAAAGATTGCCAGAACGAGCGCCGACAAGGCAGCTGCGACACAGGGGTACAAAAATGTCTTCACGAATTTCTGGGTATCCGGGTGATCGGCAACGCGGGGACGGTCGCTTGCCTCGTCAACAGAGGCCGCTATGGTAGAGACACTCAGGGTGTAATTCCAGCCCGCGAATCGGCAACTGGCAGGGCCTGCGCCTCTCGATAATGCGCGGCGGACCATGTGCAGGGCGGCCCCGCTCGGCCATACTGGGAATCTGTTTGCGCCGTCCTGTGCGGCAACGCAACTCGGAACAAGCTGATGAACAGATGGATTGTGGTTGTGCTGGTAGCCCTGGCGGTGATCGTGCTGGTATCCCCCGGAATCGTCGGGCGCCTCGCCGAGCGCAACGTGAAGGATAGTGTCGAATGGGCCAAGACCCGGCACGACGATTTTGTCGTCACGCAAGAGACCTTCAAGCGAGGATGGTTCACAGCCGCAGGGCGTCATCGTATCGAACTGAAAAAGGGTGCGCTGCGCTCGACGCTTGCCACGATCGCAGGTGCGATAGACCCGGATCGGACCGCCGCCCTGATTGTCGATACGCGCATCGATCATGGATTGGTGCCGGTCAGTTCAATGTCGCGCAACGCAGGATCCCTGCAACCTGCGCTGGCGAGCACGGTCTCCACGCTGCAGATAGAGCGAGGCAACGGCGAACTAATTGCGATTCCAGGTCAACTGAACAGCCGCATCAGCCTCGCGGGCGAGACCAGCTCGCGCTACGCATTGCCGGCGGGATCGTATGCGAATGAAAATCTCGACCTGCAATGGCAGGGCGGGGACCTGCATTTCATGATCAACGCTTCCGCCTCCGACCTGCAGTACGACGGTCGCATCGATCCGTTGTCACTGCGCTCGGGTAGCGATCGGTTGCTCATTGGGGGTGCGCGGTTCGATGGCCGGCAGCAGGCGACGGAGTACGGCTTTTCGGTGGGCAGCATTGTCCTATCGCTGGAGGATGCAGCGCTCGAAAACCCGGTGAGCGGTCCGACGGCCGTCGCTCGCCTGACGCTGGATGCCAGTAACGAGCTGGTGGGCGATCGCGTCAACGGCTCGTCGACGCTGGACGCCAGTGGAATCTCCATACCCGGATTGGGTGAAACCGACCTCGGTCTCGATGTCGTCGTCAACGGTCTTGATGCACGCACGCTGCAGACGATCATCGAGGAATTGCAGGCTGCGCGCGAAGCCGCGGACCCGGAAGCAGCATTCGCCAATGCTTACGACCGTATCGAAAGTGACATCCAGTCGTTCCTGCTGGCCGGTGCGGAAGTGCGCTTCGATCGCATCGACCTGTCCCTGCCCCAGGGCGAGGTGACAGCGACCATGCGCTTCACTTTGCCGGAAGCAGATGCGGCGCAGGCTTTTTCCTGGCCAACCTTGTTGCTTGCACTGACTGCGGCGGCCGACGTTCGCGTACCGGTTGCGGTGCTCGAGATGCTGCAGGCCGGCAATCCGCAGGCCGGCGCGCTGGTCGCGATGGGCATTCTCAAGCGCGACGGCGACGCCTACGTAACCAGGGCCGAATACGCAAAGGGCCTCCTCACCGTCAACGGCGCCCCGCTACCAATCCCCCTCGGCACTCTCTAACCTTCGGGTCGGACCTCAGCAAGTATTTGATTTGCCCTCCAACTTCCGGGTCGGACCTCGATAAGTGCTTGATTCCGTATTTTTAGTATTTATTTCAATTAGTTATTGAGGTCCGACCCGGCGTGTTGCCGGCGCTTGCGGCTGGATGCCAGCGCCGGTACCGCGGCCAACAGCGCCCGCGTGTGGGGGTGCCGTGGTTGGCCAAAGAGCTGGGCGTTTTCCGCAAGTTCGCAGACACGGCCCCGGTACATTACCAACACCCGGTGGCTGATCTGCCGCACGACCGCGAGGTCGTGGGTGATGAAGATCAGCGACATGCCCGAGCGCTCCTGCTCACGGCGCAGCAGATCGAGAATTGCCTGCCTGACAGTCCCATCCAGCGCCGCCACCGCCTCGTCACAGACAAGCAGCCGCGGTTCGAGTATCAGCGCCCGTGCAATAGCTACGCGCTGCGCCTGTCCGCCGGACAGTTCATGCGCATAATGTTGCAGCAATGACGCGTCGAGTCCGACGCGTTCTAGCATCGTCTCGACGCGTTCGCGACACTGGCCTGCGTCGAGTTGCGGCTCGTGCAACCGGACCGGTTCCAATAGTATGTCCCACAGACGCATGGCCGGATTCAGGGACGCTACCGGATCCTGGAAGACCAGCTGCAGGTTGCGGCGCAGTTCGTTGGGTCGCGATTCCACTCGGGCGGCCAGCGGCTTCCCCAGGAAGCTGACCGTGCCAGTGGCCGGCACCAACAGGCCGAGCACGGCGCGCGCCAGTGACGATTTGCCGGACCCCGATTCGCCGACAATGGCCAGCGTTTCCCCGGCGCGTACGTCAACCGTCAGCGGACGCACCGCGTGCAATGCTTCGCGGCTCGAACCGGGTCGCGACGCCCTTTCGGCAAACTGCACCGACACACCGTCGATAGACAAAACCGGTGCGGCTGTCTCGGAAAGCGGTGCGACAGCGATCGGTGCATCGATACGCGGCACCGCGGCCAGCATGGCGCGCGTGTGTGGCTGCGAAGGATTGTAAAACACAACCTCGGTCGCGCCGTGCTCAAGCATCTTGCCCCGTTGCATTACCAGCACACGCTCGCAATTGCCGGCAACCACACCGAGATCGTGTGTGATGAGCAAGAGCGCGATCCCGGTCTCCTTTTTGAGCTCCTGCAGCAAGTCGAGAATCTGTGCCTGCACCGTCACGTCAAGCGCCGTAGTCGGCTCGTCGGCGATGAGCAATTCAGGCTCGCCGGCAAGCGCCATCGCAATCATTGCGCGCTGCCGCATACCCCCGGAAAGCTGGTGCGCATAACTGCGATACTGGCGCTCGACATCCGTAAGTCCTACACGCCGCAGCAAATCGAGCGCACGGTTCGCGACATTGCGGCGCTCCCCGAGACCATGTTCCAGGAGAATGCGCGATAATTGATCGCCGATGCGCAGGTAGGGATTCAGCGCCTGCTTCGGGTCCTGGAAGACCATTGCGATGCGCCTTGCGCGAAACCCGTTGAGGTATCTGTCGCTCTTGCCGAGAAGGTTGTTGCCATCGAACAGCACCTCCCCGGAAACCCGCGCATGCGCCGGTAACAGGCCCGTGATGGCGAGCGCCGTTTGTGTCTTGCCCGACCCCGATTCGCCGACAATACCCAGCGAATCGCCCGCGGCAATACTGAACGACAGATCGTTGACCACTGCAGGCGCGTTGTCGCCATAGTCGATGCGCAGGTTATTGACCTCGAGCAGGCTCATCGCGGCCGATGCCTCGGATCGAGCAGGTCGCGCAGGCCATCTCCAAGAAAATTGAACGCCAGCAGCATGACCGCCAGCATTGTCGCCGGGAGCAACAGCAGCCACGGCGCGCGCTCCAAGTGCGCCACGCCGTTGTTAACCAGCGCGCCGAGTGATGTCGCAGGTTCCTGTATGCCGAGCCCGAGAAAACTCAGGAAGGATTCAACCAGCACTGCTTGCGGAATGGTCAGCGTCAGGTACACGACGACGATTCCGAGCAGATTCGGCGTTATGTGACGCACGAGAATTGCGCCCGGCGATACACCGATCAGTCGCGCCGCATCGACGAACTCGCGTTCCTTGAGCGCCAAAGTCTGGCCGCGCACGATGCGCGCCATGTCCAGCCAGTTAATGGCGCCGATTGCGACGAAGATCAGCAGGAAATTTCGCTCGAAGGCGACCATCAGCAGGATCACGAGGAAGATAAACGGAAGGGCATAGAGCGCATCGACGAGGCGCATCATGACAGCATCGATCATGCCACCCGCATACCCGGCAATAGCCCCGTATGCCACGCCGATCAGCAGGCTGATGAAACTGGCAACGACGGCAACGAGCAAGGTCACGCGCGTCCCGGACATGGTGCGCACGAACAGGTCCCGGCCGAGATCATCGCTGCCGAACAGCCGGAACTCATCCAGCGCCGGTGCCTGCAGGCGGGCGTTGAAGTCGGTATTCCGGTAATCATGCGGGCTGACCAGCGGGCCCAGCAGTGCCGCGAGCGCAATGATGGCCAGGACGATTGCGCTTACCCGTACGGCACGGCTCTCACGCAGACGACGCCCGCCGGTCGCGGCGATTCCTGTCATCGCTCGCGGATCCTCGGGTCGAGGACACCGTAGGCGAGATCGACCAGCAGATTGAGCAGGATGACAAGCACCGCATAAAAAATAACGATGCCGAGCACCAGCGTGTAGTCACGGTTGAGCCCGCTCTGCAGAAATAGTTGTCCCAGCCCGGGAATACCGAAGATCGATTCGACGACGACCGCACCGGTCAGCACAGCGGCAGCCGCAGGCCCGAGGTACGATACCAGCGGTATCAGTGCCGGCTTTAGAGCGTGATAGCGAAGAATGGAACTCGTCGCGAGACCCTGCGCGCGAGCCGTACGAATAAAGTCGCTGCCCAGGACCTCGATCAGGCTGCCACGTACAAGGCGCGCGATGTAAGCGACCTGCGGCAGTGCCAGCGCGATCACCGGCAGGACCAGGCGTTGCGCTCCGCTGCCCCCACTCCAGCTCGCCGGCAACCATTGCAGCCAGACTGCAAAGATCAGCACAAAGAGCGGTGCCACAACGAAGACCGGGATGGAAATGCCGGTCATCGCCAGTGCGGTGACGCCGCGGTCGAACCACGTGTTGCGCCTGAGCGCCGCCGCGATGCCCGCTGCGCCGCCGAGGAGCAGCGCAAGCAACATCGACAAAGCACCGAGCAGCAACGAAACCGGCACGGCATTGCCGATCAATTCGGCAACGGTGTAATCGCGGTAATGATAGGACGGACCCAGATCGCCTTGCGCGAGACCCGAGAGATAGCGCCAGAACTGTTGCGGAAGCGATTCGTCGAGATGATAGGCAGCGGCCAGGTTGCTCGCCGTGTCCGGCGGCAACACGCGCTCGTCGGCGAACGGTCCTCCGGGTGCTGCGCGCACCATGATAAACGCGACGACGATCACCAGGAGCAATGTGGGAATCGCGCTCAGGGTTCGCAACAGTGCGAAACGCAACATCCGGCCTTCCTGTTCCGCACCTCAGGGATTAATTCGCGGCGTTAAGACTCAGATGTTGACTGTAATGGTAATCCAGCACGTTGTCTCCCCACCCGCTGACTTCCGGACTGACGAGATGTTTGCTGACATAAAAATAGAGCGGGATAACGGGGTGTTCCGCGAGCATTACCTGTTCGGCATCCTCGAGATAGCGCCGACGGCGTTCTGCATCGGTCTGTTCGGCCGCGCGCTGCATGAGCTTATCGAACTCTTCGCTGCGATAGCCGGCGAGGTTGGACGAAGCATTCGACTGCAACACTTGCAGGAAAGCGTGTGCGTCATTGTAGTCGCCGCTCCAGCTCAGGCGAAATACCTCGGTTACCTGCATGGCCTGGACATTCGACAACAACACCTGGAATTCCTCGTTGACCAGGGTTGTTTGCAAGCCGAGCGTATCTCGCCACATGGACTGGATCGCCAGCGCGATACGCTGATTCGCATCCGACGTGTTGTAACGAATCTCTACTTTGAGCGGATTGTCGTTGCCGTAACCCGCTTGTGCGTACGCGTCGCGTGCTGCAGAACGTCGTTCCTCCACGCCCAAATCGGCATACGCCAACCGTCGCGGCTCATAATTGTTGACGCCGGGAGGAACCCAGCTATAGGCGGGCGCTTCGCCACGTCCGACGATTTGCTCGGCCAGCACCTCGCGATCGACCGCCATCGACAGCGCCTGCCTGAGTGCCGGATTGTCCCTGAATGGCGGCCGCGTCAGATTGAAGCCGTAGTAATAGACGCTGAGCTTTTGCGCTACCCGCAACTCGTCAGGACGCTCCTCGCGCAGGCGCTGGAACGCTTCGGATGGCACGTTCGACGTAATGTGCAACTCGCCGGCGCGATAGCGATTGAGTTCGACCATCGGCTCCGGGATCACGTGGTAACGCACCCGGTCGATCGCCGTCGCCGCATTGTTCCAGTAATGCTCGTTTCTCTGCAGTTCGATGGTGGCGCCGAGTTGCCAGCCGACCAGGCGGTAAGCACCGTTAGTAACAAACCGGCCGGGACGCGCAAAGGCATCGCCGTGTTCCACAGCAGCTGGCGCATACACCGGAAACGTGCTCGGCTGTGACAGCAGTGCAACGAAGTAAGGTGTCGGGTTAGCCAGCCGGATCTGCAATACAAATTCTTCCGCCGCCGTCACGGATAGCGCCTGTACCGGCTTCGTCCCGGCGAGTATGTCCGCTGCATTCTCGATATCCGCGACCGAGTGCGCATAGAAAGCCGCTGTGTCGGGGTTCACCAGACGTCGGAAAGCAAAGACGAAATCTTCGGCAGTCACGGTTGAGCCGTTCGACCAGCGCGCCTCGGGTCGCAGCCAGAACGTGTACTCGAGACCGTCGTCCGACAGTTCGTAACGCAACGCCGCACGCGGCTCGAGCTCGCCGTCCGGGCTGTAGCCCATCAGGCCCTCACCCAGGTCGCGCAGCACGTCACCGGCCTCCGTACTGCGGGATTTGTGCGGATCGAGCGATTCCGGGTCGGCGGCGAGACCGCGCTGCAGGTAATTGCCGTGCTCGGGTTGCGCATTACAGGCCGCAAGGATGGCCATCGCGAACAGCGCGAGGACCAGCAAGGAAAGGGCCTTCGCGATACCGCGGCGGCAGGCGCCGGTGCAGGCCCGGCCATAGGCGAGTTGCTCATTTATATAAGGTGTCGCAAACATGTAGCCGGTTTCCGGGAGGCGTCTGCATGAGGATAGCGCATCGCTCGCGCCAGGACGTGTACGGCTTCACGGTGCGGCAATGCGCCGCGTTCGGCAATTCGGTCAGGCCGAGCGTCGCAGAGTGCGTTTCTTCAGGTGTATGAGCAGCAGCGATATCGCGGACGGTGTCATGCCCTCCAGTCGCGATGCCTGGCCGAGCGTTGCCGGGCGCTCGCGTGCGAGTCGCTGGCGAGCTTCGTTCGACAGCCCGGTCACGCGGAGGTAGTCGAAGTCTTCCGGCAAACGCAGCGACTCCTGTTTGCAGTGGCGGTCGATCTCACGCTGCTGGCGCTCGATGTAGCCGTGATAGGTCGCCTGCACTTCCAGTTGCAATGTCACCTGTTCGATCAGCTCGTCGACTTGTCCGACCTGCCAGTTACCGGTACCCACCGCAGAGAGCGCAGTGACCTCCCGATAGCCGAGTTCCGGGCGCCGCAAAAGCTCAGCCGCGCGCGCTTCGCGTCGCAGACCTTCGACGAGAATGCGCCGGTCGCTGTCCGCAAGCTGGTCCGGTCGCAGGACGATGTCGTGCAAGCGCGCCTGCTCGGCGCTAACGAGCGCCTGTTTTTCCTCGAAGGCATGCCAGCGTTTGTCGCAGACGACACCGAGCCGCCGTCCGGCCGGCGTCAGCCGCAGGTCGGCGTTGTCTTCGCGCAGCAGCAGCCGATACTCGGCACGACTGGTAAACATGCGGTATGGCTCGCTGACACCGCGCGTTACGAGGTCGTCAATGAGCACGCCCATGTAGGCTTCCGAACGCTGCGGAAACCACTCGTCCGCTTCCATCGAACGGCGCGCCGCATTGATGCCGGCAACAAGACCCTGTGCCGCCGCCTCCTCGTAACCGGTTGTGCCGTTGATCTGGCCGGCAAACCACAGGCCGCCGACAAACCGTGTCTCGAGCGTAGGCTTCAGGTCGCGCGGATCGAAATAATCGTATTCGATGGCGTAACCGGGCTGCGTGATGTGTGCATTCTCGAAACCTGGAATAGTGCGCACGAATCTCAACTGCGTATCGTACGGCAGACTGGTGGAAATGCCGTTGGGATACACCTCACGTGTATGCAAGCCTTCGGGCTCGACAAAGATCTGGTGCGATGCCTTGTCGGCAAAACGGACGACCTTGTCTTCGACCGACGGGCAGTAACGCGGGCCAACGCCGTCGATAAGCCCGGAGTACATTGGCGATTCGCTGAGCGACGCGCGAATGATGTCGTGCGTCGCCTCGGTGGTCCTGGTGATATGACAAGCAACCTGGCGCGGATGCTCGGAGCGCCGTCCGAGGAATGAGAACAGCGGTACCGGCTCATCGCCCGGTTGCTCTGTCATCACGGAAAAATCCAGCGTCTTGCCATCGAGTCGCGGCGGCGTGCCGGTCTTGAGCCGTGCCACGCGAAAGGGCATCTCGCGCAGTCGCGCCGCGAGGCGAGTCGACGGCGGATCGCCGGCGCGACCACCCGCGTGCTCCTCGCGCCCGATCAGGATTCTGCCGCCGAGAAACGTGCCGACCGTCAGCACGACAGCGGGCGCGCGGAATGTCAGGCCGAGCCCGGTTACCACGCCGGTCACCCGATCACCCTCGACGATCAAGTCGGTGACGGACTGCTGGAAAATCGACAGGCCCGGCTGGTTTTCCAGCAGGCTGCGAATGGCGCGGCGATAGAGTTCGCGATCGGCCTGTGCGCGGGTCGCGCGCACGGCGGCGCCCTTGCTGGAATTCAGCGTGCGGAACTGGATTCCGGCGCGGTCAATGGCGCGCGCCATGGCGCCGCCCAGCGCATCGATCTCGCGCGTGAGGTGCCCTTTGCCGATGCCGCCGATCGCCGGATTGCAACTCATCTGCCCGAGCGTTGCGATATTCTGGGTCAGCAACAAGGTACGCGCACCGGCGCGCGCGGCGGCGAGACTCGCTTCCGTACCGGCGTGGCCGCCGCCGATGACGATGACATCGTATGTGGTGTCGCTGTGCATTGCAGGATCGCAGCGTTGCTGGCTCTTATCGGGCGCGCATTGTAGCGCGCGGGCCTGCGGCCACGCGACTCCTCGCCTGCGGAGCGCAAAATCGGACGCTGTGGGAGTGCGAGAGGTTGTATTTCGCAATTCGGCTGGCCAAGATAGCCGGGCTTATTCGAGCTGGAGCCACATTGACCGCAAAGAC
>CAZSDL010000037.1:0-17385 GCA_964605635.1 uncultured Woeseiaceae bacterium
GCATGCGCCTCAGCGGGCATGTCCCGGCCTACATGTCGGCCGAGCAGGCGGTACGCGCCGGCTACGACGAGATCCAGCATATCAATATGGTGTTCCTGAATTTCCTCGCAGGCGACCGCGAAGATACGCGCCAGCAGATTCGCTTTACCTTGTACGGGGACAAAGCCGGCGAACTCGACCTGGACGGCACCGAGGTGCAGGCCTTCATCGCCTTGCTGAAGGAAAACCAGGTCGTCGTCGACCCGACGGCGGCTATCTTCGATACTATGTTGCGGCACATGCCGGGTGAACCCGACCCGACCTTCGCCTCGATCATCGATCACTTGCCGAACGCGGTACGCCGGCCGATGTATAACCCGGAGATGGATAATGCCGCTGCCAGCGTCGAGGCCTGGGGTAAATCCGCCGTCGCGCAGGCCGCCATGTTGCGCAAACTGTACGAGAGCGGTATCCAGCTCGTACCAGGCAGTGACGATATACCGCCATTCACGCTGTTGCGGGAGCTCGAGGTTTACGCGGAGGCCGGCATTCCCGTGGCATCCGTGCTCAAAATGGCAACCCTCGACTCGGCACGGGTCGTCGGTGTGGCTGACAGGACCGGTTCGATCACCGTAGGCAAGGATGCAGACCTGGTCCTGGTACAAGGGAATCCGTTGCTGGACATCAGTGCCGTGCGACGAGCCACGCTCGTGCTCAAGGGCAACACGCTTTATCGCCCGGATGAACTCTATGAGTCTGTAGGCGTGACGCCGTTCGTGAAGTCTGCCGAAACAATGTAATCGCAACTCAACATTCGTTTCTTAACCGTTGCATGTTAGGTTCGCTACCGCACAGAGCGGACCCCTCCCCGTTGAAATAATCGCTTGCTTGACAGTGCGCGCGGTTCATACACATCGGAGGGCAACTGATGCCTATGCGAAAGAAAGCAGCGAAAAGCAAAGCAGCAAGCAAGAAAACAATAAAAAAGAAGGCAACAACGAAGAAATCCGGCAAGTCCCGCCAATCCGCCACAAAGGCCGGCTCCTCGCGCGACGCTAATAAACCCTCCGATAAAACCACCCTGCGCAGCAACGATGTGGTAGCAGAGCAGGGGCTCGCAGCCAATGACCTGGTTGCCGGCACCCCGTTCAATGCCGAAAAGAAGCGTGAGCATGGCCACGATAACGCCATTGCGCCGCCCGAAGGCTCCACCGTTGCGCCTGCAGATGAGCGCTTGACGGCGAGTACCGAGACGGAAGCGAGCAGTACGGCAAAGACAGGCGGTGCCGCCCTCTCCGGAAGAAATGCGACCATCGATACCCTCGATCGGGTGCGCGCGGATGGGGGAGGCCAGGCGCTCACGACCAATCAGGGCGTGGCTGTTGCCGATAACCAGAATTCCCTGAAAGCAGGGCTGCGCGGTCCGACCTTGCTGGAAGATTTCATTCTGCGTGAAAAGGTCACGCACTTCGATCACGAACGTATACCAGAGCGCATCGTGCATGCCCGCGGCTCAGGCGCGCATGGTCATTTCGAAGCCTATGAAGCACTGACCCGCTACACGCGGGCCGCGCCGTTCTCCGAAGCGGGAAAAGTCACCCCGGTGTTCGTCCGCTTTTCGACGGTAGCCGGAGAGCGGGGTTCCAAGGACACCGCCCGGGATGTCCGCGGCTTTGCGGTCAAATTCTATACGGACGAGGGAAACTGGGACCTGGTAGGCAACAACATGCCGGTGTTCTTCATCCAGGACGCGATGAAATTTCCGGACCTGGTGCATGCGGTAAAGCCGGAGCCGCATCACGGCATGCCGCAGGCGGCCTCTGCCCATGACACATTCTGGGACTTTGTGTCCCTGATGCCCGAATCTACGCACATGCTGCTGTGGGTCATGTCCGACCGAGCCATTCCACGCAGCTTTCGCATGATGCAGGGGTTCGGCGTGCACACTTTCCGCCTGGTCAACAAGAAGGGCGAGTCCGTGTTCTGCAAGTTTCACTGGACGCCGCTGTTCGGCACACACTCGCTGTTGTGGGACGAGGCTGTAAAAATTTCCGGTGCCGACCCGGACTTTCACCGGCGGGATTTGTGGGAAGCGATCGAGTCGGGCGATTTTCCGGAATGGGAACTCGGGCTGCAAATATTCAGTGAAAAAGAAGCCGACAAATTCAGCTTCGATGTGCTGGATTCCACCAAACTGATACCCGAAGAGCTGGTTCCGGTCACGCCGGTCGGGCGTATGGTCCTGAATCGCAATCCGGACAATTTTTTCGCTGAGACGGAGCAGGTTGCGTTTTGCACCGCGCACGTTGTTCCCGGCATCGACTTCAGCAACGATCCGCTACTTGGCGGTCGCATACATTCATACGTGGACACGCAAATCACGCGACTCGGCGGCCCCAATTTTCACGAGATTGCCATTAACGCGCCGGTCACGGAGGTGCACAACAACCAGCGCGACGGCCTGCACCGGCAGGCGATACACCGGGGACGCGTGTCGTATGAGCCCAATTCACTGGCCGGCGGTTGTCCGTTCCAGGCGGGCGGCGCCGGATTCGTTTCCTTTCCCGAGCCTGTCCACGAGGACAAGGTACGCGGTAAACCTGAGAAATTTGCTGAGCATTACAACCAGGCCACTTTGTTCTTTGACAGCCAGACCGCGATGGAGAAGAGCAACATCGCTGCCGCGTTCCGTTTTGAGCTCAGCAAAGTCACGGTACCTGCAATTCGCGAGCGTATGATCGCGTCACTGGCGAATGTCTCGCCGACACTGGCTGCGGATGTTGCCGCCGGATTGGGCATGAAAGTGCCGAAGGCGTTGCCAATCGCAATCGGCAAGAGGCCGAAGCCGGAGGTAAAACAGTCACCAGCCTTGTCGCTAACGGCGCTTCCCGGAGAATGCGGCATCCGCACGCGACAAATCGCCATATTGGTCGACGATGGCGTGCACCGTGCATCGATTGCGGCGATCCACGCGGCGTTGGTGAAAGAGGGCGCTGTGGTGCATTTTGTCGGGCCCCGAATCGGAAAATTCCAGAGCGACGAACGGTCCGAAATCGAAGCCAATAAATCCATGGAGAATTCGCCTTCGGTGCTGTTCGATGCACTGGTACTGCCGGACGGCGCCGCGGCGGTCAAGTCTCTGGGAGAAGATGGTCACTCAATGGAGTTCGTTAAAGACCAGTTCCGGCACTGCAAGCCCATTCTTGCCCTGGGTGCGTCGCGAAAGCTGCTGGAGATGGCGGGTATCCCGACCGGCAAGGAGCGGGACGCCGGGATTTTGCTGGCCGATGCGGCCAAAGCCGCCCAGGTAGCGAAGTCGTTTGTGACCGCTATCGAAGCGCACCGCCACCCGGCACGACATAGCGATCCGCCGGTAATCTGAGTTCGGTTCGGTCGGGCCGTCGCCGACTTATAAAGAGTTCGCCGAAAAGGTATCGCAACTGTCGGGGTCGCCGCTTTGCAGCCCGTTGCTGAACCAGCGACGCCGCTGTTCCGAACTGCCGTGTGTGAAGGAGTCCGGCGTCACGGTACCGCCACTTTGCCGTTGCAGCCGGTCGTCGCCGATGGCGGACGCTGCATTCAGGGCTGCTTCGACATCCCCTTCCTCGAGCGTGATGTTTTGCGCACGATTGGCCCAGACTCCAGCGAAGCAGTCTGCCTGAAGCTCCTGCCTCACCGATAGCTGATTGGCGTCTGCCGTGCTTGCTTGCGCTTGCAGGCGTCGAACTTCGCTGGAGATACCCAGCAGGTTTTGCACGTGGTGGCCGACCTCGTGCGCGATCACGTAGGCCTGCGCAAAATCGCCCGGTGCGTTGAAGCGATCATGCAAGTCCTGGAAGAAGGCAAGATCGATATAGGCGTTCTGGTCGGCCGGGCAATAGAAAGGACCCATTGCCGCCTGTCCCAATCCGCAAGCAGATTGTGTCGCACCGCGGAACAGGACCAGCCGAGGTTCCACGTACTGGGCACCCTGGGCGGCAAACAGTGCGCTCCAGACATCTTCGGTGTCGGCGAATACTACCGACACCATATCGGCTTGCGGATCGTCCCTGAGTTCTTCGGCGGTCGGTTGCGTACCGGAATCGTCCACACTGACCGACTGTATGCCCTCCAGCAGAAAAGTCGGGTCTATGCCGAAATACAACGCCGCCAGGATGACTGCGATCGTGCCGATGCCGCCGCCGACCATCGTACGGCCGGGCCCGATGCTGCGGCGGTCGATGACGTTCTTGCTGCGTCGTCCGGTTCTCCAGCGCACTGATGGTGTTCCTTTCAGACCCGCTGTCATTGTCGTCGATCCTGCCGCATTTGGCCATATGCGGTAAGGGTCGTGTTAATGAGTCGCAGAGCACAGAAGTGCACGGCCGTTGCGCGCGCTGGTGCCAAAGTAACCCGCAAAACTCCAGGAGCAGCACGAGCGGACGACTTCCGCGCTCATCTGGCGGCAATCGTCGAGTCGTCCCTTGATGCCGTCATCTGCAAGGACCTGGACGGTAATCACTCGCTGGAGTGCCGGGGCCGAAATGATTTTCGGCTATTCGGAGCAGGACATGATCGGCACGTCGATCATGCGGGTTATTCCGGACGACCGGAGGGCTGAGGAAGAGACCATACTGGAGTGCTTTCGCGGTGGCGACCGTGTGGTTCACCTCGAAACGCTGCGACGCACGAACGACGGGCGGCTGATTGATGTCGCGGTAACAGCGTCACCGATTCGTGACGCCCGAGGCCAGATCATCGGTGCGTCCAAAATTGCACACGACATAACTGTCCTGAAGCACCATGAGCGGGAAATTGCCCGCTTGACACGTCTATATGCAGCGCTGGGCCAGATCAATGAGGCCATCGCCGGGTCCGCAACCCGCAATGAACTGCGTCGAGCACAGCGGATTCCGGTCTTTTGCAGCCTTTCCAATCCGTAGCAACGATTCGGTCTGCGCAGTACTGAGTGTATACGCCGACCAGCGTCAGTTTTTTCACGACAAGGAAATCGCATTGCTCGAGGAAGTCGCGAATGACCTCGCCTTCGCCCTTGGTAATTTTACGCGTGATGAAGCGCGAAAACAGGCGGAACAGGTCTTGCGCAGCGAAATGCTGTTCTCCGATGCCATGATCGAAAGCATGCCAGGCGTATTCTGTTTCTATACTTCCGAAGGTCGTTTCCTGCGCTGGAACAGGAATTTCGAGACAGTGTCGGGTTACTCCGGGGAAGAAATTGCACGCATGCATCCGCTGCAGTTCATCACGGACGACGACCGAGCGATCGTGCAGCAGCGCATGGCGGAAGTATTCGAGAAAGGTGAATCTTTGGTTGAGGCGTCCTTTGTCGCCCGAGACGGACACGCGACGCCGTATTTTTTTACCGGTAAGCGCATTTCTTACAGCGATGAGCCTTGCCTCGTCGGTGTCGGTATCGACATCTCGGAACGGGATCTCGCACGCAAGGTGCGCGAGGTCCTGGATGCAGACAGCCCTGTCGCCTCTTAACATGACGGATGCTCCATTGCGCTTTTTTAGCGGCAGGAACAGCGGCCGACTGGCGGAAAACGAGATCTATTCCTCAAACCTGGCGACCAGAGTTCGCGTTCGCTTTTAGGATCTGCGGCGGGCTGTTGGAGCTTGCCTCGCGGGCGAATGCGGTAGCGACAGATCTTTTCCCATTCGCGCACAGGCGCGCTCCTACGAGTGGAGTAGTTGTAGGAGCCCGCCACGCGGGCGAATGCGGTAACGTAGCTTGCGGCGCTCGCTGCCGTTACAATGCTCACCCGCCCAATTTTCACGAATTATCGGAGAGCCTTGCCCGTCATGACAGCGAGAAATACCGCCACAAAGAACCAACCGTCCATGGCCGACAAGGCCGATATTCATGAACTGTACGAGCAGGCTGTGCAGGACGTGGAAATGGAATGCGAGTTCCTGCAGAAAACATTCCAGGACATCAGGGGTCGCAAAGCGCGCCTTTTCCGCGAAGACTTCTGTGGCACGGCGAGTGCTTCTTGCCAGTGGGTGAAGCAAGGCAAGGAGTTCCAGGCTATCGGCGTCGATATCGATCCCTCGGTTCTCGACTGGGGACGCAAGAACCGGGTTTCCAAACTGTCAAACGAGGATCAGGCACGCGTCGGCTTGCTGCAATCGGACGTAATGACTGCCGAAACCGCGCCGGTCGATCTCATCGCAGCACTCAATTTCAGCTACTTCATATTCAGGACGAGAGACCAATTGCGTGCTTACTTCCGCAAGTCACTGGACGCACTGAAAGACGACGGGGTGTTGTTCCTCGATATGTTCGGCGGTCCGGAAGCGCAGGAAGAAACGAAGGAAAAAACCAAGCACAAGAAGTTCACTTATATATGGGACCAGGCGAAGTTCCACCCGGTCACGCATTTTATACGCTGTCATATCCACTTCAAGTTTCCGGACGGTTCGCGGCTCAAGAAGGCATTCACCTATGAGTGGCGGCTGTGGACCGCACCGGAGATCTGCGAGCTGCTGCTGGAAGCCGGTTTCAGCAAGGCGACCGTCTACTGGGAAGGCGAGGATGAGGACGGCGAGGGCAACGGCGAGTTCACGCCCGAACGCGAGGGCGTGGCCGATATTGCCTGGATTGCCTACATCGTTGCCGAAAAGTGACCGAACGCACAGGTACGCGCTCATGCCTTTGAGCCGTTCTTTACAACGAAGAATGAGAAAGGCACCGGGCTCGGGCTCAGCATGGTGTACAGCTTCGATTGCTGGTGGAGTACGGTTGCGACCGTATCCAGGGATACTTTGCCGCGCGGCCGATGCCTGCCGACGATATTCCGGCATGGCTTGCGAAATGGGCTGAACGGCGTCCGGAAATTGATGCCATCAGTACCCGGACGATCAACTGATGCAAAGCGCGCGCGATTCCCGGCGCGACGGTTTGCCGGCTAACGAACTACTTGCCGAACAGTCCGCGAGCACGGGCGGCTCATCGCAGGAAAGTGTCGATGCGAGTCGCGTCCCGCAACCGGGTACTTTGCAGGAGATCAACGACCAGCTGATCAGCCGGGTGGCGCGGCTGGAGGTGGGACTGACGCTGACCGCAGGCACCGTACATGACGTCAACAATGTCCTGACGGTTTTAGCAGGCAACCTGTTCCTCCTGACGGAAAGCGCCCGCGGGCAGGACAAGTTGTATGAACAGGCGCGGCGAGCAAGGAATGCGGCGGAGCGCGGCAGTACATTATTGCGCGAGTTGCTGACCTTCGATCGCGATGGCGACAGCGAGCCCAAGGCGATCTGTCCGGACAACCACGTATTTGCATTGCAACCGCTCCTGGCGCGCGCAATCGGTGCGGACAAAGACCTGGCAATCTCTGTCGACCGCAAGGCGGGTTCCGTGATTGCCAGCGCCGCGCAATTCGAAAGTGTCCTGATCAACCTGGTGATCAACGCTCGAGATGCGCTGAACGAGAACGGCAAGGTGACGATCCGGGTTCGTGATGCGCGTATCGATTTCGATCAGGCGGTGGCCCTGCAGCTCGCCCCCGGCGACTATGTATGCGTGAGTGTCAGCGACAACGGCCACGGCGCCGAGCGGTCAGCGACATGCGGAGTGCGGGTGCCGTGGCACAGGGTCTGACCGACCATCTGCACGGCCCGATTCGAGGCCTCACGGACGCTGCAAGCATTGCAGAAACAGCCGATTTTTTAGTAGCTTGCTGCTACTATCCGATCAGCGCCTCAATAGCCCCATTAGACATAATGTTCGCGCAGGCCCGGATGATGCACATATAATCTCCAGTCCGGCCGCTAACATCGACATCTGTTCAGCGTCCCGCACCCGACCCGATTGACGAGTAAGTCCTGAATGGCCAAAGACCAGGAAGTCGCGATTCTTTTTGCCGATGTTGTCGGCAGTACCCAGCTGTACGAGCAGTTTGGCGATATCAAGGCCAGCGAAACAGTGGCGCATTGCCTCGATGTGATGAAGGACGCGACCCACCAGTTCAACGGCAAGGTCATCAAGACCATCGGTGACGAAGTGATGTCCACGTTTCCGAACGTGGATGACGCCATGGGTGCCGCGAGCCAGATGCAGGCCCGTCTGAGCGACAATGACCATCAGTGCGACGACCATATTCCGGTATCGATCCGCATCGGCTGTCACTTCGGGCCGGTGGTCGAGGAACAGAACGATATCTTCGGCTCTGCCGTGCATACGGCCAATCGAATGACGTCCCAGGCAAAGGCCGGGCAGATTGTCATCTCCGGGTCCTCGGTGGATCGTATGAGCAGTGAGTGGCGCGCGCAGACGCGGCAGATCGATGTCGCCACCGTGCGGGGACGCCTCGATGAAGTCGCCTTGTTTGAACTGCTGTGGCAGCCGGAAGAAGCAACCAGCATGCTGCCAACCATCGAATGGGAAAACAAAAACAGGAAGGCGACGCGATTGGTATTGTCGTTTCGTGATACGAAGGTCATCGTCAACGACCAGAACAAGCAGATCAACATGGGTCGCGCTGACGACAATGATGTGGTCGTCAAGGGCAACCTGATATCAAGGGTGCATGCCAAGGTCGAGAAGCGACGCGGCAAGTTTATGCTCATTGACCAGAGTACCAATGGCACGTTCCTGCAGAACGCCCACGGTGAGGAGACATTCGTGCGCCGCGACAGCACCGAGCTGCACGGCAGAGGCATTATCGGTCTCGGGCGCGTTGCCAAGGAAGGTACGCCGCTCGCCATTCATTTCGTCTGCGAGGATTAGTGGTTCATCGCCCGTGATACGGGCTCCAAAAGGGTACGTACCGGAATCCGTTAATCTGGCCCCGTAGGAGCGCGCCTTGCGCGCGAACGGGAAACGGATTCATTGCTGCCGCATTCGCCCGCAGGGCGGGCTCCTACAAGGCCAATAGAAGCATGTAGGAGCCCGCCCTGCGGGCGATTTCGTTCGCTACCTTGCTGCTTGCTGCAGTTCGCTCAAAACCTGCTCGTGCTCGCGCTTTAACGCATCCGGCAATCGGTCCCCGTAGCCGGTCAGGTAGTCACCGACTGATTCCATCTCGGCTTGCCACTGTTTGACATTGACGGATAACAACGCCTGCAGGGACTCCTCCTTGATATCGAGACCGGTTGTGTCGATGTCGTCGCGTTGTGGCAGGAATCCGATCGGGGTTTCACGCGCGCCGACCCGATTTTCACAACGATCGATAATCCATCGCAGCACGCGGAGATTTTCGCCAAACCCGGGCCACAGGAAATGGCCGGACGCATCCTGGCGGAACCAGTTGACGTGAAATATGCGCGGCAGACGATCCGAGCGCTCGGCGAACGACAGCCAGTGCGACCAGTAGTCTGCGAAGTTGTAACCGCAAAACGGTTTCATTGCCATCGGATCGCGGCGCACGACACCCACCGCGCCACTTGCGGCAGCAGTTGTCTCCGAAGCGACGCCTGCGCCGACCAGCACGCCGTGGCGCCAGCTTTTCGCCTCATACACCAGTGGCGCCAGTTCCTTGCGCCGGCCGCCGAATACCAGTGCTGAAATCGGCACGCCATCCGGTGCTTCGGCGAGTTCGGAATAGCTCGGATTCTTCTTGGCCGAAACCGTAAAGCGTGAATTGGGATGGGCGGCCGGGCCATTACCCGGCTCGTAGTCGCGACCTTGCCAGTCGACGGCGGGTTTGCCGACCTTCTTGTCTTCCCACCATGGCTTGTTGTCGGCCGTCAACGCGACATTGGTAAAAATCGTGTCGCTGCGAATCATGTCGAATGCGTTGCGGTTGGTCTTTGCGTTGGTTCCCGGCACGACGCCAAAGTAACCGGCTTCCGGATTGATGGCACGCAGCCTGCCGTCGTGATCGAGGTGCAACCACGCGATGTCATCGCCGAGAGTCCAGATTTTCCACCCGGGCAGTGAGTCCGGCGGAATGAGCATGGCGAGGTTGGTTTTGCCACAAGCCGATGGAAACGCACAGGCCAGGTAATGGATTTCGCCTTCGGGGTTCTGCACGCCGACGATCAACATATGTTCGGCCAGCCAGCCTTCGCTGCGCGCTTGCCAACTGGCGATGCGGAGCGCGTGGCACTTCTTGCCGAGCAATGCATTGCCGCCATAACCCGAGCCAATACTCTTGATCGTGAGCTCTTCCGGGAAGTGCATGATAAAGCGCTTATCGGGATCGAGGTCACCGGTCGAATGCAGACCCTTGACGAACTGGCCTTCTTTTTCGATGCGCGCCAGTGCGGCAGCACCCATGCGCGTCATGAGCTTCATATTGACCACTACATAGGGGCTGTCGGTAATTTCGACACCCAGTCTTGCATAGGGTGAATCGATCGGCCCCATGCAATACGGAATGACGTACATCGTCCGCCCCTGCATGGCGCCTTCGAACAGTGCATCGATCTTGCGGTGCGCTTCGTCCGGCTGCATCCAGTGGTTATTCGGGCCGGCGTCCTGCTTGTCGGATGTACAGACAAAGGTCAGGTGCTCGACGCGTGCGACATCCGATGGATCGGAACGGTGCAGATAGCAGTGCGGGTACGCTTCCTGATCGAGCTCCAGCAGGTCACCACTAAGCTGCATCTGGTTGATCAACCGCTTGAATTCCGATTCGCTGCCGTTGCACCAGTGAATGTCTTCCGGCTGTGTCAGGCGGGCGACCGAATCGACCCAGTCCTGCAGTGCCGATAACTTCGTTGTCATAGCAAGCTCTCTGGCTGGTAAACGCAAAGCGTAGTACCCGACAGTGCCGGGTGCATCGTCAGACCGATGCCATTGTGTTTATCGCCCTGTTGCGTGGCGCAGACCCGCGCCAAAGGCGGCCATTATACGCACTGACCGCAAAATTGCCGCTCTCGCAGGTGTTGGCGGCAGGGTATAGTGCCGCTCTTGTGATTTCGCTCAACGACTATTTCGGACCCGATAGCCCGCTTGCCGAGTGGCTGCCCGGCTTTCAGCCGCGCCCCGGGCAGGCGTGGATGGCGGAGGCCGTTGCCGAGGCGCTCGAGTCCCGCAGCAAACTGGTGGTGGAAGCCGGAACCGGGACCGGCAAGACCTTCGCTTACCTGGTCCCGGCCCTGTTATCAGGGCGCAAGACCATCATCTCGACCGGCACCAAAGCGCTCCAGGACCAGCTTTATCATCGCGACCTGCCGCTGATCGGCAAGTCACTCGGGCGGCCGGTTCGCACCGCTCTGCTCAAAGGCCGGGCCAATTACCTGTGCCTCGAGCGACTGGAATCGGTCGCACCGCAGGCGGCCCAGCCATCGCTGAGCTCGGACCTCGCTGCCGTCCGTGCCTGGCGGCACCGCACCGGCAGCGGCGATCGGGCGGAATTGACCGAGGTGGCCGAGGACTCGGGTGTGTGGCCGCTGGTCACGTCCACCGCGGATAACTGCCTCGGCAAGCAATGTCCGTTTTTCAAGGATTGTCACGTCGTGCTGGCGCGCCGCGCGGCCCAGGAGGCCGACCTTGTAGTGGTCAATCACCACCTGTTGCTCGCCGACCTGGCCATGAAGGAAGAGGGCTTCATCGAATTCCTGCCCGGCGCCGATGCCGTCATACTGGACGAAGCACACCAGATCCCCGACCTTGCCGCGCAGTTTTTCGGCGTGAGTGTCGGCAGCCGCGAACTGGAACGCCTGTTCGACGAGTTGCGCGCCCGCACCTTGCCGTTGCGCGATCGATCGCTCGAGCGGCAACTCGACCAGGCGCAATTGGCGCTGCGTGAATTGCGTGCGGCGGCGCCACGCCAGGAAGGACGCCACGAACTGAATACGGTTGTGGACCTGATCCGGGAACCGCTGGCGGATCTCGGCAAAGCGCTGGGAGCGCTGCGCGCAGCGCTCGGGGATTTGCGCGAGGCCTCGCCGGAGATCGACAAACTGCACGAGTTGCTGTGCAAGGTCGTCGAGCATCTGTCCTTACTGGTGTCGGACGATTCCTGGGACGGTCTACGCTGGCTGGACGTGAATCCACGCAGTCTGCGTCTGCACCTGACGCCGCTCGACGTATCCCAAACCCTGACCGGCCTGTTCAACGCGACAGGACAGGCATGGGTGTTTACCTCCGCGACCCTCGCGGTCGGTGATGATTTCAGTCATTTCAGCCGCCGCATGGGGTTGGGCGATGCCACCAGCCTGAACTTCGCCAGCCCGTACGCGCTCGAACGGCATGGCCTCGTTTACCTGCCGCCCGGCCTGCCGCAACCGTCCGACGAGCGCCACACGGAATGCATGCTCGAAGCCGTGTTGCCGTTACTTGGACATACCAGCGGCGGGATGTTTTGCCTGTTCACCAGTCACCGGGCCCTCAACGCGGCGCGCAAGTGGTTGCGGCGCCGTCGCCGCCGACTTGCCGGGCGCTCGCTGCTGGTGCAGGGCGAGGCTCCGCGAGACGACTTGTTGCGCCGTTTCCGCGAACATGGCAATGCGGTGCTCCTGGGCACGGGCAGCTTCTGGGAAGGCGTGGATGTGCGCGGATCGGCCCTGACGATTGTCGCGATCGACAAGCTGCCGTTCGCCTCGCCGGCGGACCCGCTGATGATGGCGCGGCTCGAATTTATACGGCGCGAGGGCGGCAACGGCTTCGCCGAGCATCAGCTCCCGCAAGCCGCACTGGCGCTCAAGCAAGGTGCAGGCAGGTTGTTGCGGGATCACAGCGATTTCGGCGTGGTCGTCCTGTGCGATCCACGTATTCGTGGCAAGAGTTATGGCAGCATTTTTCTGCGGGCGCTCGCACCGATGGCGGTCACGGACTCCGAGGAAGACGTGCGTCTGTTCCTGCGCTCGCATGAAGAAAGCGCCGGTACCATCGATGTGGCACGCAAGACAGGATGAACCTCCTCGCGCTCGACACATCGTCGGATGCCTGTTCCGTAGCGCTGCAGCTCGGCAGCAAAATTATCGAGCGGCACCTGGTCCGGCCGAAAGAACACACGCATTTATTGATTCCCATGCTGCAGGAGGTGTTGGCGGAAGGGGGTGTCACCGTCAATGATCTCGATGCAATAGCGCCCGGCATCGGCCCCGGTTCTTTCATTGGTGTACGTATTGCGGCCTCGGTCGCCCAGGGAATTGCGTTTGCGACAGGGCGCAAACTCGTACCGGTGTCGTCGCTTGCGGCGATAGCCGCCGAGTCGTTTGCGACGCAAAACTTTAATCGGGTCGCAGTCGCGCAGGATGCGCACGTACAGGAAATTTACCTGGCTCGTTACCGGCGCGGCGATGCCGATAGTCCGATTGCGGAGGGTGACGCCGCGCTGGTCGGAATCGCGGCGATCGGCTGCCTGGCCGACGGCGATGACGGCTGGTATGCCGCGGGAGCCGGGTGGCATCGCTATCCCGAATTGCTGACCCTGAACGCAGGCCGCATTGCAGGAGTGGTCGATATCGCGCACCCGCGCGCCCGCTATTTGCTGGGCCTCGCGAGCAATGCCTGGCAAGCCGGGCAGGCTATCGAGCCGGATGCGTTGTTGCCGGACTACCTGCGCCAGCAGGTCGCGAGCCCTGCGCCGTCGCCTGCCACGGGGCGTTCGTAACAGGACTGTAATAATAGCCTGCTGTAATTTGTGGCGATCGATCTACTGGCAACAGAGTCCGCGCATGGCAGCGACCAAAATTCTGATCGTCGAAGATGAAACACCCATCCGCGAGATGATCGCGTTCCACCTCAATCGTGCCGGCTACGAAACCCTTGAGGCTGCGGACTGTCGACAGGCCCGCCAGATTCTCGCGGACGAGCGACCGGATCTGGCGCTGATTGACTGGATGTTGCCGGACATGAGTGGCCTCGAACTGACGCGCATGCTGAAGCGCGATAATGAAAACGAGGATCTGGCCGTAATCATGCTGACCGCGCGCAGCGATGAGCATGACAAGGTTACCGGCCTGGAAGGCGGTGCAGACGACTACGTCACCAAACCTTTTTCGCCGCGTGAGTTGATCGCAAGAATCCAGGCGGTGCTCCGGCGAGCGGGCTCCAGCGACCCGGCAACGATCACCGCAGGCCTGCTCGAACTTGACCCTGCCGGGCACCGAGTCAGCATTGATCGTCGTGAGGTGCAGCTCGGGCCCACTGAGTTCCGCTTGCTCAAGTTCCTGATGACACATGCCGACCGGGTTTACAGCCGCGCGCAGTTACTCGATCGTGTGTGGGGTGCTAATGTGTATGTGGAAGAGCGAACCGTGGATGTGCACGTCCGGCGGCTGCGCAAGGCCTTGTCGTATCGTGACGCGGATCGCTACATCCAGACCGTGCGGGGTGCGGGTTATCGTTTCTCGGCGCGCGATGGCGAGTGACGGGAGCGGGTGATGCGCCTGGCAATGAGCAATGGTTTTAGCAAGGTGGTGCATTGAATGCCGGATACCTGGCGACGGTTCCTGACGGGACTGCTACTCATCCTGGCCGGCGGCACGTTTGTCGGCTGGTTGTACGGGCATGCCGTCTGGGGTCTTCTTGCCGCGTCGCTGGGCGCACTCGGCTGGCAGGTGCGGCAACTGCTGATGTTCGAACGGGCGCTGCGTACGCGCAATTTTGACTACCTGAGATTCGGCGAAGGCATCTGGTCGCAGATTTTTTCCCGATTCAGCCATCTTCGCCAGCGCAGCCGTAAACACAAGCGCAGCTATCAGCAACTGCTTCGTGAAGTACGCGACTCCACCAACGCAATGCCCGACGGCGCGATCGTGCTGAACGCCCAGTGCGAGATCGTCTTGTGCAACGCAGCGGCTCAGGAACTGGCCGGCTTCGATGCTCGCCTCGATCGCGGTCAGCGTGTCGACAATATTTTGCGCACGCCGGAATTCAGTCGCTACCTGAAAGCGGAGCAGCACTCGGGCGGTATCGAGATTCCATCCCCGATCCGTGAGAACGAGTGGCTTTACTGCAGGCTGGTTCCGTACGGCGCCGACCAGCGTCTGTTGCTCATTCGGGATATCACGGAGCGCAAGCGACTTACCTTGATGCGCCGCGAGTTTGTCGCCAATGCGTCGCATGAACTGCGCTCACCCTTGACGGTAATCAGCGGATATCTCGACACGCTGGCGGATGATGCGGAAGTCCCGGTGCAGTGGCAGAAACCGCTGTCGCAGATGCGCTCACAGGCTGTGCGGATGAACAGGATCGTTACCGAGCTGCTGGAGTTGTCACGACTCGAAGGTACGACGAGCGTGGGCGCCGAGCAGAACATTGATGTCGCCGCGTTGCTGCAATCGATGGCCCGGCTTTATTCGAACGATGCAGCCGGTCCGGCCATCAACGTGCATGTAACGTCACGTGCGATGCTTCGCGGCAGTGCTTCCGAGATCGAATCAGTCGTCCGTAACCTCCTGTCAAATGCCGTACGGCACACGCCCCGAGACGGCTCTGTCGATCTGTACTGGACAAGCGGAATCGATGGCGCGGAACTGATCGTAAAGGACAGCGGCGAAGGCATTGCCGAGGAATTTCTGCCGCGCATCACAGAGCGGTTCTTTCGCATCGATCCGGGCCGCAGTCGCGAGGGTGGTGGCATTGGACTCGGGTTATCCATCGTCAAGCACGTCCTCGGCCGGCACGATGGCGAACTGACGATCGAGAGCGAGCTGGGCAAGGGCAGCCGATTCACCTGCCGATTTCCGTCGACCCGGGTAATTACCGCGACAGCGGTACCGCTGGTTCGATCCAGGAACCCGGCGTAGGCAAAACCCCGTACACCTTAATCTTGCGTTAACATTCCGCGCGGAAGAGTGAAAACCGCCAGTCGGCGTTGGTATTTCCTGCGGAATCCTGAATAGTGTTGTCATTCATGCAGTTATTGCGCCGGGCGCTGCCGGCGGTAGGCTCTGCGTTCGCCATCGTTGCCGGTAGCGTGCCGGCGGTCGCGGAAGAGGCGTACGACATTTCGTACTCGGCGGACCTGCGTTTGCGTCACGAATCGATCCGCCAGCAGACCGACCCGGACAAGCAGCGCGAACGCTATCGCGCCCGTCTGGGACTGACTGCGGCGACACCGGGCAATCTCGAGTGGCAACTGCGCTTTGCAACCAGTAACGGCGATCCCGTGTCCACTAATCTAAACTTTGGCGAGGGCTTCAGCCTCAGCGACATCCGCATCGATCGCGCGTCCGTCGGCTGGTCGCCGAGCGATGTCCTGCAGCTCGAAATCGGGAAAATGGCGAATCCGCTGCAGCGCGGCGCTAACTCGGGTCTGATCTGGGACAGTGACCTGAATCCGCAAGGCCTGGCAGCGACCTTGCGCTTCGGACCGTCGTTCATCGTCGCGGGTGCTTTTCAGATGGCGGACAGCAGCCGCGACGACAAAGCGCCGCTTCTGGCCCTGCAATATGGATTTGAATGGGCTGCGGGGCCGAACGCTGCGTTTCGAGCCGGCCTGAGCTACTTCGACTACGGCAATGTGCGTGGCAAAGCGCCGTTAAAGACGGGCCGGGCTGACGGCAATTCCCTCGATTCTGCCGGCAATTACCTGAACGATTACGATATCGTCGCCTTGTTCGCTGACCACACCATTGAAGTGTCCGAAGTGCCACTGCGGTTGTTCGTGGAACTGGCAGGAAATACAGCGACGGGCGACACCAACCAGGCCTTCGCAGCGGGATTCGTTGCAGGCCGGACGGACGCGCCGGGTTCAGCGGAATTTTCCTGGAGCTGGCGCGAGACGGCAGCCGATGCGCTGATCGGCCTCTTTACCGATTCTGATTTTGCTGGCGGCAGCACGGATTCGCGCGGGCACATGTTCCGCCTGCAGTATGCCGTGACGTCGCAAGTGGTAATCGGCGGCACGTTCATCGATTCGAGCGTCCGGGCAGGGACACCGAATTACGGGGATTACCATCGTCTGATGCTGGACATGGAGTTTCGCTTTTGAGGGGTGCAGCACTGGTATGTTTGGCGCGTTGTCATCAACAGGTAACGTCCGCCGCGGAGTATTGCGACGAGTGTTGCGAGGAATACTGCGAGCAAACACGGCCGGACGCTGTCTTGCCATGCGACAGGATTTGGTTCATCGTAGGATTTTGAGACAGGTTTTGTGAGCATCATGCAGACATCCGACCTGACCGACCACATTTCCAAACGCTATAACAAAGACCTCGAGAGTCTGCGCAACAGCGTGCTGATGATGGGTGGAATGGTCGAGACCCAGCTGTCCAAAGCGATTTCGGCCATCGTCAGCGGCGACAGCGAGTTGGGCCTGAAAGTTGCCCACGACGATTACAAGGTCAATCACCTCGAAGTCGAAATCGATGAAGAGTGCAGCCGCGTTCTTGCCACGCGCGCGCCGGCAGCCAGCGACTTGCGCCTCATCGTGGCCATTATCAAGACCATTACTGACCTGGAACGCGTGGGGGACGAGGCCGAAAAGATCGGCTACCTGGCATCGAAACTGGCCACCATGGATCGGCCGGCGGACTCCTATCGTGAGCTCAAGAACCTCG
>CAZSDL010000038.1:0-17319 GCA_964605635.1 uncultured Woeseiaceae bacterium
GGATTCGCGGCCAGGGCGCGGGCAATTTCGACACGCCGCCGCTCGCCGCCGGACAAGCTGATGCCGATGCTGCCACGGACGTGCCCGACGTGTAATTCATCCAGTAGTTGGTCGAGTTCCTGCTCCCGGCCGTGACGATCAAGATCGTTACGGCTTTCCAGGATGGCGAGGATGTTCTGCTCGACCGTCAGCTTGCGAAAAATCGATGCCTCCTGCGGGAGATAGCCCAGTCCCATGGCGGCACGTCTGTGCATCGGTAATGCAGTGAGGTCATGTCCATCCAGCAAAATCCTGCCACTGTCGCATGGCACAAGGCCGACGATCATGTAGAAGGCAGTGGTTTTCCCTGCACCGTTCGGGCCAAGTAGCCCGACAACTTCGCCACTGGTGATTTCCAGGGAAATGTTTTTGACGACTTCAAGAAGCTTGTAGCGCTTGGAGATATCCTGAACGCTGAGTATGCTCATTGATCATCGTCTCGCTCATCATCAGGCAGGACATCAGGCACGATCAATGCATCCGGGGTTGCGCTGTCGTCAAGGTCGCCGGCGGCGTCTCGAGGTGTATAGGTAATCCTGACTCTTTCACCTCCCTCGTCCGCGGACTGCGCATTAATGCGTTGCTCCTTGATGTTGTAAACGAGGTAATTACTCGAGATCTGGTTGCCGCCTTCCGTGATAATGGCCTGATCCGAGAATTCGATAATGCCTGCATTGAAGTCATACTTGAGGCTGCCTGCTTCGGCATAGGTAGCAACATCGCTGCCCGGGCGTAGCATCTCAAACGTTGCCGGCGATCCGGCAATTGTCGCAAGTTCGAGAAGGTGACCTGAAAACTTCAGATCGGCTGAATCACATTCGATGCGCCCGTTCTCAATCTCGATGACCACATTTCCGGCGAATTGCCAGACGCTGTCTTCGAAATCGAGCTGGCTGGCACGCCCCTGGTCCGCCTGTATGCCGAGGTTTCCCTGCGAGAGTCTCAGGCCACGAAACATCAGCATCGAATTCCGGCCGTCGTAGTCAGACTCATCGGCGTCCAGCATGATCGGCAGGCGTACGTCTGCGTCCTGCGCGGCGGCTGTCAACGGGAAAGCTACCATTGCGGCAAAATACAGGAGAGTGTGCAGGCGGATTTCTGGAAATTTCACGGAACGAACTTGCCGTTTATGTTGGATTTAAGTTGCAGTCGATTGTCTTGTAACAATGCTAGCATGCCGGTTGCGGTGAGGCTGCGGGATCCGATGCGAATCTGGACACGACTGTCAGTTTCCGCCCGAAAGCTTTCCGGTTCGAATTCCAGGTACGGAGTGCGGATTTCCGTCACTTCGCCGGCAAATCCTTGCGCGCTGACGGCGCGCACATGCCCGCTCAATACGACTCGTTTCTGGTCCCTGCCGATCATTGCCAGATCTGCGTTAAGCTTCCACGGCACAGTCGCTGATGGTGAATACAGAATCTCGACGTTCTCGAATGCAATCTCGTCATCAGGCCTCTGTTCGGCATACTCTGCCATGATCTCGTACAACAGGTCTCCCTGCTCGTCGGTGCCGAGAATTCTTACCGATCGCAGATAAAATCCTTCGCCGGTCGCGCTGCGCACTTCATCTACCGAAACAGGCTTCTGCAGCGACGTGGCCACGTACCAGCTGGCGACGGCCGCCAGGAACAGGGCCGTGAATCCCACGAAAGTCCGTGCCGTCATCGCTTACGATTCGCTTGAGGAATTTCGCGGTTACGGATCAGGTCGCAGACCTCCCTTACGGCACCGAATCCACCGGGATTACGAGTCACGTGGTCGCACACATCTTTGACTTGCTGTACCGCATTGGCTACCGCGATGGAAAATCCGACGTGCTGCAGCAATGGCAGGTCGGGTACATCGTCACCGGTATAGACACATTGCAGTGGCGTCAGTTGCAATCGACTCAGCAGGCCATCCAGTGCTACTACTTTGTCGGCGATGCCTTGCATCAGGTGAGAAACTCCAAGTTCGGCCATGCGCAGCTCGACGGCGCGGGAATTCCTGCCGCTGATCACGGCTACCTCGATACCCGCGTTCAACAATCGGCGAATCCCGTAACCGTCCTGGGTAAAAAAGGCCTTCGCTTCAACATTGTCATTCGAAAGGTAAAAACGCCCGTCGGTAAACACGCCATCGACGTCGAACGCAGCCAGGCGTATCTCTTCCGGCAGCCGCCGACGAGTAGCTCGTGTCACATTATTCCCGCACGGAACAAATCGTGGATATTGAGTGCACCAACCAGCTTCCCGTCGTGATCCGCCACCAGAAGTGAGGTGATTTTGTGTTTTTCCATCAGGCGCACGGCTTCGACGGCGAGGACGTCCGGCGCTATGGTCTTGGTGTTGCGCTGCATGACCGAGTGCATCTGCGTCGTGCGTACATCGATTCCGGTGTCGAGCGAGCGTCGCAGATCCCCGTCCGTGAAAATCCCCAAAATGCGGCGATCGCCGGAGATCACGGCGGTCATACCGAGGTTTTTCCTGGTCATTTCCAACAGTCCTGCGCTCACAGTGACGTGTTCCCCGACCGCCGGGATCTCCGGGCCGGTGTGCATCACGTCGGATACCCGCAGCAGCAATCGCCGGCCAAGCGTGCCGCTGGGGTGCGAGCGGGCGAAATCTTCGGCGGTGAAGCCGCGACTCTCCAACAAGGCCACGGCGAGCGCGTCGCCCATCGCCAGCGTCGCTGTTGTGCTGGCAGTCGGCGCAAGGTTCAGCGGGCAGGCCTCTTCGTCGACGGCAACATTCAGGTGTACATCCGCCGCCAGCGCAAGTGTCGACCCCGGTTTGCCGGTCAGCGAGATCAGGCTGGCGCCCATGCGCTTGACTAATGGCAATATCGTCACGATTTCCTGTGTCTCACCGGAATAGGAAACCGCAAGCATAAGGTCCTGTCCGGTAATCATCCCCAGATCCCCGTGGCTGGCCTCCGCGGGATGCATGAAGAACGCCGGAGTGCCGGTGCTGGCAAGCGTCGCCGCAATCTTGCCGCCAATATGGCCGGACTTCCCCATGCCGGTCACGACCACCCGGCCGGTCGTTGCCAGGCATAGCTCGCACGCTTCAGTGAACGTGCTGTCGAGCCTTACCCTCAGCTGGTTGACTGCGCGCGATTCCACGTCGAGAACCCGCCCGGCAAGTGCAAGTAACTGTTCCGACGTCAATTTGCCAGACAATTGAAGGTCCCGTTCAGGTTCAGACTCCGACGGCAGGGGAGCATCCATAGTGCAGAAACTATCGCAAAAGCCGCTGCGCGGCCATACGGGACTAAATGTGCTGCATGACCACGTAACTGTCGTAGGCGACAAATGCAGCCAGCAGAGCCGCACCTTCGAGGCGGCTGATTCTGCCTGCCCGCCCGTATTCATACGTCATCGCAAACATCACCAGGGTAAACGCCGTCATGACGAACACGTGCAGTGACAGGACGGTGGGCGGCAGGGCGGCCGGTTCGATTACGGCGGCGACGCCGATGACGGCCAGCAGGTTGAAGATATTGGAGCCCACTACGTTGCCGATCGCAAGGCCGTACTCACCCTTGATCGCACTTACCAGCGATACGGCCAGCTCGGGAAGGCTCGTCGCGAACGCAACCAGAACGATGCCGATGACAACTTCAGAAACGCCCAGTGTGCGTGCAATATCGATTGCGCCATTTACCATCAGTTCGGCGCCGACCAGGAGGATAGCCAGCCCAACGACGAGCCAGAAAATAGCTTTCTTCATACTGACGTCGCGCGGTATCTCTGCGTCGTACTCTGCCGAAATAGGATCGTTTTCTGCAGAGCGCAGGCCGAGCCGCGTAAGCCAGATCATGACGATGACAAGTGCGATCAGTAATACGATGCCATCAATGCGACTCAGATAAGCGTCCAGGAACAAGGAAACCGCTAAAAGAGTTACGGCAAGTAACGCCGGCATCTCGCTGCGCAGCGTTTCGGACGTCAGCTTGATGGGACGAATCAATGCAACACCGCCCAGTACAAGTCCGATATTAACGATGTTGGAGCCGATGGCATTGCCGATAGCAAGTTCCGGATCTCCGCGTAGCGAAGCGACAATCGATACCAGGATTTCGGGCGCGGACGTTGCAAGCGCCACTACCGTCAAGCCGATCAGTAACGGCGCGACACCCAGATTGCGCGCTGTCGACGCAGCGCCGTGCACGAAGCGGTCAGCACCCAGAACCAGGAGTACCAGGCCGGCGGCAACTTCAAGCGAACTTCCGAGCATCAGCTGCCTGTCTCAAGGGGTTGCATGAATCGCGATGGTGCTCCTACAAGCCTGAACGGCTGAGGAGACAGGTGAGTCTTTCTTCAAGTCCTGTGGCTACCTGCGTGCACGAGGTATTCCGGATGCAAAATGCCATAATACACAATCACAGCTTCGCAACGGCAGGGAATAATGGACTCAAAAGGGATCAAGGGCCTCATCGAAACCGGCTTGCCGGAGGCGATGGTTCAGGTCTTCAGTGACGACAATACGCATTTTCAGGCAGTCATCGTCGCTGAAAGCTTCGCTGGCAAGGGTCGACTGGCCCGCCACCAGGCGGTGTACCGTTGCCTCGGCGAACGAATGGGACAAGAGATCCACGCCCTCTCGATTCAAGCCTACACACCGGAAGAGTGGCAGCGACGGCGAGCAGCGGAAGCGGAATCCGACTGATTTGGACAAGCTGCTCATCACAGGAGGAGCCCGGCTGGAAGGGGAGGTCATGATCTCCGGCGCAAAGAATGCGGCGTTGCCGATTCTTGCCGGAACGTTGCTTGCATCGGAGCCGGTTACGATCCGCAACGTGCCGCATCTTAAGGATGTAACGACTACCATCACGTTGCTGCAGAGCATGGGCGCCGCCGTCACCTTCGATGACAAGCTCAATGTCGAGGTCGACGTCAGCAGCGTGAACGAATACCGCGCCCCATACGAACTCGTCAAGACCATGCGTGCGTCCATCCTGGTACTCGGTCCCTTGCTTAGTCGTTTTGGCGAGGCTGACGTATCGTTGCCGGGCGGCTGTGCAATCGGCGCGCGGCCGGTCAACTTGCATGTGAAGGGCCTGCAGAGCATGGGTGCGCAGGTAGTCGTCGAAAACGGTTACATCCGGGCGCGTGCCAAACGACTCAAAGGGGCCCATATCGTTTTCGACACGGTCACGGTCACCGGCACCGAGAACCTGATGATGGCCGCGGTTCTGGCACAGGGCGAAACGGTTCTGGAAAACGCGGCCCGGGAACCGGAGGTAGCCGATCTGGCGCTTTTCCTTAACGGTATGGGTGCCCGGATCAGTGGCGCCGGCAGCAGCACAATTCATGTGGCCGGTGTGACCGAGCTGAAGGGTACGACCTACGCGGTCCTGCCTGATCGTATTGAAACCGGCACGTACCTGGTGGCCGCTGCCATGACGCGCGGCTGCGTGCGTGCCCGGCGGACCGATCCGCATTGCCTTGAGGCCGTATTGATCAAACTCAAGGAAGCGGGTGCGACGATCGAACAGGGCGAGGATTGGATCGAGATCGACATGGGCGGCCGACGCCCGAATGCGGTCGATGTACGCACCATGCCTTACCCGGCTTTTCCGACCGATATGCAGGCACAGTTTTGTGCCATGAACGCCATCGCGCAGGGCGTCGGCACCGTCACTGAAACCATTTTCGAAAATCGCTTCCAGCACGTGCTGGAACTGCAGCGCATGGGTGCGAATATTCGCATCGAAGGGAATACCGCTGTGTGCACCGGTGTGCAGAAACTGACTGCTGCGCCGGTCATGGCGACCGATTTGCGTGCCTCTGCCGGGCTTGTGCTGGCCGGACTCGCCGCGGAAGGCGAGACCCTGGTCGATCGCATTTACCATGTCGATCGCGGCTACGAGCGGATCGAAGAGAAATTGCGGCAATTGGGCGCCAACATTCGACGGGTCCCGCGTTAGCCCGGCGTCAATCACCTGCTTACTCCAGCGGCCGCTCCGCTGCTGTCAGATGCACTGTGAACGGTTGTTGGTCACGCCAGCCCAGCAATTCGATCCGGTCGCCGGGTTCGAGGGCGGCAACCAGCAATCGTGCCTGTTGTGCCGTGCGAATCGGATTGTCGTTGATTGCAAGAATCACATCTCCCTGCCGCAGGCCCGCTTCGGAAGCCGGACCTCCCTCAAATACGCGCGTCAGGATTATGCCGACGTTCGGCTCCAGGCCCAGTTCTTCGGATTCCGCGCGCGTCAACTCATCCGGTTGCAGCCCGGCCCAGCCGCGAATGACTCGACCGTGTTTCTTGATTTCATCCACGACGCCGCGCACGAGGTCGACGGGTATCGCGAAGCTGATCCCCTCGGTGCCCGCATCCTGCGCAAGCACCGCGGTATTGATGCCGACCAGCTCGCCCAATGTGTTGATCAACGCGCCCCCTGAATTGCCCTCGTTGATCGCGGCGTCGGTCTGGATAAAATTTTCGAAGGTCGTAAGGCTCAGCATGCCGCGTCCCTTAGCGCTGACAATTCCCTGTGTGACGGTCTTGGTCAGGCCATACGGATTGCCAATGGCGAGCACTACGTCACCGATTCTTACGTTGTCGGATCGACCCAGGGGGATCGCCGGCAGGATGCCCAGATCCACCTTCAGCAACGCGAGGTCTGTTTCGGCGTCGAGGCCCACGACCTGCGGATTGGCAATGCGACCGTCTGACAACTGAACACGTATTTCGGCAGCGTCGGCCACGACGTGATAGTTGGTGACAAGGTAGCCCTCTGGATCGATGACCACCGCGGAACCGAGGCTTGTATTCAGGCGGAACCGGTCCTGTTCATCGACCGCTGCGCCTGACTGAACCAATCGTCGCGTGTATACGTTGGCCACTGCCGGGGCGCTGATGTCAACAGCATCAGCGTAGCTGGCAGGGGCAGCGCTGCCCCCGCCGATCGAGCCGTTCAGAATCGGCAACAGCTGCGGCCGCAGCAGGATGACCACGAACGCAACCGCAAGCCCGACGACTACGGACTGGAACAGGAAAAGCGCTATTGATTTGACTCGAGCCACCGCAAATCCCAGGAAAGTTCCGATCTGTCGTACCGTCGATGCCCGTTATTGATCGATGTTGCATCCTGCCGTGGCATACCCGCGACGCCTAGCCAATTTTGCCGGGCCCCGTGTATAATGCCGCATTGATTCCGCACTCAGACCCGAACCTGCCGCCATCCTGACGGCAAACCGGGTCTGCTGCAAATCTAGCAGTTTTCGAACCAAGCAAAATCGCCCGGAAAACAGAGGCTGTGTGAGAACGTAAGCTGAACAGCTTGAGCAGGAAGCAAACCGGGACGCTCCGCATGCGCGCATCGCGATCAGCATCCCTTAGACTATTCCAAACCGACAAGAGCGGCCGACTGATTTTTGATACGCAGCCAGCTGGCCGATGCATGGGAGCGCCTGATGACCGACGACGTTGATCGCAACAGACGTCACTTTCTGACTGTTGCCACCGCCGTAGCCGGAGGCGGGGGCATCGTCCTCGCCGCCATACCTTTTCTGTCCTCCCTGCAACCGAGCGCGCGGGCGTTGGCGCTGGGCGCGCCGGTGGAGGTGCCCCTCGATACACTGGAGCCCGGCGAGATGGTGCGCGTTATCTGGCGTGGCAAACTCGTGTTCGTTTTGCGTCGCGACCCCGAGATGCTGAATCGGCTGTCGGATGCGACCGATTTCCTGCGCGATCCGGACTCGGCTGAATCGGACCAGCCGGAGTACGCCGTCAACGAACATCGATCGATCAGGCCCGAGTACCTGGTAGTCGAAGGGTCCTGCACGCATCTGGGTTGTGCGCCTCTGGCGGAGTTTGACGTTCGCGCGCGCGACAACTGGTTCGGTGGCTTTTTCTGTCCATGCCACGGCTCACGCTTCGACCTGGCCGGCCGGGTGTACTCCGGCGTACCCGCGCCGACCAACCTGCGTGTCCCGCCCTACCGCTTCACGCGGGATGACCTGATCATGATCGGCAGCGATTCGGGGGCAGCGTAATGGCGCGCGTCGAATCCGAGATTGGCAAACCACAAGGCGGCTTCCTCAAGTGGATCGACGACCGTTTCCCGCTGTCGGAAACCATGCGCTACCACGCCACCGAGTACTATGCCTCCAAAAATTTCAATATCTGGTATGTGTTCGGCGTGTTGGCCATGGTGGTTCTGGTCATTCAGCTGGTGACCGGAATTTTCCTGACCATGAATTACAAACCTTCGGCGGACGAGGCATTCGCTTCCGTCGAGTACATCATGCGCGATGTGTCATGGGGCTGGCTGATGCGTTATCTGCACTCGACCGGCGCCTCGTTCTTCTTCATCGTCGTCTATCTGCACATGTTTCGTGCCATGCTTTACGGTTCGTATAAAAAGCCCCGCGAACTTATCTGGATTATCGGCATGTTGATTTTCCTTGTGCTGATGGCGGAAGCATTCGCCGGCTACCTGCTGCCTTGGGGGCAGATGTCCTACTGGGGGGCACAGGTAATTATTTCACTCTTTGGCGCGATCCCGTTCGTCGGCGATGCGCTGGTCGAATATATAAAGGGCGACTATTCGATCTCCGATATCACACTCAATCGCTTTTTTGCCCTGCACGTAATTGCACTTCCGCTGGCCCTGATCGGTCTCGTATTCGTGCATATCGTTGCATTGCACGAAGTCGGTTCGAACAATCCGGACGGTATAGAGATCAAGGAACACAAGGGCCCGGACGGTGTGCCGCTCGATGGAGTGGCGTTTCATCCCTATCATACGAGCAAGGATCTTGTCGCCATCATCGTCTTTCTCATGATTTTTTCAGCGGTGGTGTTTTTTGCGCCCGACATGGGCGGTTACTTCCTCGAACATGCGAATTTCGAGCCCGCGAATACCCTCGTGACGCCTGAGCACATCGCGCCGGTTTGGTACTTCACCCCTTATTACGCCATTTTGCGTGCGGTGCCGAACAAGTTGTGGGGCGCAGTGCTCATGGGCGCCGCAGTCGTCCTGCCGCTCTTCCTGCCGTGGCTGGACCGCTGCCGCGTCAGGTCCATACGCTACCGGGGCTGGATATATCGCTCGGCGCTCGGACTTTTCGTTATCAGCTTTTTCGCCCTGGGCTGGCTGGGGCTGCAGCCGTCCGAAGGCATATACGTCAACCTTGCCCGATTGTTTACTGTTATCTATTTCGCGTTCTTTCTTCTGATGCCGTATTACTCCACGATCGACAAGACCAAACCGGTACCTGATCGGGTGGTTTACCATGGTTAGGCTCTGTGGCTACGGCCTGCCGCTTGCGGCACTCCTGATGTCGTCGCTGGCCTTTGCCGCCAGCGGTGGTGTTGCCCTGGAACCCGCCGGAAACGACGTAAGCAATGTCGCCTCGCTGCAGCGCGGTGCACGCAATTTCATGAACTACTGCTCTGGATGTCATTCTGCGAAGTACGTTCGGTACAACACCCTCGCCGAAGGACTTGAGCTCACCGAGGACCATCTCGTCGAGTACCTGATGTTCAACGCGGAAAAAACGTTCGAGACGATTCGGTCAACAATGTCGACAGAAGATGGCGGGCGGTGGTTCGGCCAGGCCCCACCCGATATGTCGCTGATAGCGCGGTCCAAAGGTACGAACTATATCTACAATTTCCTCAAGGGCTTTTACCTGGAGGAACGCAGCCCCACTGGCGTTAACAACGTGCATCTGGCAGGTACCAGTATGCCGCACGTTCTTTGGGAACTGCAGGGTTACCAGGCCGCGCTTTTCGATTTGCCTGACGATTCAGAGGGCGGTGCTCCGCAGTTCAGCGAATTCGAGAGCGTCACGCCGGGCACGTTGTCTCCGGAAGATTACGACGCCTTCGTACGCGATACAGTCAATTTTCTCGAGTACATCAGTGAGCCGATACGCGGGACGCGTCGGGTACTGGGTGTATGGGTACTGCTTTATCTGACCTTGTTTTTGATCATCGCCTCAATGCTGAAGAATCAGATCTGGAAAGATGTCTCGTAACGAGACCTCCCCGGATTTGAGAGCACATGCCGAGCCCTAAACCTGAACGCTCAGTTCCGAGGTGAAACTGCAATGGCAGTAATTGCCAACCGACGATCCGTTATGACCTTGTTTTCCCGGCCCATGTGCATCCATAGCCACCGCACACGTCTTGTGCTGGCTGAAAAGAACATCAATATCGACATTGCCAATGTAGATGGTCCGGATTTGCCGGAAGATCTCATGGATCTCAACCCGTATCACACGGTGCCGACTCTTGTCGATCGCGACCTGGTTCTTTATGACTCGCGCGTCATTATCGAGTACCTGGACGAGCGCTTTCCGCATCCGCCGCTGATGCCGGTCGATCCGGTTACCCGAGCTCAATTCCGTCTGGCCCTGTTTCGCATCGAAACCGAATGGTATCGTCTTGCGGAGGAATTCGAGGCCGACGGTGAGCGCAAGCTGTCGAGTAAATCGAAGAAAATGCTGCGCGAGAGCATAATGGCGAGTGCCGACCTGTTCAGTGCCAAGCAGTTTTTCCTCAGCGAGGAATTTTCACTGGTTGATTGCACGATTGCGCCGGTATTGTGGCGCCTCCCAATTTACGGAATCGACCTCGGGTCACGTGCGTCTGCGGTTGAGGACTACATGAAGCGCGTTTTTGAACGCCGCTCGTTCCAGCAGAGTCTGACAGAGCTGGAACAAGAAATGCGGCTTTAACCCGGACAATTCATGAATCGCCCGGGTTCACGCCGTTGACAACACCCAGCCGATCCAAGCGACCGTACCTCGTCCGCGCCATGCACGAATGGATGGGCGACAATGGCCATACCCCGCACATAGTCGTCGACGCAACCGTAGACGGCGTCACCGTTCCGCAAGAACACGTCAAGGAAGGCAAGATCATCCTGAACATCAGCTATTCAGCCGCGCACAACCTGAAACTGAACAACGACTCCGTCAGTTTCCGCGCGCGCTTCAGCGGCAAGCCTTTCGATGTCTGGGTGCCCGTCGCATCAATCCTCGGCATTTATGCCAAAGAGACGGGACAGGGCATGATTTTTTCGCACGGTACAGAGCAACCGGAGCCACCGGATCCCGAGGACAAGGACGTGCCGCGCAGCGACCGCTCGCACCTGAAGATCGTCAAGTAGGCGGTCCCCCCACAACAATCCCATAGGTCCGATGGCACGTTTGCGAGGGGGCCTGGTCTGTGGGAGGTCCTTTGACGGAATGGCTCCCTGCGGTCCGCTTTATTTCCGCCAAAGGACCTCCCACAGACCAGGCCCGGAAGCGTCTCGCACCCGGCACGCCCTGACGCGATGCCAGCGCCCCGAGCGGTGTGACGCTTGCGTTTAGTCCAGGGTCACTGTCCTCGTTTTGCAGTAAAGTGTCAGCAAACTCCGGCAGATGCGCTCGCGCAGCGGAACCACGACGCAAGGTCTCGACCGGTGGGGAACCCTTTGGCGGAAATAAAGCGGACCGCAGGGAGCCATTCCGTCAAAGGGTTCCCCGGCGGTCGAGACCGATTCGAGCCACCATAGCCACCGTAGCCACCGAGCCACCGAACCGCGTCCGACCGGCTGTTAGTCAGGCGCGCCGAGCAGTGTCGTATCGATCAGGTCGCACAGGCAATGGATGACCAGGTGATGTACTTCCTGGATGCGCGCCGTGCGGTTTGCGGGCACGCGAATCTCGACGTCGTCATCGGCCAATAGCCCGGCAAGGCGCCCACCGTCCCGGCCGGTCAGCGCCACGACCTTCATGCCTCTCTCATGCGCCGCGATAATCGCCCGGCACACGTTTTCCGAGTTTCCCGACGTCGAGATTGCGAACAGCAGATCATTCTGGCGGCCGAGCGCGCGAATCTGCTTGGCAAAGATGTCGTCAAACGAGTAATCGTTGGCGATGGACGTCAAAGTGGACGTGTCGGTCGTCAATGAAAAAGCGGGAAGCCCCGGGCGCTCCATCTCGAAGCGGTTCAGGAGTTCCGATGAGAAATGCTGGGCATCAGAGGCGGAACCGCCGTTACCGCAACTCAAGATTTTCCCGTCATCCAGCAATGCCTGGCTCATATGGTGTCCCGCCACGACGATGGCCGGACTCAATACGCTGACCGCGGCTTGTTTGGTCGCAATGCTCTCGGCGAAGTGGGTTCTTACCCGGGTTTCCCCATCCATCAAGTCTTGACCTGTGTGAGAATCAGCCCGGTCTGAAGGCGTCTTGCAACCATTGTAGCGTGAATGTGTTCCGGGACGGACCGTCGAGCGCAATGACATCGAAGCGCGTCGCATGCTGCCGGTATTCTATATTTCGGCACAGAAAAAAAGCCGCAGCACCGAGTAGTTTTCGTTGCTTGCGCCGATCGACAGATTCAGCGGCGCTCGCAAAACGGCCTGCTTTGCGAAACCGGACCTCCACGAAGACCAGGCAATTGCCGTCTCGCATGATCAGGTCGATTTCACCAATCCTGCATCGAAAGTTCCTGGCAATCAGCACGAGGCCGCTGGATTGCAAGTGTTCAAGTGCAAGCTCTTCGGCATCCCGGCCTATCGCTCGAGTGGAGTTCTCTGCCATTCTTCGGCCGGCTCAGGGGCCTCTGTGTCCGATTCACGCATGAGAAAGTCCCGGCCCGGCGCATCCGGCACAGCGACCGGCTGGCCACGCACGAACCGCGCCCAGGCGAGACGCCGATGCACGCGCCCGTCATCGTCGAGGTACAAGGTGCCGGTAGCGCCGTCGATCTCGTTCATCGGCCCCGTTCTCGCGCCATACAGTTCGCCGATCAAATGATAGGCATCGTAGCCCATGGCGTGGAGCCGGCCGAGCCGACGTTCGTCCGGCCAGTATTCCTGGTAAAGCGCGGGCATGTCGGCAATCCATGCGGGCGGCGAAACAATCCACGGTGTGTCGGCGAACATGACTCCATTAAGGTCCGCATCGGAGCGGCCGTCCATCGAATAGATGAATGACGTCGAGTAGACCGGGAGGTCCCCGGCGTAGTGAAATTTCAATTGCGACTTCAACAGCCGCCCCGCGCTGGCATCGGCAGCAAGGAAGACAAAATCGGCGTCCTGTCGCCGTCGCGGGTCGAACTGCAACGGTCCGCCGATGTTGGCGCGCAGCCGCTGGTAGCGCTGCACACTATGCGACAGTGCCATCAGGCCCTCGATATCGATGGAAAAATCCTGGCTGGACGGCTGATAGCTGCGGTAATCCAGCAATCTGCCGCCGGCTGCTTCGAACGCGCTGGCGAAGCTGGTCATTACCCGACGACCCCAGTCGTTGTTCGGTACCAGCGCGAGTGCGCGTCGATGTCCGTCAGCAATTGCGCGGGTCGCCGCTGATGCTGCCTCGTCTTCCGGTGCCAGCGCGAACTGGTAAAGGCCCGGCGGCGCAACCATGTCATCCGGCAGGTAGTTCAGCGTCAGCACCGGCACGGGAATAACGGGTTCCCCGGTGAGTTCCAATACCCGTGGCCGCAACAGCGGACCGACCACGAATTGGGCGCCATCCGCGATAGCACGCGCATACAGGTCGCGCGCATTACCATTCGCGGAATCGTACACACGAATACTCTGCTGCTGATCAAGTCCGGCCGCCGATGCAAAATAGGCTCCGAAGAAACCATTGCGAACGGCATTACCGGCACTCGCGTTCTGCCCGCTCAAAGGTAGCAGGAGAGCGATCTGACTCGGGTACTCCAGCGCGACACCGTCCGGCAGTCGCATGTCCGCAAGCAATTCTGTCGCCGGATGATCGCCGTACAAATCACGCCAGCGTGCTACGCCGTTGATCCAGCCGACTCCTTGCTGACCGGTCGATGCGGCGAGAGCACCCAGCATCAGCCAGCCACGAACAACCGGATCCACCTCTGTTTCTGCGGCTGCCCGCAATGTATCGACTTTGCCTACACGCAGTCCGGCCCAGAGTCGCCTGCGATTGAGGTCAACACGTTGCTGCCCGTCGAGCCAGCTTTCGCGCAGCATGTAGATTTCGACGGCTCGCGCCGGGTCGTCTTTCTGAAACCATGCGTCTGCACGTAACGCTTCAACGCGTGACCGGAATCGGGTGGGCAATGTCTCGCGGCGTAATGCATCGAGGTTTTGTAATGCCTCATCCGGGTTGCCGTCCCACAAGGCCAGCGCCGCCAGGTTACTGTGCCACAGCCACAAACGCTCGCTGCTGTCCGGCGTCGACACGTCGCGCATGGCATTACGTGCACGGCGACCGTCACCCGCATCCAGCCATTGTTCCACCGCGAGCAACGTCAGGCGCTCCCGTTCATTACCGGTGGCGCGGGAAGCCAGGTCGATGTAGAGCGCAGCAGCGTCCGCGTGCTGGCCGCGCATTGCCATCGAATCGGCGCGCCGCTCCGCCTGATTGCCTGCGAAGCCCCCGAAATCGCCAGTGGCACAGGATGACAGAAGAAACCCGGTCAAAATGGCACTGATGATATTGGTGACTTTGCGATGTTGTTTCATGGCCGTATCGGTTGCTGCTCGGAGGTTTCAGGTGCAGGATGTTGCAGGTCGCATGTAACGACTAGCTGCATTGTTGCGCAAATTTTCGCAAAAGTCCTGAGCCGGCGGCACTCCTTTCGATGACCATAACGGATTCAGCAGATTGAACAGCGGCACACTATTTATCATTGCTACCCCGATCGGCAACCTGGGCGACCTGTCGCCGCGTGCACGGCAACTTCTCACAGAGGTGGATCTCGTTGCCGCCGAGGATACGCGTCATACCGGGCGATTGTTGTCGTATTTCGGTATCAAAACGCCGCTTTTGGCGTTGCATGATCACAACGAGCGTGACGCTGTTGACGGGTTGATAGCGAAACTGCAGGACAATCTGTCGGTCGCGCTGGTCAGCGACGCCGGTACGCCGCTCATCAGCGACCCCGGTTTCCGGCTAGTACACGCTGCGCATCGGCATCGTATACGGGTGTCTCCTGTTCCGGGACCGAGTGCCGTCGTGGCGGCCTTGTCTGCTGCGGGACTTCCGTCGGATCGCTATTGTTTCGAAGGGTTCCTGCCGGCGAAACGCAAGGCACGGCGCGATCGGCTCGAAGAATTACGGACAGAATCCCGTTCGATGGTTTTCTATGCAGCCGTGCATCGCATTCGCGAGGTGCTCGAGGATCTGGCAACCGCGTTCGGGAACGAACGCGAGGCCTTCATCGGCCGCGAACTGACCAAGATGCATGAACAATGCGTGGCCGCAACGCTCGGCGAACTTCTCGCCCAGGTCGATGGCGACGTTATCCCGGCGAAAGGGGAATTCGTTATCGTGACAGGCGGGTCAAAAGACGCCCCGGTTGCGGCGTCCGCGATGCTGGCGGAACAACTCCTCCGGGAGCTCATGGCGGTTCTGCCGGCAAAACAGGCGGTAGCAATCGTGTCCAGGGTTTGCGGGCTCAATCGTAACGCTGTCTACCGTGACATGCTGGCATTGACCGGGCAGTCCGGGACAGGTGAGGCGTCCTGAATCATTTTGCCCTGAATCATTTTGTAGAGGCCGGGTCGAACTGGACTATGATTCGCATGTGAACAGGTGAGAGTCGGCCAGACAGTCGCCGGCAGTTGACTGCCGGAGGAAAGTCCGGGCTCCATCGGACAGGGCGCCAGGTAACGCCTGGAGGGCGCGAGCCCATGGAAAGTGCCACAGAAAACAAACCGCCCAAGCACGCGCAAGTGTGCCGGCAAGGGTGAAAAGGTGCGGTAAGAGCGCACCGCGCGGGTGGCAACACGCCGCGGCACGGTAAACCCCGCCCGGAGCAAGACCAAATAGGGGAGTACGCGAAGCGATTCGCACCGCCGGTTCCGAGCGGACTCCCGGGTAGGTTGCTAGAGGCAATCGGTGACGATTGTCCCAGATGAATGACTGTCCCAGACAGAACCCGGCTTACGGCCGGCTCTCTCCTGTTCGCCCCGCCTTGGCAATTGCGCGTAGGGTGCGCGCACCGCGCGACCGCGCTCCCGACCCATTCCCCGGCGTTCTGCCGCGAATTTAAAAAATAACATATAATCAACAACTTATACTATAATCCTGCAGGCTCCAATCGATAACTGCGCAGCGACCCGTGCACGGCGGCCGCAAGGCCCACCCACCGCGTGCTGTCGTACTCCGGCGACTTACTTCTAAGCAGCCAGCGAAGATTCCGGCTTAAGCCATTGATTTGCAGTTTCAATTGACTGCCATAATTGGTCAGAATTTGGTCAGCAAAATGCCTCTAAGTGCCTGTACAACAACAATTATTCTCAGGTTTTAGTTGACGCTGCCAAACGCCCCGAATATAGTGTCGAAAAGTGGAGAAAAGTGGGAGGAGATGGGTATTGGAGGCTAATTCTGAAGGCCTTTATGTCCCGTCAAAAGCACCGTGTTTCGTGGAGCCACCAAAGTCACCCTGGACGCCAAAGGGCGCCTCGCCATTCCGACGCGCTATCGCGAGCGGATCGCCGCGCGTTGTGACGGGCAACTGGTCGCCACGGTCGATCGGGATTACTGCCTGCTTATCTACCCGTTTCCGGATTGGGAAGAAATCGAACGCAAGCTGGTGCGTTTGCCCAGCCTGAACAAACAGGCGCGGCGCTTGCAGCGGCTTATGGTCGGTTACGCAACGGAACTCGAAATCGATGCGAATGGGCGCATTCTGCTGCCGCGCGAGCTGCGCGAGTTTGCCGGACTGGGCCGTCAAGCAATTCTCATCGGTCAGGGCAACAAATTCGAACTGTGGGACGAGACGAACTGGAACGAGAAACGAGACGCGTGGCTGGGTGACGACGAGGAAGTCGATCTCCCCGCTGAACTCGAGACGCTTTCACTTTAACGCGGTGAATAAGTCGCGCGGTGAATAAGTCGGCAGGGTCTTTCGAAAGCCATGTGCCAGTGCTTCTGGACGCGGTGCTGGAGGGCCTGAATATCGATCCGCATGGATGTTACATCGACGGCACGTTCGGCCGCGGCGGACACAGCCGCGAAATACTCAAACGTCTCGATTCGACCGGCCGCTTGCTCGCGATCGATCGGGACCCGGCAGCAATAGCGGCGGCACAACCGCTCAGTCAACTGGAGCCACGCTTTGAGATCGTTAAAGGTGAAATTGCAGACATCCGGCAGATTGCCCTCGAGCGAAATCTGCTGGGGAAAGTGGACGGCCTCCTGTTCGACCTGGGAGTGTCATCCCCACAACTGGATGACGCCGCACGCGGTTTCAGTTTCCAGTTCGATGGTCCCCTCGACATGCGAATGGATCCCACTTCAGGCATCAGCGCAGCCGACTGGCTCGCAGCGGTGGACGAGCGGACATTGAAGAGAGTTCTTGC
>CAZSDL010000039.1:0-17110 GCA_964605635.1 uncultured Woeseiaceae bacterium
CTAGCCGGCAGGTGTTGCTGCGTTTCGAAACTCCCGAGGTGAGCGATCGGTCTGTACTGCGACGACCAGCGTCCCGGGTCCGCCATGCACGCCGAACGCCGAACCCAGATCAGTAATGCTCGACGTGACGACATTGCCGAGCGCATCCCGCAAGAGCCGGTCCAGGACATTGGCTTCGTCTTCACACAAAGCGTGACCGATTGCGACGCGCAGTGGTGCGTCGCGCGCGCTTCTGGCTGCAATGTGGCGGGCGAACTTCGGCAGTCGCCGACCGCGACCGAGTAGTATGCCGCGGGCCGAAATTCGACCGTCAGGTTCCGTCCGCAACACCGGCGTGATGCGAAAAAGGTCGGCCAGCCATTTGCGGGAGGCGGGGACCCGCCCGCCGCGCACGGCGTAACGAAGATCCCTGACCAACGCAAAAGTGTGTGTCTCTGCTTTCAGCCTGTCGATAGCGGTGAGCGTCATTGCGGCATCCATTCCCGCCGCGGCGCATTCGGCGGCAAATTCGACAATAAGGCCCTGGCCGACGGACGCGTTCAGTGAATCGACCACATGCAGGCGCCCTGCCGCGTCGACACGGCTGGCTGCGGACCGTGCTGCCTGCCAGGTCCCGCTGACCTTTGCGGTGAGGTTGATAGAGATTACGTCCGTGTAATGACTGGCGAGAAACTGGTACTGGCGACGGAAATCGCCGGGTGAAGGCTGCGACGTCGTCGGATGGTGCGGGTTGGAGTCGAGTTCACGAAAAAACTCGCGCGTGGTAATACTGACCTTGTCGAGGTAGCTGCGATCGCCGAACTGTATGCGAACCGGCACCATGTGAATATCGAGCCTGTCCATGGTTGCGTCCGGGATATCGGCAGCCGAATCGGTGATTACAGCAAAGCGAGCTCCGGCGCCGTGAGTGCTGTGTTGCTGATGTACAAGATCGTCCGCTTTCTCGGCACTCACCTCTCCAAAGCGCCGCGCAACAGCAAACACCTCTTCCGGTACGTTCGCGTGTATATGGATGCGCGCCTTGCGTTTGGTTCCGGCAAGCACCAGCGAGTTGCCGAGTTCGTCGAGCGCCTCGCGCAGCTTTCGACGATCGATCTCCCTGTCCTGCACCAGGCACTCGATGCAGAAGCGGTAGTCAAGCGCCGCGTCCGCACCCGCTGTCTCAATGAAGCCATGCGCATCGTGGCCGGCAAAGGCCCCTGGCGCGTCAGTCTCGATTCCATGCACCAGGTAGTCCGCCATGCCCCTGACGAGTTCGACAAAACCCTTGGCTCCCGCATCGACGACGCCGGCTTTACGAAGGACTTCCAGTTGCCGCTCGGTTTCCTCGAGAGCCCGCGCGGCCGAGGTAACGGCGTCCGGCAACACGGCCAACAGTCCCTGCTCCGACGAAGCACCGGCAGGTTGGTTGAGTTCCTGGGCGAAAGCGGCGATTACCGAAAGGATGGTCCCCTCCTGGGGATCTGACAGCGCGTCGCGGGCGTACTCGCAGCCGGCTGCCACGGCGCGGGCAAAGGATTCCGGACTGAAATGCGGCCAATCGGCGGCCGTATCGCTCATGCCCTGAAAGAACTGCGCCATGATGGCGCCGGAATTGCCGCGCGCACCGTCGAGCAACGCGTCCGCAACCGCCGCCAGCAGTAAACCTGCGTGTTCCTCCCCGGGGTCGCTCAGCGCCGGGAGGGCCGATCCCAGTGTCAGGCTGAGATTGGTGCCGGTGTCGCCGTCGGCGACAGGAAACACATTGATGCGGTTAAGCTCGGCCTGCCCCGCGATAACGCGATAGATGCCGGATCGCAAAGCCAGCGCCAACTCACCGGCGTCGATTGCATTACTCATAAATCGAGGCACATAAAATCGGGGAGAGTGACCTTAGCCTGAGTTTAAGGTCACTGTCCCCGATTTAGTCGCGGGGCAGCAGGAAGGCTGTGCCGGCATGTTCGAGAATGACCCCGCTCGGCGTTATTTCCTTTACGGCAGGTCCTTCTGTCAGCGTGGCCTGTTCCTTGTACTTTTTCATGTTGATGAATACGAATCGATCGTTCGCCTGGTCGCTGTAGACGTGGATGTCGAGATGCAGGTCGGGTAATTGCAGGGTGCCGTCGGCGCGCAGGGAATTGAATGTCGCATAGTCCTCGGCAATGCTGGTCCTGACGCTTTGTCGCGCGGGCACGGGCGCGGGTGCAGGCACAGCCTCGGCCGGGGGAACAGCCTGCCGCGGCGCTGCGGTTGTGGCCCGGGCCGGCTCCGGTCGACTCTTCTTCGCTTCGGCAACGTAGTCGGAAAAGGTTCGATCTACGGGTGCCGTGACGGTGCTGCCAGTAGGAGCGGCGCCGCCCGGCGCTGGTAACACCTCAGCGGCCCTTTCCTGTGGCCTGACCAGTACTGCGATCAACACCGCCAGATTGACAGCCAGCAAGACGCCAACCATCCATACCCAACGTTGCGGGCGCTTACGATCTGCTGCAACAGGAATGTCGGCAAAGCCGGGAGTACTCTTCCTCTGGCGCTCGGCGTCGGATTTCTTCAGTGCATCCAGGATAAAGGACATCGGGGACCCGCTCAGCGATCAGCAACCAGACGCGGCGTGCCGTCCAGCCCCAGCAAGGAATTCAGTACGATCTGCGTCTGGCTCCCGACAAGACCATCGACCGGCAGCCGCTGCCGGCGCTGGAAGCTCATGACTTCCCGTTGCAGTTCATCGTCAAAGTAGTCCGAGTCAAGTTCACCTGGATTGCTGTCCGGGTCGACGGCGGCGAGACTTTGCCGCAACCAGCGAACGTTTTCGTCACGCATACCGAGCCGAATTGCGTCCGGTTTGCCGTTCGGTGGATTCCAGATGAGGAGGAACTGGCCGAACCAGAATTCGGATACGTCGTCCAGGGTATACGTCAGTACCTTGTCGCCCAACGCCAGGTCCGCAGTGTCATCGTACAAGCTGAGCAGCGTGAGCTGATGCGTATTACCGCTGGAGTCCGTAAGCGTGAGTACAACCGGCCGATCGAGCTGCCGCAACCCGCTCCAGGTGCTGCGGCTGAAATAGCAACTGAAGCCCTGTTGCTCCGCCTGCGTACAGGCGGTACCGGCGGCCGGATCGTAGGTGATCCCCCACAGCTCAAATAGCATGCGCATGGCTTCTTCGCCGTTCGTGGCCGATCCTGCGGCGAGAAGCTGCTGCTCGAGCGGTGTCACAGCAGGTCGGCGCCCGGCGTCAGTAGCTTCGCGATTGCCCGCAGCGAGTTCCGTCGCCGCGGTGTCGATGGGAACCGCCATGCTGACATCGTGGGCCGTGCTGTGTGCATCGTCATTGAACACCGACCACAAGCCGGCACCAATCAGCATGGCACCGACAATGGCAATTGCCGGTATTGCCCACTTGACAACCAGCGGCGTCAATGAATGTCCGGAAACTTCGGCGGCGGCCCGGCGCACAGTGGATTTCGTAACCTTGCGATTCTCCTGGCTGTAAGCGCCCAGCAGGGCCCGGTCACAAATTACGTTCATGATGCGCGGGATGCCACCTGAGAGCTCATAGACTTCGCGTTTTGCAGAAGGATCGAATATTTCACCGAGTGCTCCAGCTACCTTCAGTCGATGATCGATGTACCTGAAGGACTCTTCCCGCGACAGCGGTTCGAGGTGGTAGCGTCCTGTGACACGCTGCGCCAACTGGCGAAGATTCGGCTGTGCCAGCAGTTCGCGCAGTTCCGGCTGTGCGATCAGGATGATCTGCAGCAGCTTCTGCTTCGCCGTCTCGAGATTGGTCAGCAGCCGCAACTGCTCCAGGACCGCAGCCGACAGGTTTTGCGCTTCGTCGACCAGCAGGATCGTGCGTCGTCCTCGCGCGTGCGCTGCCAGGAGGTGCAGGTTCAGTGCGTCTACCAGCGCCTTGGAACTGCGCTTTTCTTCCGGCAGGGGAATACCGAGTTCTTCGCAGATGGCCACCAGGAACTCGACAGCCGACAGTTGCGGGTTGAGTATCAGCGCAACGTCGACTTCTGCAGGCATCTGCCCCAGGAGCGTGCGCACGAGTGTCGTCTTTCCCGTGCCTACCTCGCCGGTGAGCTGGATAAAACCGCCGCTTTCCGTGACACCGTAGACGAGGTGCGCCAGGCCCTCGCCATGCCACTCGCTCATATACAGATAGCGCGGATCCGGAGTGATCGCGAATGGCTTTTCATTCAGGCCGAAAAATTTCGTATACATGGAACCCGTTCTGGCGGTGCTGTCGCATGCCTGCAATTTGCAGTGGAACCGCACACGCCGCGATTCTACCGCGCAATTCTACCTGATCTGGCGTGGCCCCAAGGTCCGGGCCCGGCTGACGGCCAGGTTACCGAAGCGGTCCCGTATCTGGTCGACCGCCTGATCGAGCTGCGTTCCGCTTGCCGTGGCGCCGCTGCTGAACAGATCTGCCTGGCCGGCGCCCGCAAAATCGCTGCCACCAACACCCAGCAATCGTACTTTGGCGTGCGGAAAGTCGCGCCGCCATGCGGCGAGGAGTTGCCTGGCGGCGGCATAGATTTGTCCACTGCTGTTGCTGGCCCGCTCCAGCGCGCATTGCCGCGTGCAGGTAGTGAAGTCACTCTGTCGTATCTTGAGCTGCACGGTGCCAGCCGCCAACCCTTTTTGCCGCAGTCGCAAGGATGTGCGTTCGGTCAGGCGCAGGAGTTCGCGTTGCAAGTCTGCGAGGTCCAACAAATCGATATCAAAAGTCTCTTCTGCGCTGATTGACTTCTCGGCGCGTGAGGGCACTACCGGGCGATCATCCACCCCGCACGCGCGTTCTCGCGCACGTGTCGCGAAACGTCCGAACACGGCCTGCAGATCGCATTCCGCCGCGTCTCTCAGTTCGGCGATAATCCGGATGCCAACGCGAGCGAGTCTTTCGGCCGTCGCAGGACCGATACCCGGTATGACACGAACCGGTAACGGATCGAGTACCGACTGCCGGCTCGCGTCCGTTACGATCACCAGACCGTCCGGCTTTTCGAGCTCCGAGGCGATTTTCGCCACGAGCTTGTTGGTTGCCACACCGACCGATGCGGTCAAGCCGGTCCTCGATCTCACAAGACTCTTTATGGCCCGGGCAATGTGTTCGCCGTCGCCGAACAGCGCGACACTGCCGCTCACATCGAGAAACGCTTCGTCAAGTGACAAGCCTTCGACCAGCGGCGTGAACTCCCGGAAGATCGCGAAAATCTCTGCGGATACGTCCTGGTAATGAGACATTCTGGGACGCACACAAATGAGATTCGGACAACGCCGCCGTGCATCGCGCATCGGCATGGCGGAGCGCACGCCGAACCGCCGCGATTCGTAACTGGCGGCCGCAACAACGCCGCGATTACCATCGCCGCCGACTACCAGCGGTTTGCCGCGCAGTTCGGGGCGATCACGCTGCTCCACGGACGCGTAAAAAGCATCCATGTCGACGTGCAGTATCTGCCGTTGCGAAATTCGATTCACAATTTTCTTTCGACAATGTAGCGGGCCAGCCAACGCAATGAGTCGGCTTCCTCGCCAAACACGTCCAGTGCCTCCAATCCACCCCGCAGCAATTCGTCGCATCGTGCCTTCGATTTTTCGAGGCCGAACAGCGCCGGCCACGTTGCCTTCGCCAGCCGCTGGTCTGCTCCGGCGTTCTTGCCGATTACGCCCGTCTCCCCCTCGATATCCAGGATGTCATCCTTGATCTGGAACGCCAGGCCGATTGCCTTGGCAAAGCGATCGAGCGCCGCGTACTTGTCCGCGGCCAGGTCATCTCTGATACAGGCAGCGCTCATTACAGAGGCACGCAGCAGTGCGCCGGTCTTCAGGTAATGCATTTGTTCGAGTTCGTCACGAGTGAGCGTTTGGCCCTCCGAGGCTAGATCGATGGATTGTCCACCCGTCATGCCACGCGATCCGCAGGCATCGGCAATCAGCCGGACAAGACGTAACCTGCTTGCGTCGCTCGTGCCATCGGCGGCGGCCAATACTCGAAAAGCCAGCGGCTGTAGTGCATCTGCCGCGAGAATCGCGGTCGCTTCGTCGAACTTCCTGTGCACGGTCGGTTCGCCGCGCCGCAAGTCATCGTCGTCCATGGCCGGCAGATCGTCGTGCACGAGGGAGAACGCGTGAATCAACTCAATTGCCGTCGCCGGCGCATCCAGGAGATCCGGTGCTACACCCAGGCATTCTCCGCTCGCGTACACGAGCAGTGGCCGAACCCGCTTGCCGCCGTTCAGTACGGCATAACGCATTGCGGTGTGCAAACGTGCCGGCGTTTCATCAATGGCGGGCAGCGCACGCGCGAGGCAGTCGGCGATCTGCTGGTTATAGTCGCTTATTCTGTCGGCGAAGGGCACTGCCAACTTATCTCCATTGGCCCGGGATGAATCCGGCAAGCCTACACCGATAAGGCCGAACCCGCTTGACGAAGCGGCTGACGGCACCCGCCCCTTGTGAGCTATAATTTCGCGCCCTGCTTTACGAGTCAAAACTCATTCCTCTGAAACGCCCTTATGCGCGCTGAAGCTCAGGCACAACCGAATATTGCGCTGATCAAGTATTGGGGCAAGCGAGATCGCGACAGGAACCTGCCGGCAAGCGGCTCGCTGTCCGTGACACTGGAATCCCTGTGGACACGTATGGCCGTCGAATTCGATACTGTGTGCACAAAAGACCGTCTGCTGGTAAATGGCGAAGACAAGCCAGCGATGTTAGCGCGCGTGTCCGCCTGTCTCGACCGTTTGTGTGGCGTCGAACGTCCTGCCGCCCGGATCGACAGCACCGGCAATTTTCCGATCGGCGCAGGGCTGGCATCGTCGGCATCCGCTTTTGCGGCACTGGTAACTGCCGCAGCCCGGGCAGCGGAAATAAACCTCGATCGCCTGAGGCTCGCTCGCCAGGCCGGAGCGGCGTCCGGTTCCGCGGCCCGCTCGCTGTTTCCCGGTATCGTTGAGCTGAGCGCCGGGGACGACGAAATCCAGGTGGCGAGCATTGCGGCCGCGCATGACTGGCCGCTTCGCATCGTCGTCGCCATCACGGAGGAATCGGCGAAGCCACTGGCCTCGGGAGACGCGATGATTCGTAGTGCGGCTACGTCGCCGTTTTACGCAAGCTGGATCGAACGCCAAAACGCAGATTTGCAAGAGGCGCGCGCTGCAGTGCAGCGGCGGGACTTTACAGCACTGGCTGCGGTTGCCGAGCACAATTGCCTCAAGATGCATTCAGTCATGTGGACGTCACGTCCCTCCATCGTTTACTGGAGTAACGCCACGGTTGCTTGCATGGAATCGATTCGCACGTTGCAGAGAGAGGGCCATGCCGTCTTCTTCACTATCGATGCCGGCCCGCAACTGAAAGCGATATGCCTGCCGGAAGAGGAAGCCAGTGTGATTTCGGCATTGTCAGCAACGAGCGGCGTTCGCCGCGTCATGAGCAGCGGCCTGGGCGAGGGCGCTCGTGTCCTCGATGTTGCATGAAAAAAATCACGATGAGCGCGCCCGGCAAAGCCGTGCTCTGCGGCGAATACGCGGTGCTGGATGGAGCTCCCGCAATTGTCATGGCGGTAAATTGCAGGGCCAGGGTCATGCTGCAGTCGACAAACGAGGCAAGTCACTCGCTCGCGATGTCGGATCGGGAGGCTGCAACCTTTCGCTTCCGTTTCGGTGAATCGGCGGAATTTCTTCCCGTGGGAGATGGCCAGCCATCACTCGATCCCGCCCTGATCAGCCACGTTTGGCGTGCAGTGGGTAAGCCAGTAGCGGGGTCGATCGCCATGCAATTGGATACCAGGGCATTCTATGATGACGAGAGCGGAGAGAAGCTCGGCCTTGGATCAAGTGCGGCGCTTGCAGTTGCCCTCACGTCTGCCTTACTGCGGTTCACCGGCGACCGGCGCAAGCCGGGGCCCATCGCAATGGCCGCGCATCGAGCGTTCCAGGGCGGCAGCGGCAGCGGCGTCGATATCGCGGCGGCTTTACACGGGGGAGTAATGGCATTCGATACGACCACCAGTCTGGCAACTGAAGCACTGCAATGGCCGACCGGCATGGGTTACTCACTGTGGTGGAGCGGTCGTGCCGCCAGCACCATGGACAAATTGACGAGCCTGAGAGAGAACATGGGTACGGCGGCCGCCCGCGCATCTGCCGGAAAACTTCGGCAAGGGTCAGAACGAGTTCTGGAAGCGTGGCGCGGCGGGCATAGCAAGAATGTACTGGACACGCTGCAAGACTACTGCGTAGCGCTGCAGCACTTCAGCGTCAATCACCATCTCGGAATTTTCGATGCCGGTCATCGGCAATTGCACGAACTTGCAGCACGCCGCGGGCTTACCTACAAACCCTGCGGGGCCGGCGGCGGCGATATCGGTGTCGTCCTTGGGACCGGGCAAGATGCGCTCGAGGAGTTCGCCGGGCACGCTGCTGGCTTCGGCTTCAAAAAGTTGCCGGTCACGCTCGATTCATGCGGCTTGAAGGAGTCCTGAGACAGGTGAAAGACTCCCGCATCCCCGGATTTTACCGGATGGGTATTGCGGAGCGCATAGACGCCCTGCTGCGTGAACAGTGGCTCGATGCCGGGTTGGCGCGCCACCTGAAAGAAAGTGTGGTGTTGCTGGACCGGCAAGGTGCGGACCGCATGATCGAGAACGTTATTGGCGTCTTCGGTCTTCCGCTCGCCGTTGCGCCGAATTTTGTGATCAACGGCCGCGACTGCGTGGTGCCGCTGGTCGTCGAAGAGCCGTCTATCGTTGCCGGAGTGAGCAATGCTGCCAAACTCGCGCGTGCTGGCGGCGGATTCCGCGTACAGGCCGGCGACCGCCTGCTGATCGGGCAAGTACTGCTGGTCGATGTTGCAAATGCCGATGCAGCAGTACGGTCTTTGCAGGACGCTCACGACGAGTTGCTGGCGCTTGCAAACGAGCATGAGCAACGTTTGCTGGCCAGGGGCGGTGGTGCCCGGGCGCTTGAATTTTTCCGGCACGCACTGCCGGGTGGACAGGTCGCTGTCGCATTACATCTTCTTGTAGACACCTGCGATGCTATGGGCGCCAACCTGGTCAATACCATGTGCGAACGGATCGCGCCGACGGTCGAGAAGTGTGTTGCGGGCCGGGCCGTGTTGCGAATACTCTCCAATCTCGCCGATCGTTCATTGGTAACCGCACACGTCACTTTGCCGCTGGCAGCGCTCGCTGAAGGAACAGGCGAAAGTGTCGCGCTGCGGGACGATATCGTTCTTGCGAACGATCTGGCCAACGTGGATCCCTACCGGGCCGCCACGCACAACAAGGGCATCATGAACGGTATCGATGCCGTAGCCATTGCGACCGGCAACGACTGGCGATCCCTGGAAGCCGGTGCGCACGCTTACGCCGCCCGTAGTGGCGCGTATCGTTCCCTGACGCGCTGGCAGGTTGATGCAGGCGGTAATCTCGAGGGTCAGTTGGTGATACCCATCAAGGTCGGCACTGTGGGCGGCGCTTTGCACTCGAATCCGGCCGCAACGGCAGGCCTTGCTATCGCAGGGGTGCAATCCGCAAGCGAACTGGCGGAGATGATGGGTGCTGTCGGGCTGGCCCAGAACCTGGCCGCGCTGCGTGCGCTGGTGACCGACGGCATCCAGAAGGGTCACATGAGCCTGCATGCGCGCAGTGTGGCTGCCAGTGTTGGCGCTCCGCCGGAAAGCTTCGAACGTGTTGTCGACGCGCTGGTCGAAAGCGGTGACATAAAGGACTGGAAGGCCCGCGAGGTTCTGCAGCAGCTGCAGGGCAACGAACATCGCGCAAGCCGCTCGCTGCATGCACAGGGCTCGGCATCCGGCAAGGTCATACTTTTCGGCGAGCACGCTGCTGTGTACGACCGCCATGTGCTGGCACTGCCGATCGAGAGTGCTGCTGTCGCCTCAGTTAGCGAAGTAAATGCCGAAACCGCGCTGACCGTAACAGAGCCTGCAGGGACGCAGCACTTTGCCGTACCGCCGTCGGCGTCCGCAGGGGTAGCCGGCATGCTGGCGTTCATTGTCGATCGCCTGGGGCTGGCCAAGCAATGCTTCGACGTACGTTTGCAGCTGCGGGTCCCGGCCGCCATGGGACTCGGCTCGTCTGCTTCGGCAGCAGTAGCCATCGTGCGGGCTTTTGATACGGCGTTCACCCTCGGGCTCGATGACACGGCGGTCAACTCACTGGCGTTCGATTGCGAAAAGCTCGCGCACGGTGATCCGTCGGGCATTGACAATACGCTCGCGACGTACGGCACGCCGGTGCTGTTCCGGCGTAGCGCGACCCCGCAAGTCCGGCAAATCGCAATGGCGGGACGGCTGCCCCTGGTCATTGCAGCAAGTGGCAAGCGCGGCATAACCCGCGACCAGGTCGCTGCGGTCCGACAGCGCTTTGAGCAATCGAGGAATTCCTACGATGCTCTTTTCGACCAGATGGATGCGATTGCGCTGGCGGGAGCCGACGCATTGGCCAAGGGCGATTACGCTACACTAGGGCCCCTGATGAACGTCTGTCATGGTCTGCTCAACGCCTTGCAAGTGTCGACACCGGAACTTGAAACGATGGTCGACATCGCCAGAACCCATGGTGCGACAGGTGCCAAGCTGACCGGCTCCGGGGGCGGCGGTTCGATCGTAGCGCTTTGTCCCGGTACGGTTGCTGACGTGGAAGCAGCTTTGGACCGTGCCGGATACCGAATTGTAAGGATGACCGCCGAATGAAGGACAATCTTAGCCGAATCGTTTCGTCAGAGGCTGAGCAGTTAATACTCGTCGATGCAGATGACACGGTATCCGGAAGTCTCGACAAGGCATCCTGTCACGACGGCCAGGGGATTCTGCATCGTGCATTCTCGTTATTCATCTTCGATCGTCGTGGGCGATTGCTGCTGCAACAACGCAGCGCTGACAAGCGACTATGGCCACTCTACTGGTCAAATAGTTGCTGCAGTCACCCGCGAGTTGGCGAGTCGATGGAGAAAGCGACTGAACGTCGCCTGCGTGAAGAGCTGAACATTCGTGCGCAACTCAAGTTCGTTTACAAGTTTACCTACCAGGCATCGTACGAGACCCTGGGTTCGGAGCACGAGCTGTGCTGGGTCTATCTGGGACGTGTCGATCAGGACGTGGTGTCGAATCGGCACGAAATCGCCGCGACTCGCTTTCTTACCGTGGCTGAACTGCGGGAGGAACTGGCAACGGTGCCCGAGCGCTTTACGCCTTGGTTCAAGCTGGAATGGCAGCGCCTTGAAAACGATCACGCGACGATACTTGGACAGTACCTGACGCCACTCTGAGTCTTCCGTGCATTGGTGCGCCCGGCTGCCAGGTCAAACGGCGTAGCGGTAGTACTCGATACCGATGTCCTGGAACTGACGCTGGTCCGTCCGTCCGACCTTGTCGATGACAAACTCGTTGCGTGGAATATAGTCGAGGCCAATTACCCGGTGTCCGTCGTGCAGCGCTTCGTACTGTTCACGATTCAGGTCGATGGTGAATTCCATTGCCTTTGCGAACCCGATCGCCGCTGTTGCTTCTCGCCAGCGATCGGCAACGATCAACGGAATCACTTCGGCAGCGTCGCCACTTCCGTAACCAAGGGTCAGCAGCTCCTCGCCTTCCATGTTGCGCCCCTCGTCCAGCGCCTGCTCGAAGCCGGCAGCAATCCATGCAGGCAGAGCGGCTGTATAGAGGTTACCCAGGTCGAGCATTGTGTCGCTGCCGAGTGCCAGCTTGTCGAGAATTTCGCGCCGGTAGCGCCTCGATGCACGAAATATGCGGAAGACGCCCATGGTCAATGGGTAAACCTCAAAATTCAGTTGCTCGGCGTTTGCCAGGCTGACGATTTGCGGTTTGCTGAGCATTTCGGCAAGCAGGGCATCGGGTTCGATACCCGCCTCGTAACAGTATGACGACAACTCCGCACGATCTTCCGAAGTGCCGGTACCCAATGCGAAAAGGTAAGCGATTGCCCAGCCGGTTTCCGGCATTCGACGGTACGGCCGGTGCATGAAAACAGTCTGCAATTTCCTGAGATAGTCACTCGCCTGCAGGTTCCGCTTGTCGTACATGTCTTGCAAGGCGTGCAAAGTCTCGTCGATGTAACAGGTCGTCGAGTACTTGCCGTTGAACACCGGGAAATCCTGAACCTGATGGCTTTCACTGCGGTCCTGGCCGCAGAAGCGCAGCATCGGTTTGCGGAAATCCATGATTCGATAGTCGGATGCCGAACCGGATCGGATGAGGTCCACCTCGGCAAGTGCGGGATTCTCTTCGAGTAACATCGCGACAGCGCCCGCGCCCTGGGTCGGTTCGCCACTGCTGCCGCGCGCATACTCCGCGATGTCCGCACAAACGACGATTGCCTGGCCACCGGCCCCATCAAGTGCGAGGTGCCGGATGGCGCCTTTCATCCCGTACACCCCGCCGAGACAGGCGTGTTTGAACTCCGGAACCTCACAACTGCGCGCGATCGGCGGTTTGCCCTTGGCAACCAGTGCTCGATCGACCATCCCCTTGATAATGATTGCGCCGGCGGAGTTGTCAGTGCTGGATTCGGTACCGAGCCCGAGGAACTTAACGCGCAGCGGATCGATGTCGTAGTTGTCGATGAGGCGCATCACCGCGGTTGCGGCCATCGTATAGACACTGTGATTCGGGCCGCGCACGCGGAAACTGCGCCCCACCACTTCGCGAATCTTGGGCCAATGATTGCCGGTCCATTCGGACCAGTCGTCAAGCCATACACGGAAGGGCGGCACATACGCCGCCAGACCACTGATTCCTATAATTTTTTTAGTCATGGACCATGTGCCCGCGTGCCGCGAAGACCTTGCTGACCTGAAATGCGCTTAGCCCGGAAATTCTAGTGCTCCGGCAGGTCTTGCTCAAGCAGTCTATTCGACTGTTATGGTAATGACCTCAGAAAAAACCGGGGGATCGTGCGGGATGTGCAGGTGATCGGCAAACAGCAACTGCAGGGTATGTTCGCCGGGCGCCAGACCGAGCTCGGTCGATGAGCTGCCATCGCCGAAATGGATGTGCTGTTCGTCCGCCGGGATCGGCCATGCCAGATCCGGCAGGCCGGTATTCACCAGGACGTGATGATGCCCTGCATGTTCAGCCATTTGGCCCGCCGGAACGACGTCCATGCCGGCTATGCCGAATTCAACCTTGACTGGGCTGGAGACGACAGCGCCATTCTCTGGCTCGACGAAAAAGACTTCGGCGTTTGCGGGCGCGGGTGAACGCTCCAACCCTGTTGCCTGTGCATCAGGGCCGGTCGCCGTCGCGGGGGCAGCCCGTTCCGTTGCGGCACGTGATGTATTCCCGGTATCCGCCGGCTGCGACTCGCCGCCACACGCTGCGATAGAAGCCAGGGCCACGAATAAAGCTCCCATTATTGCTGGTTTCTTTGTCACTTGTCCGAACTCCTGTGGGTCGATCGCTCTGACGCTTTAGATTGAAAATGCCGTATAAAAGGCGGCTGTCAGTAAAATGAACGCAAATCCGAAGACGTATGCAAATACTAGCAGGACATACTTGAGCAACGTGATTAAAAGCCCCTGCTCATAGACACGGCGCATCGCCTTGTAAAGGTAGAGTGGTATGTAAAGGGAGAGCAGCAATATAGTCAAATTCGCAGCCGCTTCGGGAATCGGCAGCCGGGTTGCAAGTCTGCTGACAACTACCTGAATCGTCAGGATCAGGAAGAAGAATGCGTGGAAGTGAAGGACGAACAACAGGTGTTCGGCGTAGTAGCGCTTCGATAGCGGGAACAGCATCTTCAGCACCAGCGCCATCAGCGGCAGCAATACAAAAAGTGCGACAGGAACATTGTCGAGCAGCTGATTCAGAAAAGCCTGACCGCTGTCGGCGCTGACTTTCTCGCAAACGGCTTGCACGCGTTCACGGGTGAATCGCCGTGACAGCCACTCCGGTGCACCGTCCAGTGAAAAACCTTCAAGGTCGCAATTGACGACCGCACCATCGTCGGGCGTGCTACGAACATCGGCGCCCGGTGCATCACGTTCCGGATCATTGTCATTCGCAGGTTCGGACTCCTGTGGTCCGGCGATGATGCCTTCTCTCCTTAGCTCCTCCAGCACTTCTTGCCGGACCTCAGATGCGGATGCGGCCGTGCCGGCGTTGGCCGCAACCGACGGATCCGGCGGTTCGAAAAATATGCCCAGTTGCTGTTGCGGGTCGAAAAACGCGACCAGGAAGAACAACAAGCTGAGCACCAGGTAAGTACGGAATGGCGGCATGAACCGCGCGCGCCGGCCCATCAGGTAGTCGCGGGTCAGCTTGCCCGGCCTGAATACCAGCGGTATCAGTGTCTGCCAGATCCGGGAGTCAAGTTCGAACAGGTCGCCGATCGCGTCCCGGACCAGTTCCCAGATACTGATCAGTCGGCTGCGAGCCCGTTGGCCGCAGCGGCTGCAGTATTGACCGGCGAGAGGCGTTGCACAGTTGGCGCAGGTTTCTGTTGCTTCGGGCGCCTCGGAAGGGCTCGTTGCCGGGCGCAGTATGCGTCGGCTTGCAGTGACGCGTTCTCCGAAGTGGTCCTGTGTCGAGCGACGCATTTCGGTGGCTGGACCTGCGAGATAGTCGTCCAGCGCCTGGCCTGACTCGACCTGGTAGTGGGTAACGTAGCGGAGACGATCGGCACCGACGTCGTTGACGCGGTACGTGGCAGCATTGAGGAAGCCTGGAAGTTCCAGCATCTGCCGATTGTGTTCATCGAGCCAGGCGTCTATCTCACTTGCGGGGTCGATGCCTGCTTCACCGTCACGGTCCTCCGTCGCGGGCCGGTCGATGTCCAGAGTGACCTCATAGGTAATGGGACCTGACGGCTTTTGCATGCGCGGAGTATCCGCAAGAGGTCAGTCGTTACCGGCCGGGGCTTCCTTGTTGTCGGGGGACGCCGATTTTTTTCTTGCACGTACCTTCGACTTTGCCGCATTGCGGGTAGTTCGAGTCGCATCGCTGTCATCGCTAACATTGCTACCCGATCTGCCGACTTCATCCGGGGCAAAGTCGTCCACTGACATAAGAGCGAGTACCTTGCGATGAAAGTCACGCAAGGCTTCTGCCTCTTTCGCCTCGATGATCCCGGCATTCAGTGCTTGGTCGATCTGGTAGCCGAGATATTCCGACTTGATGAGGCCTTCCTTTTCTGCTTGCCGCAACTTTTTCTCCAGCGGCGCCAATTGCTCTGATACCAGCAATGCTTCCTGCAACAATCCGGCAGGGTTTCCGGGTTCAATAGCGGTGTACGCCTGTTGGCTCAAGCGCTCGCGCGCTTCGCCGGTGTGCGTGATAAGACCGACAATCTTCTGGCTGAGCTCGTCCGACGGTGCCGAGTAAGTGCGGCCTCGCGGAAATATGAAGCATCGCAGGAAGAATGCGACCGGGCGGTTCGGAAAATTCCGCAGAAAGCTGTGCAGTTGTTCCTGCGCCTGGTACATCAGCGTGCGTACCGACCACTCGACCAGGGGCAGATCCGCTGCGCGGCGACCCTGGTTTTCGAAATGCTTCAAAACAGTCGATGCGAGGTACATGGAGCTCAGTATGTCGCCAAGCCGCGCGGACAGGAGTTCCTTCTGCTTCAATTTTCCGCCGAGCGTCAGCATGGCAAAATCGGAGGCAAGGGCAAACGCCGCACTGTACCGATTGATGTTCTGGTAATAGCGGCGTGTTGGCGTGTTTAGCGGCACGCGACTGAATTTCGCATGCGTTAGCGCAAGTACAAAAGACCGGGCAAGATTGCTGATCGCGTAACCAATATGCGCAAACAGTGCCTGGTCGAAATCGCGCAGGCCCCGTTCGGGATCTTCGTCTTGCGCGGCTTCCAGCTCCCGGAGCACGAACGGGTGACAGCGAATGGCGCCTTGTCCGAAAATTATCAGGCAGCGGGTCAATATATTTGCGCCTTCGACGGTAATTGCGATCGGCGTCGCCATATAGCCTCGGCCAATGTAATTGCGCGGGCCCATCATGATGCCCTTGCCACCGTGCACGTCCATCGCATCGTTCGCGATCATGCGCCCCATTTCCGTGCAGTGGTACTTGAGAATCGCCGAAGGCACGGCCGGCTTCTCGCCCTGGTCGATGGCGCCGGAAGTTACCGCGATGGCGGAATTCATGATGTACGTGTGGCCGGCAATGCGGGTCAGTGCCTCCCCCACGCCGTCGAACATGGCAATAGGCAGGTTGAATTGCTTGCGAAGCTGCGCGTATGCGCCGGTCGTGTAGCATGCGGCTTGACCGCCGCCCGCTGCGGAGGCGGGCAACGTGATCGCCCGGCCGACTGCCAGAAGCTCAACCAGCATTTTCCAGCCTTTGCCCGCCATTTCCTGTCCGCCGATGATGTAGTCGAGGGGCACGAAAACGTCCTTGCCGCTGGTCGGGCCGTTCTGGAACGCGATACTCAACGGATTGTGACGGCGGCCGATAACCACGCCGGGTGTGTCGGTCGGCACGAGTGCTGCGGTTATGCCGTAGTCTTCCTGTTGGCCGAGGAGATGGTCCGGATCGTAGAGCTTGAAGGCCAATCCCAGCACAGTGGCGATCGGCGCCAGCGTGATGTAGCGCTTGTTCCAGTTGAGCCGAATGCCAACAATTTCCTCGCCGTGCCAGTCGCCCTTGCAAACCACTCCGCTGTCGATGAGTGCCGCGGCATCGGAACCTGCTTGCGTCGACGTCAGGGCGAAGCAGGGAATTTCGTCTCCGGACGCAAGTCCTGGCAGGTACCGTTGCTTCTGTTCTTCCGTGCCGTAGTGCAGCAAGAGTTCCGCGGGCCCCAGCGAATTTGGCACGCCAACCGTTGACGAGGCCACGCTGCTGCGGCTGGCGAGCTTGGTGATGACCATAGCGTTGCAATAGGCGGAGAACTCGAGACCGCCGTACTGCTTCGGGATAATCATGGCGAAAAATTTGTGCTTCTTGATGAACTGCCACACTGCCGGTGGCAGATCACCAAGTTCATGGCAGATTTCCCAATCGTCGAGCATGCGACAAAGCTCCTCGCACGGCCCGTCGATGAACGCCTGTTCCTCCTCCGAGAGTTTCGGGGGCGGGAACGACATGAGCCGGTCCCAGTCCGGCATGCCCGAAAAAA
>CAZSDL010000040.1:0-16920 GCA_964605635.1 uncultured Woeseiaceae bacterium
GCAGCGCCAGTCGTGCCGACCGCCAGTTTGTGCCACCAGTTGGAAGGCTCGTGACGCTGGCCGTGATCCATGGTTGATAGCGCGACATCCAGGGCCTTTTCGATGGATTTCCGCGTGACGTCGACAATCGTCGCATTCCATTTTTTCGGCAGGAGCTCGAAGCCTTTTTCGATCGGGCTGCCGATGGCATCGCTGATCTTCGCAGCGAGTCCGGGTTCTTCGAGCAATAACTTGGCTTGCTTCAGTTCGCTTAGTTCGGCGAGTGAGAGTCCCATATGGATTGCAACAATATGCCTGTACGCCAATTGCACGAAGGGCCGCAACAGCCCTTCGTGCTACTTCTCAGGCAGGATCGGGACGTACGACGACTGTGTTCACCACGGGCACGATGCTGTCAGCCTGTAAGTCGGCACGCCGTGCGTGCTCGCGAATGGCATCCTCGTCGGTTGCTTCGTAAATGCAAATAGTGCCCAGTCGTCCATCTTCCTCGCTCACGACGTAGGAGCGGATCCAGCGAACCTTGTCCGGCATCTCCTCATTGCCTACCTTGGTAGAGCGTCCCGCAGCGACTTCCAGTTCGCCTGCATCTTTCCAGTTACTTTGACGGCGAATTGCGTAGAGTTTCATATCACTTCACTCCGGTTATTATTGTCAGCGCATCAACCCGCACCCCGGGTTCGGGTATTGCCTTCCTTCGAGTGCTTTTCAATGTATTCGATGATCATTCCGGCTACATCCCTGCCGGTGGCTCCTTCAATTCCTTCGAGACCCGGCGAAGAATTTACTTCCATGACCACCGGGCCGTGATTGGAGCGCAGGATATCGACGCCGGCAACATTGAGCCCCATGATTCTGGCGGAACGCACCGCGGTCGAACGTTCCTCGGGAGTGATCTTGATTAGCCTGGAAGAGCCGCCACGATGCAAATTGGAACGAAACTCGCCGTCCTGGGCCTGCCGTATCATTGATGCCACGACTTTTTCACCAATCACGAAGCAGCGAATATCGGCGCCGCCGGCCTCTTTGATAAATTCTTGCACCAGAAAATCCGCATTCAAGCCGCGGAATGCTTCGACCACGCTTTCTGCCGCATTGCGGGTCTCGGCCAGCACCACGCCTTTGCCTTGCGTGCCTTGCAGCAGCTTCAGGATGACCGGCGCACCGCCCACCAGGTTCAGGAGATCGCTGGAATCTGCCGGCGAGCTGGCGAAGCCCGTAACCGGGAGCCCGATACCTTTTCGCGAAAGCAATTGCAGCGATCGCAGTTTGTCGCGCGATCGTGAGATGGCAACCGATTCGTTCAACGAAAAAGTGCCCATCATTTCGAACTGCCGCACGACGGCAGTGCCATAGAAGGTCACGGACGCGCCGATACGAGGGATGATGGCATCGAATCGTGGCAGCAGGGCGCCATCGTAGTGAATGCTTGGGTTAAAGCTCGCAATGTTCATGTAACAACGCGAATGATTTATCACCCGAACCTCATGGCCGCGCGTGGTTGCCGCTTCGACCAGTCGTTTGGTTGAATACAGCCGCTTATTTCTTGAAAGTATGCCGATTTTCATAGTGAATTCCTTAACGACGGCGCCGCGGGCGCCGGGTGACGTAGGATCGGGCGGGGTCGACGATTATGCGATTCCGCAGCGCCGTCCTGCCGAGCAACATGCGAAAGCGCATGTCGTCACGAGATGTCAGTGTAATTTCTATCGGCCATGATAACTCAAGCAGCTGCACCCGTGTTTCAATGACATAGCGTGATTCCCGGTGGCCGCCTGAATCAGAAACGATGCGCTGGTCCTTGACCGGCGCCTCACAGGTGACTTCCACGTCGGTTCGATACTGTTTCGGGTGAATCCGAAAACGCACCCAGCCGGCGCCCTCCCTTGTGAATGGCTCGACGTGAAATGCATGCAGTGCAGAGGTCCTTGCGCCGGTATCGACTTTGGCCTTGATGCGCGGAATGCCGAGTTCCGGCAGGCCGACCCACTCCCGCCAGCCGACCGTCACCGATTGATTGCTTTCTTCCGCCATTGTGCCCGTTGCTCAGCCCCAGCTCATATCGACGGCGTTGGCATCCTGGAATTCATCGACCGTGGCCTTTGCTTCGCGCGTGTCATCAAACCTCGCCAGATGAAACAACGCATCGCCTTCGTGCGTCAAAGGCGAAGTGCTGCGGCCAATCACGATGCCACCGTTGGATGCGAGCACGTCGACCTCGACTTCACCGAATGGATCGCTGATCGTCGCAAGCACCTCGTCGGTTCGCACGCGTTCACCCAGCCGGCACTGCGTGTTGATGATGCCACTGATCGGTGCGCGTACCCAGGACGTGGTATTGGTGTAGTTGGGAGTCGTCGGTAGGTTTTTCTTCGGATTCGGCGGCAGCATGTCGAGCGCGCGCAAAACACGCAGGACGCCGCGTACTCCGGTATTGATCGACAGCTCGTCGAAGCGCAGTGCTTCACCGCTTTCGTAAAGAAGCGTCGGCACCCCGTTTACGCTCGCATATTGCCGCAACGACCCTTCGCGTACAGCCGCGTCGATTACTACCGGAGCGCCGAACGCTTCGGCCAGCCGGCGTGTTGCCGGCTCGGACAGATCGGCCCGAATTTGCGGGAAATTGATGCGATCGACGGCGGCTGTGTGCAAATCGATGCCGAAATCGGCATTGGCGACAATTTCGGTGGCGATGAGATTGGCAATTCGTGCCGCGATCGAACCCGTGCCACGTCCGGGGAACGAGCGATTGAGGTCACGACGGTCCGGCAGGTAGCGCGACTGATGGATAAATCCGAACACGTTGACGATGGGTACGGCGAGTATGCAGCCGCGCAAGCGGTCGAGCGAAGAGCGACGCAAGACGCGCTTGATGATTTCTACGCCATTCAGTTCGTCGCCATGTACGGCCGCGGTCACAAATAGTACCGGTCCGTCGCGACGTCCGTTGACGATGTGCACCGGCATCGGCAACTCGGTATGGGTATACAGGTTGGCTACCACGAGTTCGATGGTTTCCCGCGTACCCGGAGGAATTTCCTTGTTGCCGACGACGATCGTTTTTCCAGCCATAGTGTTGTCCGTCAGGTCGATCCGATGTATCCGAGGGCCCCCGCGGTGCCCCGTCTGCCGGGCGTAGCTTAGCAGCCGGCGTCGGCGATCCCCGGCGGAAATCGGGTCGGGAGACGTTTCAATTGCTTGAGTTTGACATAATGCCAATCCCGGGCGCCTGACGATTAGCGGGTTTCTCATGCAGGGGCGCGCGCATTATCATGCCCGCTGCAACGGCGCCGGCAGGCACGCGTCGGTCCGGATTCAGGCAGAGGCAACGGTTATGGCGGGGCTTTATTTCGAGGAATTCACGGTCGGGCAGACGTTTCGGCACAGCCTGCGCCGCACCATCACGGAGGCCGACAACGTCTGGTTCAGTGCAATTACGCACAATCCGGCTCCGCTGCACATTGATGCCGAGTACTGCAAGCAAACGGAGTTCGGCAAACCACTGGTTAACAGCTGCCTGACGCTCGGCTTCATGGTGGGCATTTCGGTCGGCGACACGACCGTTGGCACGACCGTGGCAAATTTGGGTTGGGATAGCGTGCGGTTTCCCAAGCCGCTTTTTCATGGCGACACGATACACGTAGAGACAGAAGTGCTTGAACTGCGCAACAGCAAGTCCCGACCGGAGAACGGCATCGTCGTGTTCGCGCACCGGGGCTTCAATCAGCACGACGAACTGGTCGGCGAATGCAAGCGCACGGCGCTCATGATGCGGAAACCCAAGTGAGCCGAAGCTATCTCTTCGTACCCGGTGATAGCGAGAAAAAGCTGCAGAAGGCAGCGACCGGCAACGCCGATGCGCTGATCATCGACCTCGAAGATTCGGTTGCGGCGACCGGGCGACCGCGAGCGCGGGAACTCACCAGGAACTTCTTGCAGGCAAACAGCACGCTGAATATCTGGGTACGGATCAACCCGCTGCAATCGGCAGATGCCAGGGCCGATTTGCATGCAGTAATGCCGGCGTCGCCGGCAGGTATCGTCGTACCAAAACCGCAACGTGCCGCCGATATCGTTGGCTTGTCAAAGCTCCTCACCTGGCTCGAGAAGAAGCACGACGTGCCGCATGGCAAGACGTTGATTCTGCCGATAGCCACCGAACAGCCGCTGGCGCTCTTCCATTTACACGAGTATGCAGGCGCTACCGAGCGCCTTGCCGGCCTCACCTGGGGGGCAGAAGATCTCAGCGCTGCAATTGGTGCGACTGCCAGCAGGGACGAGGCGGGCAACTGGTTGCCGCCCTACGAGCTGGCCAGATCGCTTTGCCTCATTGCAGCAACGGGTGCCGGCGTGCCGGCGATTGACACGGTATTTACCGACTTTCGCAACAGCGAGGGGCTCGCAGGCTATGCGGCCAAAGCGCGCAGGGACGGCTTTTGCGGCATGCTCGCCATTCATCCGGCGCAGGTCGACATTATCAACGAAGCATTTGCACCGAGCACTGCAGAAATAGAACGTGCGCAACGTATTGTCCGATTGTTTGCCGACAATCCCGGCTCCGGCACACTCGCGCTAAATGGCGAAATGCTCGACCGCCCGCATCTGCTTCAGGCAGAACGTATACTTGACATTGCGGCGCACACGAAATGATCGAGAAACCAAAGACCAAGGCAGGTTAATGACGAAGATTTACAACGTTAGCGAAAGCTGGGCGCAACGCGCGCACATCAATGCAGCAGACTACGAACGCCTTTATCAGCACTCCATCGACGACAACGAAGGATTCTGGGCCGAACAGGCGCAGCGGATCGACTGGATCAAGCCGTTCACTGAAGTCAAGGATGTATCCTTCGACAAGGACAACTTGCACATTCGCTGGTATTCCGACGGCACCCTGAACGTCTGCTACAACTGTGTCGATCGGCATCTCGGGAGCCGCGGCCACGAGGTGGCCATTATCTGGGAGGGCGACGATCCGGCGCGCGACCTGAAGATTACCTATCGGGAGTTGTATGAACGGGTCTGCCGGTTAGCCAATGTCCTGAAATCTCTCGGTGCGAAGAAGGGCGATCGCATCACCATCTACATGCCCATGATTCCGGACGCGGCGGTGGCGATGCTGGCCTGCGCCCGCATAGGCGCGGTGCATTCCGTCGTTTTCGGCGGGTTCTCGCCCGACGCGCTGGCGGGCCGCATCAACGATTGCCAATCGAATATCGTCATTACTGCCGACCAGGGCGTACGCGGCGGGAAGGCGATTCCCATGAAAGCGAACGTCGATGCTGCTGCCAAACGTCCGGATGTAACGACACTCGAGAAAGTGCTGGTGGTACGACACACCGGCACAGACGTTGACTGGGTCGATGGCCGGGATAACTGGCTGCACGAACTCGAGCCGCGCATGCCGGCCGATTGCCCCTGCGAGGAAATGAACGCCGAAGATCCGCTGTTCATTCTCTATACCTCGGGATCAACGGGTAAACCGAAGGGCGTGTTGCACACTACCGGTGGTTACCTTGTATACGCCTCAATGACGCACGAGAGCGTGTTCGACTACCACCCTGGCGATGTCTTCTGGTGTACCGCCGACGTCGGCTGGGTCACCGGCCACAGCTATATTGTCTACGGACCGCTTGCGAACGGCGCCATCACGCTGATGTTCGAGGGCGTGCCGAACTATCCGACGCCGTCGCGCTTCTGGGAGGTTTGCGACAAGCATCGGGTGAACATCTGCTACACGGCGCCGACGGCAATTCGTGCGCTCATGCGCGCCGGCGACGAGCCGGTGAAAAAGACCTCACGCAAGAGTCTGCGACTGCTGGGGACGGTTGGCGAACCGATCAATCCCGAAGCCTGGGAGTGGTATTACCACGTGGTCGGTGAGGGACGCTGTCCGGTCGTGGACACCTGGTGGCAAACCGAAACCGGCGGCATCCTTATCAGCCCATTGCCGGGTGCGACCGATCTCAAACCGGGGTCTGCTACAAAGCCGATGTTCGGCATTCGGCCCGCACTGGTCGACAACGACGGACAGTTTCTGGAGGGCGCAACCCAAGGCAACCTGGTCCTGCGGGACAGCTGGCCGGGCCAGATGCGCACGGTTTATGGCGATCACCAGCGTTTTATCGAAACCTACTTTTCCGCGTTCCCCGGCTGCTACACGACCGGCGACGGCGCGCGACGTGACGAAGACGGTTACTACTGGATTACCGGTCGCGTTGACGACGTCCTTAACGTCTCCGGGCATCGTATGGGCACCGCCGAGGTGGAGAGCGCGCTGGTCGCACACAAGCAGGTCGCTGAAGCGGCCGTCGTCGGCTGTCCGCACGAGATCAAGGGGCAGGGCATTTATGCTTATGTCACGCTCATGGAAGGCGTTCCGCAGAGCGATGAATTACTGGCCGAATTGCGGCAATGGGTGCGCAAGGAGATCGGGCCGATTGCCACACCGGACTTCATCCAGTGGGCACCGGGGCTGCCAAAGACACGCTCCGGCAAGATCATGCGGCGGATTCTGCGCAAGGTGGCGGAAAACGATTACAGCAACCTCGGGGATACCTCGACCCTCGCTGATCCGTCAGTGGTCGATGATTTGATCAGCAATCGCCGCAACCGTTAACGTTTTGCGAGATCGCCCGTGATACAGGCTCCTGCAGCGCGTCTATTGGCACCTGTAGGAGCCCGTATCACGGGCGATCTCGCGCAGGGTCCGACGCGCCCGCCCAAATTCAGGCCGCTTCGCTGTCCTTGCGGTCGACGCGCTTGAAATCCGCGATGCGCTTTTCGTAATTGCGAACGAATTCTTCGCAGAATTGCAGCGGCAGTTGTCCGTCGCCCGCATCGGCGAGATCCGGATACAGATCACAATACAGATTCCAGAATCTCAATTTGCCGAATGCGTCCATCAGGGATTTGCGAGAGCGGGGCCGTTCGAAGCTTTCCTGCAATTCTGCAGGATCGAAACGCTCCGTGAAATCGCGCACCGAGGCCGTCATTGCTTCGATCACGGCGTCGTGGTGAAACTTCAGGTCGCGGCACACTTCGCGCACGCTGTCCTGCGGACCAAGATATTCACCCTCCCGGCCAATCAGCAGCTGTTTTAGCGAATCGTTAATATTTTCCGACAGCTTCAGCGGATTGTTGTGATGGGGCAGTACCGTGGTCTGGTCGAGGCGGAACATCGTTTTCACGTTGGTGCGGCTGACCATCAGGTCGGCAAAGCCGCTCACCAGTTCGCGCAGCACCTTGCCGGCATTCTGCATGACGTCCGACATATCAATAGCCGGATGGATTTCGTCCCTGGCGATTCCGAGCGCGCCGAGAAACTCCTCGAACAATTGTTCCGCGGTCATGTCGCCGGCATCGCGTGCTGCGCCCTTCGCCGGCGAACGGGACTCGCGCTGTACGGGCGGGGCAGCAGGCGCTGCCACCCTTGCATTAGTCGACCTCGGACTGGCTTGCAATCGTTTCATCGGCGACACGGCCGGCTTCGAGCCGCTGCCGAACAGCGTCGAACGAAACGCTTCGTCGCCGGTAATTTCTTCCTCGTCGAGCAACTGGATGCCGGTTTTCAGCGGCGATTCCGGCACCATCTGGCCGCCGACACCTTCCGGTACCAGCGACAGTACATGCGACTGAACGTCGAGACCCTCACCCTCGTCGATGCTGACGGCGAACTCAAAGTCGCCCATGCGCAAGCGATCGCCGTTGAAAAGTCGGCGAGGATTACTGCGACCCAACGGTTCGATATCCTTATTAACGTAAACGCCGTTCGAGCTTACATCGGCCAGGTACCAGGCACCGCGGCGGAAATCGACGGTTGCGTGTTTGCCGGAGATGAAGCGGTCGGGGTCCGGCAATATCCAGTCGTTTTCCAGGGAGCGGCCGATCGTACCGCCGGTCTCGCTGAACTCACGTACATAATCGTTGCCCACTAAGTCCTTGTGAGTGCTGGTAATTGTAAGCTTGAGGGCCATCGTTTATTCCCGCGATAAGGGGTACACCGGCGCTGGGCGCTGCAGGCCGGTTGCAATGTGAGATAGTGCAGGGAAATCGCGCTGGACACAGCCAACCGGGTCACAATAATCGTTACCGCCGGGGCAGCCGTGCCGCCACATCAGTGCACCGGAATTACCATATATAAAATTGCAACGCGGCTATCCTGCAGGGCAGTGTCAGCCCTGCAATTTGGGTAGACTGCGGCCAGTTTTGCACGCGACGGGAACAGGACTCGATGACAGCAAAAACGCTCTACCGGATTGTATTCATGAGCCAGGGCCAGGTGTACGAAATTTATGCCCGCAATGTCGGGCATGGCAGCCTGTTCGGGTTCGTCGAAGTCGAGAAAATGGTTTTCGGGGAGCGCAGTTCGGTCGTCGTCGACCCTTCCGAAGAGAAAATCAAATCCGAGTTTGCCGGCGTCAAGCGCACTTATCTGCCGATGCATTCGATCATCCGCATCGATGAAGTCGACAAGCAGGGCAAGAGCAAGATTTCGAAACTGGAAGGCGGCAACGTCGCTCAGTTCCCGATTCCGGTCTACACACCGGGCGGCACCAACAAGCCCTGAATTGGAATCCCTTGACTGACGCACCGGCGAAGCGGCGCGAGCCAATCCGCACTGCTATTGAGGAACTGCCCGGCCAGGCCGCGCTCTCCGGGTTCCGCCTGCAGAAGCTGCTGCAACGCCTGCAGCAGCAGGATGAACGTGTCCGCGCGCTCGACGCCCGCTTCAGTTACTTCCTTTCGTTGCAGGCGCCACTGACCGAGGAGGAACGTCAGCGTCTGGCCGCACTGTTGTTCGCCGGCGAGACCATTCTTCCATTGCCTTCGGTGGCCGGGTCGCTGCTGATCGTGCCGCGACCCGGCACCATCTCGCCGTGGTCGAGCAAAGCCACGGATATCCTGCATGCCTGCGGGCTGCACAAGATCGCACGCATCGAACGCGGCATGCGCTACGCCATCGATTCGCAACTACCGATCGGCGGCGCAGGCCTGCTCGAACTGGGTAGCGTGCTCGTCGATCGCATGACCGAGACATTGTTCACGTCGACGGAGCAGGCAGAACAACTGTTCGAGTCGCTTTCGCCGCAGCCGTTGCAGACCGTTCCGCTGCAGGCCAGGGGCAAAGGCGCGCTGGTGGCGGCGAATTCGACACTGGGTCTCGCGTTGTCCGATGACGAGATTGATTACCTGGTCGACAACTACGCGAACCTGCAACGCGATCCTACCGATGTCGAACTGATGATGTTCGCACAGGCCAACTCCGAACACTGCCGGCACAAGATTTTTCGCGCTGACTGGCGCATCGACGGTGCACCACAGGCTGAGCGTCTCTTCGACATGATTCGCAGTACGACCGACGCGAGCCCACGCGGCGTCCTCTCTGCCTATACCGACAATGCCGCTGTCATCGAAGGGTCGCAAGGCCTGCGCCTCATGCCATCGCCCACCGATCGGGCTTATGCATGGCACGACGAGCCGATTCACATCCTGATGAAAGTCGAGACGCACAATCATCCAACGGCTATCTCGCCGTTTCCCGGTGCGGCCACCGGCGCCGGTGGCGAAATACGTGATGAGGGGGCCACCGGCCTCGGCGCGCGACCCAAGGCGGGACTGACGGGATTCACCGTGTCGCACTTGCGCGTCCCGGGCTACCTGCAACCGTGGGAGCAGCCGCTCGGCCACCCGGCACGCATGGCGACACCGCTCGAGATCATGTTGGAGGGACCGATCGGCGCCGCCGCCTTCAATAATGAATTCGGACGCCCGAATCTGCTGGGTTATTTTCGCACCTTCGAAGCGCAGCCGCCGGGCTTGCCGGCGGGCGAGCGGCGCGGTTACCACAAGCCCATCATGATCGCAGGCGGCGTCGGCAACGTCCGTCCCGAGCATGCACTGAAAACAGACGTACCGGTTGGCGCACAAATCGTGGTTATCGGTGGCCCGGCCATGCTGATCGGTCTCGGTGGCGGCGCCGCCTCCAGCCTTGCGAGCGGCAGCAGCAGCGAAGATCTCGATTTCGCCTCCGTGCAACGCGGCAATCCGGAAATGCAACGGCGTGCGCAGGAAGTCATCGACCGCTGCCTGGCAATGGGTACGTACAATCCGATTCTGCTCATCCACGACGTCGGCGCGGGCGGGTTGTCCAATGCCGTGCCGGAGGTGGTCCATCACAGCGGGCTCGGCGCACGCATCGACCTGCGCAGCGTGCCAAATGCGGAACCGGGCATGTCACCGATGGCCATCTGGTGCAACGAGGCGCAGGAACGCTACGTCCTGGTGGTTGCGGCCGAGCGCATCGATGAGTTCGCATCGGTCTGCGAGCGAGAGCGCTGCCCGCACGCCGTGCTGGGTACGTTGACAGACGATGCGCGCCTGGTCGTCAGTGACAGCAGTTTCAACAACCACGTCGTCGATATGCCTATGCAGATGCTGCTGGGTGCAGCGCCCAGGACGTTGCGCGCGGTCGAACGCGTCGGGCGCGAAACCGTCGACCTGGATCTCGACGAGATCGAAATACGCGAAGCACTCTTTCGCGTGTTGCAGTTCCCCGCTGTTGCCGACAAATCCTTCCTGATCCATATCGGCGACCGCACGGTGGGCGGATTGGTCGTGCGCGACCAGCTGATCGGGCCATGGCAGGTTCCGGTCAGCGACGTTGCTATTACTGCCAGCGGCTACCGCAGCAACACGGGCGAGGCCATGGCAATGGGCGAACGCACTCCGCTTGCCGTAAGCAATGCGCCGGCGTCCGGTCGCATGGCGGTTGGCGAGGCAATCACCAACATTGCCGCCGCCGCCATCGATCGCCTGGGCGACGTGCGCCTGTCAGCGAACTGGATGGCAGCGGCCGGACATCCCGGTGAAGACGCGGCGCTGTTCGATACGGTAAAGGCGGTGGGTCTCGATCTGTGCCGGGACCTCGGCATCGCCATTCCGGTCGGCAAGGACTCGCTGTCGATGCGCGCCGGTTGGACGGACCAGAATGGTACGCACAACGTCGTCGCGCCCGTGTCGCTGATCGTGTCGGCGTTTGCACCGGTGAGCGATATACGACGCCACCTGACACCGCAGCTACGTCGTGTTGCCGAACCGACTTGCCTGCTGCTGATCGACCTTGCCGAGGGTGCCAATCGTCTTGGCGGCTCTTGCCTTGCCCAGGCGTTTGATCGATTGGGCGGGGCTGTCCCCGATCTCGACAGTCCGCGGCGATTGGCCAATTTCTTCGCGGCGATCCAGGACATGAGTACTCGCAACTTGTTATTGGCCTACCACGATCGCTCGGACGGCGGCCTCGTGGCGGCGGTGGCGGAAATGATGTTCGCAGGACGGCTTGGCGTATCGCTGCACCTAGCCGGCTCCGAACAGGACTTGCTGCGCCAGCTGTTCAGCGAGGAACTTGGCGCGCTCATGCAGGTAGCGGACCGGCGGCGCGCGGATGTCTTTGAGATCCTGCAGCGCTATGAACTAGGCTGGGTCGAAGTGGGGCAGGTTGATGCCAGTGACGAACTGTCAATTTACAACGACGACGAACTGGTATTGCGTGCGTCGAGAACGGAGCTGCAACGCAGCTGGTCGGAACTGAGTTTCCGCATGCAGGAGCTGCGTGACAATCCTGCGACGGCGCGTGAGGAATTCGACCGTATCCTCGACGAGGATGATCCCGGTCTGAACGTACACCTGACATTCAATCCCGATGACGACGTTGCTGCGTCCTTCATCGGCGGGCATCGGCCGCGCGTTGCGATTTTGCGCGAGCAGGGTGTCAACAGTCAGCATGAGATGGCGGCGGTATTCATGCGTACCGGCTTCGATGCCTTCGACCTGCACATGAGCGACCTGCTGGACGGTCGCGATACGCTGGACAGTTATCACGGACTGGTAGCGTGCGGTGGCTTTTCCTTCGGTGACGTGCTGGGAGCGGGTGGCGGATGGGCCGGCTCCATCTTGCATAATCCGCGCGCCCGCGATCAGTTTGCCGCGTACTTTCAACGCAGCGACACCATTACGCTGGGTGTGTGCAATGGCTGCCAGATGCTCGCGCGGCTCAAGGAGCTTATTCCCGGCAGTGACGACTGGCCGGCCTTTTTGCGTAATGCGTCGGAACAGTTCGAGGCACGCCTGAGCCTTGTCGAAGTAGCGCCGAGTAAATCAATTTTTCTTACGGGGATGGCCGGGTCGCGATTACCTATCGCAACCTCCCACGGCGAGGGGCGCGCGGTCATCGCGAGCGATGCAGCGCGGACTCAGGCATTGATTGCCTTACGCTACGTCGACAATTACGGCCAGGTGACCGAGCAGTATCCGGCAAATCCGAACGGTTCGAGTGACGGCGCCTGTGGACTTAGCAGCACCGATGGCCGCGTGACGATCATGATGCCGCATCCGGAGCGTGTCGCACGAACCGTGCAGAACTCATGGCATCCGCCGGAGTGGGGTGAGGATGGTCCGTGGCTGCGCATTTTTCGCAACGCGCGTGCGGCCTTGGGCTGAGTCGGGAATCCTGCCGGGTTCAGGCAGACGGGCGCATGCCGCCGTTGCTTTCCTGGACGAAGAACTGCCGAACCTTGATGGCCCGCGTCAATTTTCCGCGGCGCACGAAGCCCTGGTAGAACATATCTTTCATGACTTCCAGCAGGATGCCTGCCTGCGCGCGACTCAGCAGCGGCAGGTCCTCTTCCTCGCGGGTTTCGAACAGTACCGTCTTGATGGGAGCAAAGCTTTCGTCGTCAATTTCGGCAATTTCCTGCGCCATCATGACTTCGTCGAACGCGCGCATCTTGCCGTTCTCGCCCATTTCGCTGAATGAACTCGCCGCCGCCCGCCGGCACATCGAGGCAAAGGCGTTGAAGTTGTTGGCCGAGTAGCAGGACAGCGCCTCGCGGAACAGGACCTCGGTGTGCTTCGGCAGATACGACAGCGGAAAACGCTCTTTCGGTCGCTCGAGCTCGATAAAATTGCGGTTGAGTTCGATGTTGTTCTCGCCAAACTCCTTGACGGCGAATCGGAGGAAGATCGGCGCGTGACAGGCGTTGCACTGATATACGACACCGACATGTTTGGGCCGGTGCTGCAAAACCATCGCCACGTCCGGCACGGACTGCGGCGTCATTTGCGCATACACACCGCAATAGGGGCACTCCAGGCTGAAATCGTCGCCGGGCTGGTGATGTACGCTCCTGTCACGCTCTATGATGATGGCCATTGTTATTATTCTGCTTATGCTCCGGCGCGCCTGCATGTTTGATTAGTTTGAACAGCGCGTTATCAGTATATCCTCAGCACCGACTTCAACAATGTGTGGCTATACATAATAACGAATTCCGCCCCGCAAAGCGCTGCAGTACTGGTCTAGCGGTCGCGCCAGTTGCCTACGGCGGTGCGGGCGGCGGCGTTGGCAGGGCGGGCGATCAGCGCGTCGCGGCTCAGGCTGACTTCGAAGCGCGCGCCATCAGCCATGGGCACATAGGTTGCCGACCCGTAGTACGCGTCGATTCCCGGTGTCATTGACGGATATCGACGAGCGACCTGCCAGACGTCGACCATCCGGGAGTCCGTCAGGTCGTGCACGGTCCGTTGTTCGGTCTGTTCCCGCGCGATATCGGTATAGCGCCCGCTAAGGCGTTCCAGCCGGTAGATCGGGTCGAGTCCAAGAACGGTTACCGGCGGCTTCCAGGTAACCAATCGAGCATCGATCTGCCATTCATTACCACGCAACGGAAACATGCGGTCTTGTTCATCATCCAGCATGAGTCGCGCCTGGTATTCGTCCGGGGCGAGGCGTTGGAACTCAATTCGCGCCACGACTTTTTCTGCGGTCAATCTGTCGTAGCTGTAATAGCTGACGGCAATGAGAACGGCCGCTGCCGCGATAAAAGCAGAAACAATTGTGCTGAGTCCGGACCCGGACGCGCGCACGAACTGCCCGCGTCGTGTGCAGCGTGCTGTGCGGCCAAGGAAAAACACCGCAAGGAGCGTGAAAACCGCGCAGATTGCCAGCAAAAGATTCATAGCATCGAGCTTAACCCGTCGCCAGGCGTTTGTACTTGATTCGATGCGGAGCGCTCGCGTTACTACCCAGCCGCTTGCGGCGGTCCTCCTCGTACTCCGAGTAATTGCCGGCGAACCAGGCCACTTTGCTGTCGCCCTCGAATGCCAGGATATGCGTGGCAATGCGATCCAGGAACCAGCGGTCGTGCGAGATCACGACGGCGGATCCCGGAAACTCGAGCAGAGCCTGTTCCAGCGCTCGCAGCGTTTCCACATCAAGGTCATTGGTCGGTTCGTCAAGCAACAGCAGGTTGCCGCCGGCCTTCAGCATCTTCGCAAGGTGCACGCGGTTGCGTTCGCCTCCGGACAACAAGCCGATCTTTTGCTGTTGATCCGTACCACGAAAATTGAAGCGCCCGACGTACGCACGCGACGGTGTCTCGTAGTTTCCGACCTGGATAATATCCTGCCCGTTGGATATCTCTTCCCACACGGTTTTTTCGTCGTCGAGGCTGTCGCGTGACTGATCGACGCTCGCGAGTTGCACGCTGTCGCCCAGGCGAATGCTGCCGGAATCCGGTTTCTCGCTGCCGGTAATCATACGGAACAGCGTCGTTTTGCCAGCACCGTTGGGACCTATGATTCCGGCAATACCGCCAGTCGGCAGCGTGAAGCTCAGGTCTTCCATTAACAATCGATCGCCGAAGCCTTTAGATACCTGGTTGACTTCGATTACCACATCACCGAGCCGCGGCCCGGGCGGTATGTAAATTTCGTTGGTTTCGTTGCGCTTCTGATAGGCCGGCGAAGACAGTTCCTCGAACTGCCGCAAACGCGCTTTCGATTTCGCCTGTCGACCCTTTGGATTGGAGCGCACCCACTCCAACTCCAGCTGCATGGCTTTCTGGCGTGCCTTTTCCGTCTGCTCTTCGAGGGCCAGCCGCTGCTCTTTTTGCTCCAGCCACGACGAATAATTGCCTTCCCAGGGAATGCCATGCCCGCGGTCCAGTTCCAGGATCCATCCGGCGACATTGTCGAGAAAATAGCGGTCGTGGGTCACTGCGATAACGGTGCCCGCGTACTCTTCGAGAAAGCGCTCGAGCCAGGCAACGGATTCTGCATCGAGGTGATTGGTAGGCTCGTCCAGCAACAACATATCGGGTGCGGAAACCAGCAGCTGGCAAAGTGCGACCCGTCGCCGCTCGCCGCCGGAGAGTTTGCTGACATCGGCGTCCCAGGGAGGAAGACGCAACGCATCGGCCGCCACGTCCAGCTTGCGGTCGAGTTCCCAGCCGCCGGCAGCTTCGATGGCGTCTTGCAGTTTGCCTTGTTCGTCCAGCAACGCAGTCATCTGCTCGTCGTCCATCGGTTCCGCGAACTTCATGCTGATCTCGTTGAAGCGATCGAGAAGTTCCTTGACCGCAGAAACGCCGACTTCGACATTCTCACGAACATTCTTGCCGTTATCGAGTTCAGGTTCCTGCGACAGGTAGCCGATCTTGATACCTGGTTGCGGCCGCGCTTCGCCATCGAACTCACGATCGATGCCCGCCATTATGCGCAGCAAAGTGGACTTGCCGGAGCCATTCAGTCCCAATACGCCAATCTTGGCGCCCGGAAAGAAACTCAGCGAGATGTCTCGTAGAATAAAACGCTTGGGTGGCACCACTTTGGCCACCCGATTCATTGTATAAATGTATTGCGCCATAGTTATTGGGTATTCTCGTTGCCCACAGGCAAGTCAGGTGCAAAAAATGAAGACGCGCATTATCCGGTTTCGCGCCTTGAGAGCAAACAGAACTCTCTCCATATGAACACAGTCGCACAGCCCGACCTGCCGGTCTACGTATACCGCGGCAGCGCACTTGCCAGTTACGGTTTTGGTCACGGTCACCCGTTCGGCCACGATCGCCATGATGCGTTCCAGTCGGAGTTGGCCGACACGGCATTGGGCGCCGCTATTCATTATGCAGAACCACAGCGCGCAGGCGTCGACGCCCTGGCCCTTTTCCACACGGCGGACTACATCGATCGCGTGTCGCGCCTGTCCCAGCAAGGGTATGGCTTTCTCGACGCCGGCGACACGCCCGCTTTCCCCGGAGTATTTGAAGCCGCATCCGACGTCGTCGGCACCACGATGGCAGCCGTCGACGCCATCATGCGCGGCGAAACCCATCGCGCTTTCGTGCCGATCGCCGGACTGCATCACGCCGCCCGTGACCGTGCCGCCGGTTTCTGCGTATTCAACGATTGCGGTGTCGCTGTCGAGTACCTGCGCATCCAGTACGGCCTGCAGCGAATCGCGTACGTCGATATCGATGCGCACCATGGCGACGGCGTCTTTTACGGATTCGAGGATGACCCCGACCTGATTTTTGCAGATGTCCACGAAGACGGCCGTTTTCTCTATCCCGGCACCGGCGCCGCCAGCGAAACCGGTATCGGACCCGCCAAGGGCACCAAACTCAACGTCCCCATGCCGCCGGGCGCCGACGACGACCAGTTCCTCGCCATCTGGCCGCAGGTGGTCGACTACCTGGAGCGTATGGCCCCCGAGTTCATCATCTTCCAGTGCGGTGCCGACAGCCTCGAAGGCGACCCCATCACGCACCTCCGTTACACCGAAGAAGCCCACGCGGCTGCCACAAAAAGCCTTTGCCAACTGGCCGACCGCCATTGCGGCGGCCGAATCGTCGCCACCGGCGGCGGTGGCTATAACCGCCACAATCTCGCCCGCGCCTGGACGCGCGTTGTCCAGGCCCTCGCGGAGTAAGCTGAAGCAACCCGCGTTCTACGGAAGCGGTGCGCCAGTGGAGTGTGTTCAGGGCCGGCGTACTACGGAAGCGGTGCACCAGGGGACTGTGTTCAGGAACGCCGTGAACCCATCCCTGGGGGCTTCGGGCTCGACATCCCTGTCTCGCACGATCC
>CAZSDL010000041.1:0-16590 GCA_964605635.1 uncultured Woeseiaceae bacterium
ACGACATGCATGCGGACGCATTGCAGATACCTCGCAGTGCCATTGTTGAAGAAGCTGGAGAAACGGCGATATTCGTTATCAGTGACGACACCGCACATCGTCGAGCAGTTACCACCGGCTACACCGGGAACGGTCGAATCGAGATCATCGAAGGCCTGGCTGATGAGGAGACATTTGTTGTGGTCGGACAGGCCGGGCTTAGAGAAGGCACGCGAGTGTCTGTCATCAATGCCGCGAGCATTGAAAATAGTGCTGCGCAGAATGGCACGGCCGATTCTGAATAAAGGCAAGGAGTTTATACAGTGCGCCGTTTGATCGAGATCGCTACGGAGCGCCGCATCACCATTGCGATGTTCACCGTCGCCATTTTCCTGTTCGGCCTGGTGTCCTTGTCGCGGTTGAACATGAATCTGCTGCCGGATATTTCCTACCCTACTATAACGGTACGTACGGAATTGCCGGGGGCCGCCCCGATCGAGGTTGAAAACCTCCTGACTAAACCGATCGAAGAAGCGGTAGGCATCATCCGGAACGTCCGGCTCGTACGTTCGGTTTCCCGGTCCGGCCAATCCGATGTCACGCTCGAGTTCGCGTGGGGAACCAACATGGATATCGCCGGCGTGGATGTGCGCGAGAAAATCGACATCATCGAGCTGCCGCTCGAGGCAAGCCGGCCACTGTTATTGCGGTTCGACCCGTCGTCCGAACCAATTGTGCGGCTCGGGCTTATGCAGAAACAGGCAGTGCCGGACACAACGGATGCCGTGACGAGCGATGGTTCGCTGAAAGCACTGCGGCGCCTCGCCGAAGACCGCATCAAGAACGATCTGGAGGCGGAGGAAGGAACTGCCGCTGTCAAAGTCAGCGGCGGTTTGGAGGATGAAATCCAGATCCAGGTGGATCAGCAAAAGCTTTCGCAGCTGGGCCTGAGCATAGAACAAATTGCGGCAAGAATTCGCGCCGAGAATGTCAACCTGTCGGGCGGGCGTCTCGAGGAAGGTAGCCAGAGATTCCTGGTGCGCACGATCAATGAATTTCTGACAGTCGAGGAATTCACCACCGCGATCGTGGCAAATGTCGGTGGCCGACCTGTGTACCTGCACGATGTGGCGACCGTCACGAGCGGCCATAAGGAGCGAGAGGCGATTACCCGGGTCAACGGCCGGGAGTCAGTGGAACTGGCCGTGTATAAGGAGGGTGATGCGAATACGGTGCAGGTGGCCCGCCGCATCGAGAGCCGTCTGGAACAGGTAAGAAATACCCTGCCGGACGAGCTCGAGTTGATAAAGATTTACGATCAGTCGAAATTCATATCGGCCGCGATTCAGCAGGTAACGTCAGCCGCCATTATCGGCGGCATTCTGGCCATTATGGTGCTCTACGGCTTCCTGCGCGATTCCCGTGCGACCACAATCATCGGCATAGCCATCCCGGTATCCGTAATCGGTACTTTCCTGCTGATGTATGTGAACGGCGTGTCGCTCAACATCATGTCGCTTGGCGGAATCGCACTGGCCATTGGCATGCTGGTAGACAATTCCATCGTGGTGCTCGAGAACATTGTGCGCAAGAAGGAACAGGGCCAGGACGTGATCGAAGCGGCACGAAACGGCACCGCCGAGGTGTCGATGGCAGTGATAGCGTCGACACTCACCACGATTGCCGTGTTTTTCCCAATGGTTTTCATCAGCGGTATTGCAGGTCAGCTATTTCGCGACCAGGCGCTGACCGTGACTTTCGCGCTGGTGTTTTCGCTGGTCGTTGCGCTCACGCTCATTCCGATGCTGGCCGCGCTGGGCGCGTCGCCACGCTACGTCGAGCCCGGCACTGATTCTGACCCCGGCCGAGTTATGCGCGCGGTGGCCTTCGTTATTCGTATGTTTGGCATGCTATTCGTGGCGATCCGCTGGCTGTTCTGGCTCATTCTCTGGATTCCGACACGTGTTTTTCAACGCCTGCTGGGGACCGCCGCTCGCGTTTATGCGCCATTGCTCGAATGGTCCTTGCAGCACAGATTTGCAGTCGTCGCCGCCGCTGCGCTGGTGTTTGTCGGCACCATGCTGCTGGTACCCCGACTCGGCACGGAGCTCATCCCGCAATTGTCGCAAGGCGAGTTCAATGTAGACCTGCGACTGGCGCCCGGCGCACCACTTGTTGAAACCGATCGCGCCATCCAGACGGCGCAACGCGTGACAAGAGATCTTGATCTCGTCGAAGTCAGCTACTCGGTGGCGGGTACGGGGAACCGGCTTGACGCCAACCCCGTCGATGCCGGAGAGAATACCGGCACACTCAGCATTACACTGGGCGCGGGGGCGGGCCGTGCACAGGAAGAGATGGTCATGCGCGCGATGCGCGACGAACTCGCCCGCGCGCCCGGTGTGCAATACGATTTCAGCCGTCCCGCGCTGATGAGCTTCGCCAGCCCGCTGCAGATAGAAGTGTCGGGTTATGACCTGGCTGGTCTCGAGTCGGTTGGCCAGGCGATTGTGCGCAGTATGGCGGCATCCGGCCGTTTCACTGACGTCAAGTCGACGATCGAGATGGGTAATCCTGAAATCCAGATCGTATTCGATCAGGAACAGGTCGCCAGGCTCGGCCTGTCTGTCCGGGATATCGCCGATCGGGTCGTTGCCAATGTGCGCGGCGAGCTCGCCACACGCTACACCTGGCGCGACAAGAAGATTGACGTAATGGTCCGCAGCGTCAACAACGAAGACGCCAGTATCGCGGACATCCGAAACCTTATTGTCAACCCTGCGGCCGAACGCCCTGTAACGCTTGATGCGGTGGCCGAGGTGTCGATATCGCGTGGACCTTCGGAAGTACGCCGTATCGCCCAGGAACGCGCCGCAATCATCACGGCGAACCTCGCCTATGGCGATCTCGGTGCCGCGGCTGCTGAAGCGCAGGCCATCATTGCGGAAACGCCGATGCCGGAAGGTATTACGGCCATGGTGGCCGGCCAGAATGAGGAAATGCAGGAGTCGTTTCGCTCCATGCAGTTCGCGCTCGTACTGGCGGTATTTCTCGTTTATCTCGTCATGGCATCGCAGTTCGAGTCGTTGATTCACCCGTTTGTCATTCTTTTTACAATTCCGCTGGCACTGGTCGGCGCTGTCTTCGCACTGTTTCTGACAGGAACTACCGTAAACGTGGTGGCCTTCATCGGTGTCATCATGCTGGTGGGTATTGTCGTGAACAATGCGATCCTGCTCGTCGACCTGATCAACAGGCTGCGCGAAGACGGCATGGAAAAGCCCGCAGCCATCCTGGAAGCGGGTCGCAGTCGCCTGCGTCCGATCCTGATGACGACACTTACGACCGTACTCGGCTTGCTACCGATGGCCATCGGATTCGGCGAAGGCGCTGAAGTTCGAACGCCCATGGCTATTACGGTCATCGGCGGACTACTGGTTTCGACATTGCTGACGCTAGTTGTGATTCCGGTTGTTTATTCGCTGCTCGACCGAAAAAAGTGGCCGGCCGCCGCCGTATCTGCCGGCCAGGCGCCGCCACTGCCTGCGAACTCCTGAGATCGCACCACCATGAAGCACACTGAAATCGCGCTGCGCCGGCCGGTAACAACGATGGTCGTGTTCGTCGCTTTCGCATTGATCGGCGGGATCGCGGCACGCATGCTGCCACTGGAAAAATTTCCGGACATCGAGTTTCCCGGCATCTTCATTCAGGTTCCCTACGAAGGGTCCACACCGGAAGAAATCGAACGCCTCATCACACGACCCATCGAAGAAGCGCTGGCCACGCTGTCCGGCGTGGAACAAATGGTTTCGACATCCGCCGAAAGCCAGGCGCAAGTGTTTCTGCAATTCGGGTGGGACGAGAGTATGGGAGCCAAAGGCATAGAGGCGCGCGCCAAGGTCGATGGCATCCGTCATGAACTGCCGCCGGACGTGCGCCGCGTGTTCATCTTTACCGGTTCCCTCGCTGATCAGCCGGTTTTACAGTTACGCATCTCGAGTGATCGGGACCTGTCGGACAGCCACGAACTTCTCGACCGTTTGCTGAAGCGCCGCATCGAGCGAATAGAAGGCGTATCGCAGGTGCAGCTGCAGGGCGTCGATCCACGGGAGATTCGCATACTGCTGGATTCGGACCGCATGTCGGCGCATGGCGTCGATATCGACGAACTCAAGAATCTCCTCGAGCGCAGCAACTTTGCCGTCAGCGCCGGGCAGATTACGGACAGTGGCCAACGCTTCAGCGTGAGGCCGCGCGGCGAGTTCACGGCGGTCGAGGAGATCCGGAATATCGCAATCAACGACGCTAACCTGCGCCTGCGCGACGTCGCAAGTGTCGAGCTACGCAGTCCGGATCGTGAATACGGACGCCACCTGGACCGCACCTATGCAATCGGGCTTGCAGTCAGCAAGTCGACTGGGGCGAACATGGTGGAAGTCACTGATCGCGTGATGCAGGAGATTGCCGAGATAGGTGAATTGCCGCAGATGCAAGGCATTCGCATATTCGATCTCGACAACCAGGGGGATAATGTACGGGAGTCGTTGTCCGACCTCCTCAATGCGGGCCTGATCGGTGCTCTTCTTGCGATCGTCGTGCTGTACCTGTTCCTGCGACAGGTGACGACGACGCTCATTGTCACAGCCGCGGTACCCTTTTCGCTGACGATCACGCTGGGCGTGCTGTACTTTGCCGGATTGAGCCTCAACATGCTGACGATGATGGGCCTTATGCTCGCTGTCGGCATGCTCGTCGATAATGCCGTCGTCGTTACAGAGAGTGTATTCCGGCACCGGGCGAAGAATCCTGAAGAACCGCATAAGGCGACGCTCGCCGGGGTCCGCGAGGTCGGCCTCGCCGTGATCGCGGGCACCGCCACCACAATGATCGTTTTCCTGCCGATCATGTTCGGCGCGAAAACAGATATTTCGGTATTCATGACCCATGTCGCCGTTACGATTATTGTTGCACTGCTCGCGTCGTTGCTGATCGCGCAGACGCTGGTGCCGATGCTGGCCGCCCGCATTCCGCCGCCACCGCAACCGAAAGAAGGCGCGGTCATTTCCCGGCTTACCATTCGCTACGTTGACAGCCTGCGCTGGATTCTGCGGCATCCCTGGTGGACCGGACTCGGCGTGTTGCTCATCTGCGCTGTGGGTGTAATGCCACTGGTATTGCAACTCGTGAAGTTCGATGCCTTTCCCCAGGACACAGGTCGCCGTCTTTTCATGCCCTATCACATCGAGGGCCAGCACCCGCTCGAACGCGTCAAGCAGGCTGTCGACACGATTGAAGGATTCCTTTACGACAATCAGGAAGAACTGAACATCCGTTCGGTTTACAGTTATTACGAGAAAGGCTCCGCGCAATCCACCATCCTGCTCACGGATGGCGACGAGGCGACGCTGTCGACAGTCGACGTCATAGAACGAATCAAGGAGCGCATGCCGGTCATCGCCATCGGTAAACCCAGTTTCGAATTTGACCAGCAGGGCGGCGGCAGCGGCTTCAGCCTGCAGATTTCCGGTGACTCGACTGCGCGACTCAACGAACTCGCGGTCGATGTCACCCGCCTGCTGGAAAGTGTCGATGGCCTTCGCGACGTGCGCTCTGATGCCCAATCCGGTGAGCGCGAGGTGCAGGTAACGATTGACCGGGTGCGCGCGGCCGGTGCCGGCCTTACAACCCGCCAGATCGCCGACGCAATCTCCATCGCCATGCGAGGCCAGAACCTGCGGGAATTTCGCGGCGAGTCCGGCGAGGTGGCCGTACGCCTGGCATTCCGCGAAAGTGACAAGCAAAGCGTCGACCAGCTTGCGGACTTGCCGCTTTATACACCGGAAGGTCGACGTATCACCCTGCGCAGCGTCGCCAATCTCGACATCGGCTTTTCACCGGACACGATCCGGCGCACCGACCGCCAGACAGCCGTAGTACTGAGCGCCAACCTGGAGAACGACTCGAGCCTCGAAGACGTCCGGCCAAAAGTAGAGAACCTGATGAAGCAGTTCGAGCTGCCGCCCGGCTATGACTGGAAGTTCGGGCGCGGTTTCGAGCGGCAGGACGAGACGCAGCAGATGATGGCGCAGAATATCCTGCTTGGCATTGCCTGCATATTCCTGGTCATGGCAGCGTTGTTCGAGTCGCTTCTGTTCCCGTTTTCCATCATTCTGGGCTCGATCGTGTTTTCGATTTTTGGCGTATTCCTACTGTTCGCCGCGACCGGCACTACTTTTTCTTTCATGGCTTCAATTGGCATCATGATTCTTATTGGCGTAGTGGTGAACAACGGCATTGTCCTGATTGACCATGTCAACAACCTGCGCCAGTCAGGCCTGCCGCGCAATGAAGCAATTGTTGAAGCCGGTCGCGACCGCTTGCGGCCGATCCTGATGACTGTGGCCACGACCATTGTCGGACTGGCACCGTTAGCTGTCAGCACAACACAGGTCGGCGGCGATGGCCCGCCGTATTTCCCGATGGCACGCGCCATCATCGGCGGCCTTGCATTCTCGACGCTGGTATCGCTGCTGGTCGTTCCGGCGTTCTATGCGTACTTCGATTCCTTGTCGGCCTGGGGCCGCAAGGTCATGCGTACCGCGAGGCGACAGGGGGCAACGCAAGCGGCCGGTAGTTAACCCCCGTGGAAACGCGCCCTGCGCGCGAACGGGGAACGGTCGCGCGCCGCCACATTCGCCCGCAGGGCGGGCTCCTACAGTCGCTGCCGGCGACGCACCAGGTATATCGCCAGCACGTACAACCCGCCTGCGATGAGCGTCCAGGCATCCAGTGCTCCGCCGCCGTCCCTGACCACGACCACCGTGTCGCCGCGTCGTGGATCGTCCCGCTGGTAGTCCTCAATCGGCAGGTTGGCCAATGCCGAAGAATCGGCGGGTCCGTAGCTGGCAACAAGCTGTCCATCGTAGGTGTCATAGAGGTCGATCAACAGGTCGTAATTGCCACGGGGGTAACCGGTTTTGAGTTCCGTAACGACAACATATTCGTCGTCACTGGTCGCGCCGAAAATAGCAAATGTGTCGGTTACCGCGTATTCGTTCCACGGGCCGCCTTCATAGCTCAGATACAGCACTGCATATACATCGGCAACCTCGTAAATAGTGTCAACATCAAAGAGCACGTCGATACCGTGGTAGTAACCGTCGTTGTCGAAGTCGTTAAACAGCTGTACATCAACATAGTAAAACCAGAAGTCGTTGCCGATATTTTGCGCAACTGCCGAACCGCCGGACAGCTTGCCGTGGTCTGCGCCCTGGCCGGGCTTCGAGCGCTCACCTGATGTAACCAGCGGCGCATACCGATCGTCCGTGATCGTTCGCGGTGCCATCGAGTCCCGTCCACCCTGCGAATGCTGCTGCGACGTCGACTGTCGCGCCTCAGTAGCAGGAATCTCGCTTGCTCCTGCGAAGCCGGCTGTAATGAGGACAGCGGAAAAAGCGGTCAACAAACGGTTGGTTAATTTTTTATAAGTCGCTTCGGTGGACATCTTGACAACCCCTCCCGCACAATTCGCGGAAATTCGTCTTCGGGTGAGTGTCATTTAAAGCCAATGACCATGAATCCCGGCTGAATCGCTAGGCCTTTTCGTGAACGAAGCCTGAACGAGGATCGCAGGTTGCCAGGGACGATGCCCGGTCTGCCGGAAAGCGAGACTGCCGCTAAACTGCAGTTGCCGGTGGTCTCCGATGCAGCACCGGGGCCTGCTATTGCATACCTGCTGTTCGGCGTCGTGACAGGGCTTTGTCTTGACCTTTGCGCCAAGTGGTTATTGGCCGACTACGCACTGTCCCAGTTCATTTTGTTGAGAAGCCTGTTCGGCCTCGCGGTCTTCGTACTGATCGCCCGCTGGTACGGGGGCAGCAAAAGTCTCGTTACCCGCAGGTGGCCGTGGCACCTTCTCCGTACAGCGCTCGCGACCGGGGCAATGTTCGGCTTTTTCTACGGGCTGGCGAAAATGCCGCTGGTCAACGCCCTGACGCTTGCCTTCACGGCGCCGCTCATTCTAACGGCATTATCCGGACCGGTTCTGGGCGAGAAGGTCGGGATGTACCGCTGGCTGGCCGTGATTGCCGGGTTCATCGGCGTCCTGATCGTGTTACGGCCGGGCACGGGTATGGTGACGCCGGCCGCACTCGCGGTGCTGGGAGCCGCCGTCTGCTACGCCGGACTCGCACTGACGGCCCGCAAGCTGGCTACAACGGAAAGCAGTCTTGCGCTGTCCGTCTACGTGATCAGCGGACCTTTGATCGTCTCTGCATTTTTCGTGGCCGACGATTACCGGGCGCCACCGCCCGCGGACTGGGCCTTGTTCGCGCTTGCCGGGCTTTGTTCCGCCGCAGCGTGGGTTGGCATTGTCGGCGGCTATCGGCGTGCATCGCCGGCGCTGCTCGCGCCGTTCGAGTACCTCGCACTGATAGGCGCCGCCCTCGCCGGTTACCTGATCTGGAACGAAGTGCCTGACCGCTGGGTGGTGGTGGGCGGCCTGTTGATCATCGCCAGCGGCCTCACCGTCGTCTACCGCGAAGTAGGACGTCGCCGCTAGCGAGCCGCAAGATCCGCCTCCGCAGCAATCACCCCGAACGCCGCCCAGCCTTCGCTGGCTGCAAGCGCTTCCAGACGCCGCACGGCTTCATCCTCGTCGCCGTTGTACCAGAACCAGTTGGCGACACCGTAGTCACCGGCGGCGCCGGTCGGGCTGTCGGGATCGTCAGACAGTATTTCATCCAGGGGCACCTCGCCTTTGTAGAAGAGACACAGGCGGTGATAGATATCGTTCTCGATTACGTGCATGTCGGCATTGATGTCGTCGAGAACCCGATCCGCATGTTCGGGGTTGCCCTGGCGCCTGAGGATCATGTAACGCCAGTGGGTGGTCGAAACCCGATTGTCATCGTTGCCGCCGATTTCAAATCCGGCCTGGAAAGCACGCCAAGCGTTGTTCCAGTCGTGTTGCAGGTAGTACGCAAGACCCAGGTGATACCAGGTATTGCTGTGCAGCGTGCTGATCGGAATGTTCTCAGCGTTCGGCAATCCGTCGGGCTCGATTTCGTCGTCGGTTCCTTCAATCAGGCTTGCGGCCTGCTCCAGATCCCGGATGGCGCGATCGAACTCTCTAATGGATATATAGCGATGGCCGCGATGCCGATACATGCGGGCGTCACCCGGAAATTGTTCGATGCCCTTGCTAAACACGCGAATGGCTTCGCGATAGTCACCGGCATAGGCGATTCGGCGTCCATACCAGATGATATTGTCGGCGTCCGCAGGGTCACGGTCATAGTCGATTTTTGCCGCTTGCAGCTTATTAAGCGTGTCGGCATCTGCTGGCGGCGATACCAGCGGCTTGCCGAGCAGGGAAATTGCCTGGGCGCCGGCCGGCACCTCCGGCAGAACGCCCGATTCCACTGTCGCAACGATCATCGCGCGCAGCTCGCGCAGCTTTTGCTTGATCTCGGCAGCGTGTTTCGCACCCATGCGTAACATGAGTTTCTGGCCGCTCGACAGCTTCTCCAATTCCGGATCGGCGTACTCGAACAACACGTTCGGCCGAACGAGAGCCGGCGGCTCCGCAATCTCCGGAGCCTCCAGAAGGTGGTCTATAACCTCGACCGCCCGATCGTTGAAGTAACCGTCCGGATAGCCGAGTTCGACATAGGCTTTTTGGAACAACGGATAAAAGCGACGGTACATCTCGACTATCCGGGCAGAGTGCGCATTTACCAGCAGCGCGACGAGTGCGTCGTAACGTGCGTAGTTCTCCGGATCCAGCGTCAGTTCACCACTGTCGTCCTGGCCATCTGCCAGAAACCTGCCGTCGATCCCGCCGATCGGGCGTATGCGCTCTGCAATATGTTCACGCGGCAAACTGTCGATTGTTGCAACAATACGCTCGATGAGCCGCGAATCGACCAGTAACGGTGTCAGAGTATCGCCAAACAGGTCGCGCAGTTCGAGTTCGAGAAACTCGTCACTCTGGTCGAGTGGTGGCAGCGGTTGCAGGGCCGGCCTGTGGATGCTCATTTCGCCTGGATCGCGCAATGGGTAGAGAGGTTCGGTCGTCGTTGCGGGTTCAGGAGGTGCGACAGACTCCTTCGGCAACATCGGCGGCGGTTCGCTGCCGGGATTGGTCGACGCCCAGTAAAACCACAGCGCCAATGCGACTCCGACAGCGAGCAGTGCAGGTATCAACCATTGCAGCGTATCTTTGTGCATCGCAGTGCATGCCCGTGGGCGCAAAATTCCTCGTTTGGCCGGCACTAATCGTAACAGGTTTGCCGTTTGCAATAGCCCCGTCCGGGACTGGTATTCTCTTCAGTCCAATCGGACAGGAACGGTTATATGAGATATCCACAGCTTGTTGCTGTCGCCAGCCTCGCGATCGGGGCTTGCCAACCGCAGTCGCCCGTTGAGCGCGGCGACCTTGACGCGGTGGCACGCGATTATCTGGTGCTGGAACTCGCCATGGGGTTGCATGACGACAACCATGTCGACGCCTGGTTCGGTCCGCAGGAACTCGAACAGGCCGCGGAGGAAAAGCGCCTGTCGCTGGCAACTATTCACGATCGGGCCAGCGTAATGGCTGAGAGGCTCTACAACTGGCCGACCGCGGACGGCGAGTCAAAGGAAGCCATGCGTGTGGCCAACCTGCTCGGCCGGCTGCGCGCCCTGATGGCCCGGATCGATATCAACCGGGGTCACACGGCCTCGTTCGACGAGGAATCGCGACGGCTGTTCGGTGCGACGGCACCTGATTACGATGCGGCGCATTTTGTCGAGCTTCTCGGGAAAATTGACGAATTGCTACCCGGCAGCGGCGATCTGTCCGAACGGGTCAATGAATTTCAGGGCCGCTTCATTATCCCGACCGATCGAATTGCAGACGTCTTCGATGCGGCGATTGCAGAGTGTCGGCGACGCACGCTCGAGCATATCGAGTTGCCGGATCACGAATCCTTTCGTCTCGAGTACGTGACCGACAAGCCCTGGTCTGGCTACAACTGGTACGAGGGCAACGCGCAGAGCCTGATTCAGATCAACACGGGCCTGCCGATATTCATCCACCGCGCCGTCGACCTCGGCTGTCACGAAGGCTATCCGGGGCATCACACCTACAATACGCTACTCGAGCGGGATCTTGTCGAGGGTAAAGGCTGGATCGAATTCACCTTGTACCCGCTGTTCAGCCCGCAGTCCCTCATTGCAGAAGGCAGCGGCAACTACGGCATTCAACTGGCGTTTCCCGGCGACGAGCGCATGGAGTTCGAAAGGCGCGTGCTCTTTCCGTTGGCGGGACTCGATACCACGGACGTTGAACGTTATTACGCACTTCAGGCATTAATGGAACAGCTGGGCTATGCGGGAAATGAAGCAGCGAGAGATTATCTCAACGGCGACATCGATCGCGAGGCGGCGGCCCAATGGCTGGTTGACTATGCCCTGTCAACTCCCGAGCGCGCCCGGCAGCGGGTCGATTTCTTTGATACCTACCGCAGCTATGTCATTAATTACAATCTCGGTGAAGATCTGGTGCGCGATTACGTCGAGCGTGGTGCATCATCGCCCGCCGAACGGTGGCGACGCTTTTCAGACCTGATCTCATCGCCCATGCAACCATCGGATCTCGACTGAATGGCCGGTACCGCGGAACCCGGGGAAATAGCCGACAAACTATGCCAGCTTGGGCGGCTGTTCGGGGAGCGCCAGTGGTGCCTTGCCACAAGCGGAAATTTTTCTGCGCGCGTCGATGCCGCTCACTGCCTCATTACACGATCGGGGGCCGATAAGGCACGTTTGTCGCGCGAGGACCTGATGATCTGCAATCTCGACGGCCTGCCGGCTGACGCCACCCTGCGGGCTTCCGCGGAAACGCCCCTGCACACCTGCCTTTATCGGCATGATCCGGCCATAGGGGCGGTGCTGCACACGCACTCGGTGACAACAACAGTTTTGTCGCGCGCATCGAATTCGAGCCTCGAGCTGCGCGGATTCGAGATGCAGAAAGCCTTCGACGGTGTGCGTTCGCACGATGAGTCGCTCACCATTGCCATTTTCGACAACAGCCAGGACATGCCGGCGTTGGCGGCCGCTGTCGACAGGCAACTGCAAGATAGTTCTCTGGCAGTGCCCGGCTTCCTGGTACGCGGACACGGCTTGTACGCCTGGGGCAAGGATCTCGCCGCAGCGCAGCGACATGTGGAAGGCCTTGAGTTCCTTTTGGGTTGCCTATGGCAAGAGCGGCTGGCGAGACAATGAGCAGGCCGGAAGCAATTGTCACTGATATCGAGGGCACGACCAGCTCGATTGAATTCGTGCATCAGGTATTATTCCCGTATGCACGCAAGGCGCTGCCGGATTTCCTGCGTAAGCATCAGCATGAGCCGGATATCGCCCGGTTGCTCCGGCAGGTTGACGACGAAAACGGTACAGCTGATGACGACATCGAACAGCGAATCGCCACGTTGTTGCGCTGGATTGACGAAGATCGCAAGGCGACGCCACTCAAGGCGCTGCAGGGCTTCGTTTGGGAGCATGGTTACCGAAGCGGCGACTTCACCGGACATGTGTACGACGATGCCGTGCGCCGCCTGCGTAAATGGCATGACGCCGGCATCGCTCTTTATGTGTATTCGAGCGGCTCCGTAAAGGCGCAGCAATTACTGTTCGGCAACAGCGACGCCGGCGATCTGCGTCCACTTTTCAGAGGCTACTTCGATACACGCATTGGCCACAAGCGCGAGCCGGCGGCATACGCCGCCATCGCACAGGCCATTGACCGGCCGGCCGGCGACGTGCTGTTCCTGTCCGACGTTCCCGAAGAACTGGCTGCTGCCGACACGGCGGGCATGCGCACGATCCTGGTGGCGCGGGATGGCAATTGCGGGCGCGGACGGCATACCTGCGTGCATGATTTCGACGGCATAATCTTTTAGAATCGGAATTGTCGACCGCGCACATTACGAGCTCTGGAAGTCCATGAGTCACCTGACCGTCTACCACGAAGACCAGCCGGCAAAAGCCATTGTCGTTACTGACGATGTCGACCGCATTACCAGGGAACTTGCCGGTGCGGGCATCCGTTTCGAACGTTGGCATGCCACACATGATCTCGGGGACGATGCGGACAACGATTCGATCATCGCGGCGTATCGCGACGAAATCGACCGGCTGATTGCCGAGCGCGGTTACCAGACATTCGACGTCGTCAGCATGCATCCACAGCACCCGGACAAGGACGCGTTTCGTCGCAAGTTCCTGGACGAACACACTCACGCGGAAGACGAAGTGCGATTCTTCGTGCGCGGACAGGGCCTGTTCGTGATCCACGCGAACGATCGTATTTATTCCATGCTCTGCGAAAAGAACGACCTGATTTCAGTGCCGGCAAACACCCGGCATTGGTTCGATATGGGCCCTAACCCGTCTTTTACCGCCATCCGCCTGTTCAACAATCCGCAAGGCTGGGTGGCGAAATTCACGGGTGACAGGATCGCGGAACGGTTTCCGTTTCTGGAAAACTGACCTCGGCGCAGTCTTCGTGCTGTAGGAGCCCGCCTTGCGGGCGATACAACCTGCGTGCCCTGGCGTTGCGATGATCGCCCGTGATACGGGCTCCTACAGGTCGCGCGGTTTGGACCTATGCCCTGCCTATCGCCTCGGCCACCGCGTGGCCGGTTGCACACGCGAGGGTCCAGCCGAGCATGCCGTGTCCTGTATTCAGGTACAGCCCGTTGATCCGGGTCGGTCCGACCAGCGGCCGGCTGTCCGGGGTCATCGGTCGCCAGGCTCCCCAGGCTTGTACGTCTCTTACATCGTACTGTGCTGCCGCTGGTGCGACCCGTCGCGCTAACTCAAGCAACGTGTCGAATCGCGCCCGATCGTCAAGCGTATGCCCATCGACAAAATCCGCAAAGCCGGCAATTCGCATTTGCTTACCAATGCGGCTGAACACAATGCGGTGCCTGGCGTGTGAAATGCTGGTCGACGGCGCGTGCTCACCCGGCGGCAAAGTAAGGCTGTAGCCCCTCACCGGCCAGATGTTTGCAGGAATACCGAGCCCACGCAGCAACACGGTGCTGCCGCAGCCAAGACTGACAACCACGGCGTCGGCATCGTGCTCGCCTTTGCTCGTGACCACACCTGTCACGGTGCGCCTCGCTGTGCGTATAGCGGTCACTTGCTCGCCGAGCCGACATGTTACCCGCGCGTTGTGCTCCATCCACGCCGCGAGATTTGCGGCAAAAGCATGCGCATCGCCCACTTTGTCGTCTGCAGACCAGATTGCACCTTTAAGGTCGTTTTGCAGGTACCCCAGAGCAGGCTCGATGCGTAACGCATCCTGCGGCGCCAGAACGTCCGTCAGGCAGCCATGCCGTTGCTTCAGTTTTGCAGACCGCCGGGCAGCGCTCAGCTCTGCATCGCTCGACAGCAAAAGCAGTTTTCCCGCGGCCCGGAACGAGAACTCCAGCGACACCTTGGTCAACAGCTCGTCCATAAGCTCTGAGGAGCGCATCGCAAGCTGCAGTACGGCGACGGTGTTTGCGCGTGAACGAGCCGGCGTGCATTGGCGCAGGAAGCCGAGTCCCCATTGCATGAAGTTGCTGCCCGGCCGGACCTGGAAACGTATTGCAGGGTCACGATTGCACATCAGCGCCGGCAGTTTGCTCAGGAAATCCGGCCTCGCCAGCGCATCAGTGAAGCTGTAGGAAAGCTGTCCGGCATTCGCGAAACTGGTACCGCTGGCGACGAGGTCCGCCTGATCGATTATCGACACGGTATGACCTGCCTGCGACAGGTACCACGCCGTCGTTACACCGACTACGCCGGCGCCAAGGACGATTACCCGCATCGAGTCGGCCGCTCGACAGGATTAGCCTGCGGTCCTTGCATGCAGCAATGCATTCAGTACGACAGCTCGCTGAGACCGCTTATTGGCGGCTTCCATGAAGCAACACCCGGCACACGCCTGCCCCAGACATTGCCGCGATATGCTGAACGAAAATGCTTTGTGGCCAGTCGCTGTACCAGGTTGACTCGGGGTAGCAGCCCGTGCAGCCCGGCGAACTCTACCAGCAGCCGATCGCGAAATTCCATAAACGCGAGATCGTCGTCCGTCACACAAACCACATTTGCCGCGGGCAGGAACGGGGGGATCGCACTGGCAAGCGGCACCGTTCCGTCACCGGTACGCTGTGACCCAGGCTTCTCGGCCGACAGTTCGTTGACGAACTGGTGCTCGGCAAGCACAAACCGCGGCCCCGCGCGATTACGCTCGACGCTCACTTGCAGCCGCGTTTTCTCGCCGACACCGGCAATGACGAGCCAGTCGGCCTGTGACATCGATGCAGCCGAGATTTTGAAGCGATGCATTACATCCCGGTGGCGCTTCGCCGATTGCAGCATGTCATCGAGGATGGCCTGCGCCCGGTTGCGTCGCTGGTCAGCCCGGGTATCCACCGAGTAGATGCGTACGAACTCCGTCAGGCTATTGATAATACTGGCCTGCATATTGGATGGATCGTAAAGGTCGACCTCGTTACCGGATGCATCGACCGTGGCGCCCGGGTAATGGGGAAAGAGCTGGTAAAGAGCCGGCGTAACCCGCGCTGCCTCCCGCTCGCGTTCCTGCGGGTCACTCCCGGTCAGAAGGCTCATCCCGGTTGCCATCTTGACAATCGCCTCAATCGATCCGTGCCACGGCGTTCCTATGGTGACGACTTTGCCGACCTGGGCCGCCCGCCCGAATTCGGCGAGGAGCTCGCCGATGATGAGACCGCCCATGGAATGGCCGACCAGGTCGACGCGCAGCTCGGATGCATTGGCGTAATGCCGCAACAGTCGGGTGCGGGCGATGACCTCGTCAATAAATTCCCGGAGTCGCAGCGCGTTTTGGCGAACATCCATACGCCAGTCGTAGGGAAAAGCGAACACCGGCGTTGGCTGATCCGCGCGCGGCGACAACTCGTGGCGCAACGCCTTGATCAGGTCGTCGTAGATGGGGATGAGTCGTCCAACGGCAACATCGGCCGGCCCGATGGCCTCGAAACGCAGATCGTCCGGATGCAGCGCAAGACGTTCGTAGTCCTTGTTGAAAATCATGGACCAGATTTCGTCCGCATCCAGCGGATAGTGATCGACGAGCCCGCTGCCGGTAATGCCGGGGATAACGATAACCGGATTCTGATGCGTCATGCTTCGTTCCAGACAGTCGAAAGCCCATGCGACACCAACCAGGCCGGTTGGTCAACGATTTTCGCGCTTGCGGCCGGCATCAATGCGTATCCTGCAGGGAAACGGTTTTCCTGTCACCGGGCCTGCGGTATCCTTGTCCGTCACACTGCCTGCGCCGAAAGGCGATAACAACAACGATAACAACAAGGCATGCTGACGGCGCAATTGCCGACAGAATGTGCACAACGCAGAATGTGCATAACGAATGAGCACCAGTCCAACGGGGGCTACCGAATGTGGGATTCGAAGCGAGTGCCGGAACGATGCCGGCTGCCGGCCATCGCCTGTGTGGCATTTGTCCTGGCGTTGGCAGGCTGCAAGCCGGAGGCCGGCTCTCCGGAGGCCGGCTCTCCGGAGGCCGGC
>CAZSDL010000042.1:0-16497 GCA_964605635.1 uncultured Woeseiaceae bacterium
GCGTATGGACGTGGTCGCAGCCCCCCGAATACTTATTGGCCATGGCAAGGTTACCCCCTCTTGTTGGAGATTCTTTTGCACCGAAATGTAGCTTCGGTGATGAGTCGGTCTGTTCAAGTTCGATTATACGCGGAATCGAACCGCACGACAGGATGCGATGGGCTGCCAGCAATCACCCGGGCGCTTGCTGGCGATGCAAAGATTCTTAAGAGCTATCGCATGCTAATCCGAGTCTGTCGTCCAGCTACCTTCCCAGCGCAACGACATTGTGCCGTCCTCGTGCATCGCGAGCTGCTGTGATGTTCCACCGCCTTTGATACCTTTGAACTTTCCGGTACCACCGGTAAGCGTCCATTTGTTGCTTTCCGGAGTGTTCCAGAATGAAAACCAGTACATATCGCCGTCCCGGTCACGGCCGGCGCAGTAACCACTCGATATTACGACGGCACCATCGGCACCGATTAGGTCCGTGCCAGCGCAGTCCTGGGCGACCAGGTTGAACGAGCTGTTTTCATCGTCCGTAATTACGTATCCATCGAACGTGACGTCAGCGGCCAATCGGCCGTCGGGCAACTCGACAACCGTCCGCGATCCGGGGAAATAGACGGAATGTCCGGTTGCAGACGTCTCCTGAGCTTGCAGGCCCGGGGCGTAAGCGAGAATTCCGGCGATGAAGAACGTCAATCCAAGTGATGTGTGATGCATGGCGGCTCCCTTGTTGTTTTGTTTTTGTGTCAGGCGTCAAGCGCGCACGTGGGCTCAGTACACGCATTCCGAACCGTATCAGAAAGGGGTAGATGGCTCCAGTGTATACCTCCCCCAGGTTCAGGCTGAACCGGTCAAGTGGAATCTGGATCGGTCACTACCGCTCGTTTGATGCTTCTACCCGCTCGAGATCGAGGTCGTGAAAATCAAAGGAAAAATCCGTCGTTGGCGAGACAGCCTTCATGCGGATACGCTCGACCTTGCCGGTCGGGTCCAGCGAAAAGGAAACGTAGGCGTCTGCGTTCAGTTTCCGGTCGGACCAGCGAGCGATGAAAGTATCGAACTGAAAATGCTCCATCGGGCCTGACAAGGGCGCGCTTCTCGCCGACTCGAAGCGCAGGTTGCCGTCCTTGCTTCTCAAGATCCGAATGTCGCCGTACCACGGATCCCGGTAGGTTCCGACATAGGCGTCCAGTGGCAGGCTTGGTTTACTGTCGGTATCGCGAGCCGCCTCAGCCTCGGCAACTGCGGCGGCTCCGTCACTCTGCCTCGCGTCCGCTGCTTCGATGACAATAGCAATCCAGTCCTTGCCGGCATCATTCGACACATCCTGCAAGTACTGATCGATGATGTCGTTGACCACCGCACGTGGCGCCGGCGACATCAGGTTGTTGCTGACAAAAATCGCGAGTTCCTGTTTCGGCAGCACGGCGATGAATGTGGTCATGCCCCAGAGACCGCCGCCGTGAGACAGCATCGGTTGTCCGTAGAACGTAGATACATTCCATCCAAGTGCGTAAGCGTTGAGGTAGGAGCCCGTATTTTCCACCACGTATCCGGAGCCGGGCAGCAGCGTAACGGGACTCACCAGCTGCCTGAACTGTGCGGCACTGATGAGCCGGTCGCCGCCGGCTGTGATGCCCTCATTCAGCACAAACGACATCCAGAGCGCCATGCTGCGGGCGCTGCAGTTGATGCCGCCGGCAGCGGACGCCAGCGTGGATTCCAGGGAAAGGGTCGTTTCAAGCTTGCCGTCCGTCAACACGTGCGGCGTTGCATTGCCGGCGTCGGCAGCAGTTCGGGACAGCGTCGCCGTGCAATCGCGCATGCCCAGCGGGTGCAACAGGCGCTGCTCGAGAAAATCCTCGAACGACATGCCGGAGACGCGGGCGACCACCTCTCCGGCAATGATGTAGAGCAGATTGTCGTAGGCGAACTTCGAACGAAAGCTCGTGTCCGGCTTCAGGTGGCGCATCGCGAGTATGATGTCTTCCCGCGTGCTGTTGGTCTCCGGGAACAGCAGGAGATCGCCCGCACCGATAGGCAGCCCGCTGCGATGCGTCAGCAGATCGCGAATCGTGAATTCCCGCGTGACCCACGGATCATGCATGCGAAATTCCGGAAGGTAATCGATCACCGGTTCGTCCCAGTCGACCTTGCCCTCATCGACGAGTATCGCCAGCGCGGCTGCAGTGAATGCCTTGGCTACCGATGCGATCTGGAACAGCGTTTCATCATCGACAGGATTGTCGGAGCCGGTCTCGAGAATGCCGTGCCCCGCGGAGTAAACAACTTCGCCGCCATGTACGACCGAGACTGCCATGCCGGGCACGCCGAACTCCTCCATCGCGCGTTCGATCGTGTGCTCGATGGACGCCTCAGTCGGGGCTGCCAGTAGCGCGGTAATGGCCACGGCATTCGAGAACATTGCAATTGCCGTATGTGCGGCGAGCCTGTTAATGCATGACATGAGAGCTCTCATACTGTTTATTCCGGCATCGGGGCGGTCACCTTCAGCGTCCGGATCTTCCAGATGCCGAGAGTGCAAAGTGGAATGACAAAAACAACAATGAATACCCAGGTCAGCGTGCCATAGCCTGTTGCAATCAGGTCGATCAAGCCGATCCTGACGGCGAGGACCACAGCAATGAGCAGGGCAATCACGGCAATCAGTACCCGCAGCCACTGCGGCATGGTACGGCCCTTTTCGCGAAAGGTTTCTGCAACCCGTTCGTTGACAGCATGAATGAATGCGGTACCCGTTTCGACAAAGGTGCCGAAAATTATCACGTAGAAAATCGTGCTGAGCCATGCGATGCCGAGTTGCTGTGTCATGAAATCCGACGGTACAGCAGCATCCAGTATGGCCGGCCAGGTCGCCGCCATCGCAAGGTAGAACAGCAACGCCGGAATCATCACAATCGGTCCCGCCAGCGCCCCGGCGGTGAACGCATCCTGTCGCGAACGCATGTGGCGCACGCAGAAAAGAATGATGGGAATGACCGCAACGTTGTAACCGAAGTAAGCAACGCCTTTGCCAAGCCAGCCATCCTGCACCGGTTCACGAGCCAGGTTGATGACCAGCGAATCACCGAATTGCCACAGGTAACAGGCGACCAGCACGGCGTACGTGCCATACAGCAGGAACGACCAACCGGCCAGCACTTTCTCTATCAGCGACGAACCGCGAAACACCAGCACACCGACCGCCGCCATGAGCAGCAGCGTTCCGACGGCACTCGGCGCGCCCATGTGGTTCTGCACCAGCTCTCCGGCAGCAGCGCCAACCACTGCGAGCACCAGCAGGCCCAACGCGAAGTAAGCAATTTCGAAAGCGAACCAGCCCCGGCCAAGCAACTGGCGGAAAAAATGCCGGTAGTTGTAGCTCCGGGTCAGTCGTGCGAGTTCGAATGACAGCGCACTGGCAATACTGAACAGGATTGTGGCCACGAGCATGCCGAGCAATCCACCGGCGGGTCCGGCACTCAGGAAAAACTCGACCAGCTCGCGACCGGTCGCATAGCCGCCGCCGACGATGACCGATTGCAGCAAAAAGCCCGGCAACCAGATTCTCTGAAACGACGATGACGGCAAGTTATTTTCCCGTACTGCGGGCCGGCGCGGCGATAACGGGCAGCCCCGCTATCCCCACAATTCCGCACTCGGCGGTGACACGACGCCGCCCGAGTAGGTCATTGGATTCTTGCGGTCTCGCTTGAGAAACAGGGCGCCGTCGAGATCGACGAAGCGGCACAATTGTGCGACCACGAATCCGGGCGCCATTGCGAGCGACGTGCCGCCCATGTTCCCAACCATGAGATCGATGTTCCGCGATTGTGCCATGCGCGCGAGCTCGAGGGCTTCGGTCAAGCCGCCGGTCTTGTCCAGTTTGATGTTGATCATCTGGTAACGGCGTGCGGCTTGCTCGAATTCGCTGAGGTTCAGGCAAGACTCGTCCGCACACAACGCAACCGGCGATGCGTAATCCTCCAGCATTGCGTCGCCACCGCGCGGCAACGGCTGCTCGATCATGGCCACTCCCAGCTCTCCGAAGCGCGGCGCGAGATCCACCAGCTGTTCGAAGGACCATCCTTGGTTGATATCGACTACGATCTCAGCATCGGGGCGCGCCTTGCGTACGGCTGCTACCCTTTCCAGCGGCGCAACTGCGTTCAGCTTGATCTTTATGAGTTTCGAATCGAGGGCTTTTGCCGTATCCGCCATCTGTGCCGGTGTGCCGATGCCGATGGTATTCGCGCTGCGGATTTCTCCGGGTTCTATGCCGGTCAGCTCCCAGATGCTCCGGTTCTGGAGTTTGGCCTGGAGATCCCACAATGCGCAGTCGATCGCGTTGCGTGCACCGCCCGGCGACAACAGCCGGCGCAGCTCTTCCCGCCCGATGCCACCCTCCAGTGCTTCCCGAACGGTGTTGGCCTGCGCCAGCATGCTGGCGCCGGTTTCACCCATGTAATAAATGCCGGTCGCTTCGCCGCGACCGGCGACGCCGTTTTCTGATATCTCAACATGCAACAACTGTATGACCGAGAAGGTGTAGCCCGTAATCTCGAACGGGGCCTTGAACTCCCACGGCTCGGTAGAAAACGCGACACTACGCTGTGCGGCCATCAGGGCAGTCACGTTCCCGTTTTAAAGGTATTGGAACCCGAGAATGTTCCAGAACCAGTAGAACCAGCACATAAACAACGCACAAAGCACGACGATGGTGAAGCGAATGCGTGCCCAGACGCCTCCAAGAAGCCCGCCCTGCCACACGAGAAACGCCCGATAGACGAGATATAGCGAAGCGAGCGTTGCGACGATCGGCAATATCAGCCACAGCTTGAAGGGTAGCGGGAAGCCGGCAAGAAGGCGCTCCATCACCATCGATACGACGATCGCGCCGACGACCACGACCAGCAGATGCGCGCTGGATGCGTAGAGCGAGCTGCTGAGGGCCGCCCGATCCGCATCAGGCAGAAGTTTAAGCTCGCGCCGCTGGTAGAAACGTCGCAAGACCACGCCGAGGAAAACCAGCAGGGAAATGCCGAGCAACGTGAAGTTGAATGACGATGTGGTGTAGCTCGGAACCTTGTAAAGCGACATAAACGGCAGGCCGTCCATGACGAAGCCGGTTATCTCGCCCTCTTCGTTTTCCTGGAAGGCGAGGTAAGGGGGGCTTATTCCGGCAATCAGGGACAGGCCGGAATTCCGTTCGCGAAACAGGTTCTCCTCGACTTCCACGTACTGCTTGGCGTTTCCGGCAAACGCCAGCATGAGCGTGTCGTCCTCGGTCGGCGCTATCTGGACCGTGCTCGTAATGCCGAACACCCTTTCGATCTTGGACAGGTTGCCGCGCCAGAACCGGTAGTTACCCGCATACTTGCCTGCGCGTTCCGCGAACCCTTCAGGAGGTACTGGTGCCGATTCCTCGCGCGGGAAAAACTTGTCGTAGAAGGCACCGGCGAATGCCGAGCGAACGGTGCTGCCGCCGGACCCGGTAAACGACACGAAGAAGGACAGGTCGTTCTCCTCGTCGATGCCCAGGTAAGAGTGGAACCACTGCGTATCGCCCCCGTGGCCCAGGACGCGATAACCGTTAATGTCGGTTTCGTAAAATCCGAGCGCCATGCCCATGAGTCGCTCATCGTGCGAAAACGCGCGCGTCAGCATCTCCTCAGTCGTCTCGGCTTGCAGGATGCGGTTGCCGTCGAGCTCGCCGCCGTTCAGCATTGCCTGCCCGAACCGCACCATGTCCGTCGCGGTTGCCGACTGCGCTCCGGCCGGTGCGAAGTTCGCAACAATCTCGAAGGGCTGTTCAGCAAAGGCGCCGGCTTCAACCTTGTAACCCGCTGCCATGTGTTCGGCGAGATCCGCAGGCAACGGCTCTGCAAAGCTCGAATTATTCATCCCGAGCGGATCGAATATGTTTTCCTTGATGTAGTCGTTGAACGGCACACCGGAAACCTGCTCAATGATCAGGCCGGCCAACGCAGTTGCGTAATTGGAATATGCCGTTTGCACTCCGGGCGGATTGACGCGTTCCGGCTGGTAGCGCTCCATGGCGTCGCGCAGGGGAATCGCATTTTCAGGATCGTCGATGATGAGGTAGCCCAGGCCGCCGTCCTCGAAGCCGGGCGTATGCGTCATGATGTGGCGGAGCGTGATCGGCTCGTCGAAGGTGTACTTGATCTGGAAAGTCTCTAGGTACTCGTTGATGTCCGTATCCAGGTCCAGTTTGCCCTGTTCCACGAGCTGCATGACCCCCGTCCAGGTAAACAACTTGGAAGTCGAGCCGGGACGGAACAAGGTCGTGTGAGGATCGACCGGGATCCGCTCATCGACGTTCGCGAAGCCGTACCCCTTGGCGAAGATCAGTTCGCCGTCCTTGACTATCGCCACGGTGCCCGACGGGCTGTTGTTGGTTTTCATCAGCGGATAGACGACGCCATCTATGTAAGTCTCGAGCAATAGCGGGTCATCCAGGTTTTCGGCACTTGCCGCCGCGACGAGAACGAGAGAGATGATCAAGCCGTGAATCCAGCCACTGAAAGTCTTCATTTGGAGTAGTCCCGTTGAGATCGAGGATCGAATTGGCTCGATCATATCCGCGAGAGCCTTTGGCCGGGTATGCACATTCGCCCTCCCAATGTGCAGATTCGACAGAATTTCCTATAATGACCCTCGCACATCGGGGCATCGGGGACGGCGCCAACATCATTCGATAACGGGTTGATCTGCATGATCTACGGCGATGAACTGTGCGTTGAGATTACCGCGGACCTCCATCCGGACGAGATATCGCCGACGCGTCTGGGGAGCCTGTTCAGGAATGCGCGCCGCCTGACCAAGTTTGCATCGACGCCCGACCGCAACTTCATACACGACCTGACTTTTTCCGGTTTCGACGGATCTTTGTGCTACCGGATCGATAAAGACCGCATGATCGAAATCAACGATGCGGAGCTGAAAGCGCCGATCGCCATTCGGAACAAGGTGGCGGATATCATCAGTTTTCAATTCGTCTCTACCGTCAAGCGCTCGGAGTTTCTGGGCAAGCGCAAAAACGTTCACGACCTTGGACCGGCACTGATAGTCTCCGCGGTGCCGGAACACGAGATTACCTACCGGGTTCCGAAGGCCAATGTCCAGATTCGTCACGTCGTCGTGCACACGACCTTGTCCAACCTGATGCAAAGACTGGCCGAATCCTCCGACGAATACCCTGACTGGCTGCAGGAAATTCTCGACGGCGAGCAGGACAAGCCGAGCCAGCGCGTCTTCTTTCTCGAAGACGTGCATCGCGACTCGATCTGGTCTTGTTTTCATTTGCCGGTGGCGGGGACGCTCCTCGGGCACTGGATGTCGGCAAAGTTCGACGAACTTTTGTGCATCGGCATGCAGATCCTGAAGAACAGCCGTACGCTCGGCGATCACGACCCGGTGAATCTCGACCTCCCGTACGGCGATAAAATCCGGCGGGCGAGGGCCATCCTGAGCATGGAATACGCCAACCCGCCGGCGCTGCCGCTGCTCGCACAGCAGCTGGGCATTTCCGAGACGCGCCTGAAGAGCGGATTCAAATCCATGAACGGCACGACGGTCATGCAGTTCTGCATCAACAAGCGCATAGAAGCGGCAAGACTTTTGCTGAAGGAAAACCGGCATTCGATATCGGAAATCTGCGACATTGTGGGGTATGAAGACCACTCGGCGTTTTCCCGCGCCTTTCGTCGCCACGTCGGCCGCAGCCCCAAGGAATGGCGCCGCACCCAGGGCAGTTAAAAGCCACCGATTCGGCACAGTAAATGGCCGAATCAGACTAATAGGTTTTCCGCTGATCCTCTTACCATTGATCGCGCTGATTCAGCGCGGGGGCCCGGACTCAACCAGGGTTTGGACAAATCAAAGCAGGTATAGGTCAGCCATGAACAACTTCAAATGTCATTTAGCGGCAACTGTCAGTTTGATAGTTGCCGGTACATCGTTTGCTCCGGTGGCTGTGGCGCAAGATGCAGCCGCTGCATCGGCAGCCGCTGCCCCACTGGAAGAGGTCATCGTCACCGCGCAGAAGCGCGAACAGGCGCTGGCGGAAATTCCCATGTCGATAACGGTGCTGGATGGCGACACGCTGGCGCGGCAGCAGGCCGACAACTTCCAGGACATGCTGGCGCTGGTGCCGGGCTTGAGCATCAGCAGTGCAACGCGCGGTGTTACCCGACTTACGTTGCGTGGCATCAATACCGGCGGTGTTGCGTCGACCGTCGGCGTCTATGTCGCCGACGTGCCGTTCGGTTCAAGCTCCGGTCTCGCAAACGGGGCCATCCTGTCGGGCGACTTCGATACCTTCGATCTGGCGCGTGTCGAAGTGCTGCGAGGCCCGCAGGGCACACTCTATGGTGCAAGCTCGCTCGGCGGCGTCATGAAATACGTACCGAACCCGGCAAACACCGAGAAGTTTGAAGCGAAGCTGCAAGGGGCGGTGGAGAGCGTCAAGGACGCGGATCCGGGCTATGCGCTGACGGGCGCCATCAATCTGCCGATGGGCGACCAGTTCGCCGTCCGTGCCAGCGGCTTTTATCGCGTCGATGAAGGATACATCGATTCGATCGGTAACAACCCGATACCGGCCCTCCAGGACCCCTCTGTCAACGTGCTTGAAGGCACTTTGGTTCGGGACGATATCAATGCAGTGGACAATTACGGCGGGCGCATCCAGGCACTTTTTCGGCCAAGCGAGAACTTCTCGATCAACCTGATGGCCCTGACGCAGGACATAGACAGCGAGGCCCCGAACACCATCGATGCTGATCCGGACACATTCGCGCCGCTCAACTCCGGCCCGGTGCAATCGCGTTACCAGGAACAGTTCACCGACATCGCATACCGGGTCTACAGCGGCACCATCGACTGGGACTTCGGTGCGGCCAGCCTGCAATCCGTGACCGGCTTCGGTACCTTCGAGCAGGATTTCCAGGTCGATGCCGCGATTGCCGCCGGCCTGACAGGCGGCGTTCCGCTGTCGGCATTGCTCACGTTCATCTTCGATGATCCCAATACGCCGGAAGTCGCACCGCTGCTCAGTTCGATCCTGCCGCAGGTCACCAGCACCGATAAGTGGACCCAGGAATTTCGTCTCCTCTCAGCAGACAGCGATACCTTCGAATGGCTCATCGGCGCCTACTACACGGAAGAAGAGTCGCTGATCGACCAGACCATTCTGGCCGTCGTGCCCGGTACGCAAACCGAAGTAGCAGGATTTCCGACACTGGCGATCGCCAACGTGACTTCGGAATACGAAGAGATAGCAGTTTTTGCGAACGCCACCTGGCATGTTACCGACCAGTTGGAACTGTCGTTCGGGGCGCGCCAGAGCGACAACGATCAAAGCGCTACGCAAAATACCGACGGGCCACTGGCCGGCGGAGCACCGGTCTCGCTCAGCGGGTCGTCATCCGAGTCGCCGTTCACCTGGTCTTTCTCGCCACGCTACGCGCTGAATGACAACCTGTCGACGTACCTGCGGGTTGCCACGGGATTCCGCCCGGGCGGACCGAACATACTGCCGCCGGGGGCACCGCCGGGGACGCCTGCGTCGTACGATTCCGACAGCCTGACCAGCTACGAAGCGGGAGTAAAGATGGAGAGTGCGAACGGGCTCTTCGCCATGGACTTCGCGGCCTATTACCTCGACTGGGACGATATCCAGCTGTTTGCCGTAGTGAACGGGTTCGGCGTCAACGCGAATGGCGGCACCGCCGTAAGCAGGGGCCTCGAATTTGCGGCGAGTTTCGTTCCGACCAATGAGCTGGTCCTGTCGTTCAACGGGGCGTACACGGATGCCTATCTCACACAGGACACGGACCCGGCGGTGGGTGGACTTGACGGTGACCCGCTGACCTTTGTCCCCGAGTGGAGTTTCGGCCTGTCCGGCGATTACGAATGGGCCGTGCGCGGCAATTCGACGGCCTATTTTGGCGGCACGCTTGGCTACACCGGCGAGCGCCCGGTCGCGTTCGATGAACGGGACGCGGACGGCAGTATCCGCGAAATTGGCAGCTATACGACACTGAATCTTCGTGCGGGACTTCGCACCGAACGATGGAACTTCGAACTCTACGGCAAGAACGTAACGGACGAGAACGGTATTACGTCTGTCGGGACCGCCAATACACCGGCTACCGGTCGCGTCGAACTCGGAACGATCCGGCCGCAGACGTTCGGGCTGCTCGTCGGCGTCAAATTCTGACAGGAACGCTTTAAGTCGTACTCATAATCGAACATTGGCATGATGAAGCCGCGGCCTCTCAACCGGCCGCGGCTTTTTTTCGTCAGGTCCAATAAATCATGCCTCTGATCGGAGCAGACCAGACATTTGCACTGAGTGCCGTGATCATGCTGCTGGTTGCATTCAGCCTGTGGGCTGAGCGCAAATACTGGGGACAGCAACTCGGCGGCCCATTACTGTTGCTGGCCATCGCGATGGCAGCGGCGAACACCGGCATCATTCCGCACTCCGCACCCGTGTATGACACGATCGCGGGCCTTCTCGTGCCGATGGCAATTCCGTTGCTGCTCATGCGCGCGGATTTCAAGACTATTTTCTCCGAATCTGGTCCGATGCTGATCGCATTCATGATTGCCGCCGGCGCTACGATCGTGGGCGCGCTCGTCGGTGTGGCGCTGATTGACATGGGACCACTCGAAGCGCAGATCGCAGGCACGGTAAACGCGAGTTACATCGGCGGCTCGCTGAATTTCGTCGCGACAGCGGAAGCCGTCGGCATCAAGGATTCGGTGATCTACGTGGCGGTTGCTCTGACCGGAGTTCTGCTGATCTGACAAGGTGCGGCTTCCATTGCAGCGGTTGAGCTGATATTTCCGCTGACGTACGAGGTACGAAGGAGTTCAGCAAAAAAGGGCCCTTGCGGGCCCTTTTGGGTTTTCAGAAGGTATGCTTGCCTGCCATCGTCGATGGCGAATAGCCTAAGGTGCGAAGGGAATAACCTTTTCCTCATAGGTGAACTGGATATTGCTGCCGCGCATCAGGTGTTCGCCATTGTAGTTTTCGCCCGGGATTGTCGCGTAAGCGACGTTTTCGGCGGCCAACAGGAACAGCCTGATGCTGAGCAGCGCAGCCGAAAATCTGCCACGATCATGAAGTCTGATGGCGCCGTTGACCAGACCGAGCATTGCCCGGTAGACAATCGGGTGTAACGCCGGGCGGGATTCAACGACCGATGCCCGGAGCAGTTGCAGCTTGTAGCCCGTCAGCGCGACGAACATGTGGTGGTTGCCCGCCGAGTTCTCCGCCAGATCGAAGCCGGGACCAAAATCGATGTGCAGGCCGATGACGTAGTAGGACGCGCTCTTGATCCTGCCGCGCGAGCTGCCGCACTCGTGTGTAAATTCGCCAAGCGAGCCGGCAAACATGGGGTCCACAGTGGCCCCAATATCGGTCTCGAGCATGTCCTCGAAGTCGGTCGCCTGCCATGCCACGACATCGCGGTGCTGTGGGTCGAGCCCCAGTGGATCGGGGCCCAGCGGATCATTAAGGAAGGGTCCCGTGCAGTCATAGAGATTGTCCGGCAATGCCTCCTCGGGGTCGTTCTCGACCAGGACCGTGCCCTGCAGAACTTCAAATCCATCGGTGTCGACCTCGACCACGAGAAACTTCGGCGAGCCACACAGGTACGGCGGAATTATCAGAGCGGGCGGCTCACCGGCTCCGCCGAACAGCGTCAGGGGGCTCACGCCACAGCGCGCCGGGTTGTCTGTGAATTCGAAGGTCCGAACGCCGATCGAGGCATCCATGCCCAGGTCGACCGGCGGGAGCAGTAGCGTCTGCCCGGTCGTCGTCGGACAGCCATCACCGGCGAGACACTCGTCCGGGTCGACGACGGTGGCCGTATCGAACTCGATGACGTAGCCGCCGATATTGCTGAGCGCCTGCTCGTCGTTCCAGCCGGGGTTATTGCCGAGTCCGATCGCCAGAAACATCTCGGCATTTAAGTTGTTTGGCTCGCCGGCCTGCCAGTTCGAATAAGAGAGCAGCGGCACATCCGGTGTTGAAATCGGCCCTTCGCCGTTTACCCATTGCCAGCCGCAGCCAGGCTCTGGCGCGCAGGACTCCTGGAACCCGCCGACCCAGACTTCAGGACGACTCAATCCGGCACCCGCACGAAGCGACTCGACAAAATTGTCTTCAGCCGCAGATGTCAGTGTAGCCAGGTGTCCGGCGACCCCTTCAAACGTCTGCGACTGTGCGTTCGCATTCGCGGTATCCCAACTGACACCGTTGTCTTTTACGACCTGGTAATGCCGGCCATCAAATTCGACGATAGGACCGTAAACCGGTGAGGCGAAACTTGGAGCCGCAAACATGGCGCACGCCAACACAATTGTGCTGCAACTAATCATTCGGACTGTCATTGACTTTCCCCAGGGCTGTCGCAGCCCACCGAAAGGTCGGCGGATTACGCGAGTTTATACATCCACAGGCTCCCCGCGAATTTGTTTTTTCGAATTCGGCGCGGGGACTGGCATTGCGATTGCGTTGAAGCTTTAACTTTTACGCGCGCTCGCCATGGCAGTGGCACGCTTGCTTTTTATTTGGCACGATTTTGCCTGTTCTGATGCGCAACATACTCCTATATCCTGCCAGCGGCAATGAGCCTGAAGAATTAAGAAAGTTATGTAAAACAACCACCTTGCCAATGCTTTGCAAGTCTTGTCGAGCCGCGACGGCAAGCCGGGCCTACCGTTACCGTCTCACGCCCTCATACTTCACAGCTTGGTCAGGCCGGCCGAGCGCGCGGTACATATTTGCCAGCCAGCGCTTCGCATTGGCAACGTAGAATGGCAACGCACCCGAATCGTTACGCAGAATTTCGAAGCTGTCGAGCAGGACCGGCTCTGCTTCAGCATAGCGTTGCAGTCCGGCGAGAGCAGCACCCTCGGCATTTGCAGCGCTCGCAGTACGCCAATGATCGGGTGAAAACGCTTTGGCGCATATGGTTTTCGCGTCAGCTGCCAGAGATAGCGCCTCCTCGAATCGGGACGTATCAACCAACAGCGCTGCGAGCAGGGTCATGCTGCCGGCTACGTCGGCGTGGTCGGGTCCCAGTAACTTTCTGCGCAACTCAAGTGCTTCGCGCAATAGTGGTTCGGCCGTTGCATACTCCTGGTCTTCGATGAGCCACATCGCGAGGTTGTTGATGCTCCGGGCAACAGAGGGGTGCGTGTCGCCGACCGTGCGCCGGTACATGTCCAGTGACTCCCTCGACATGACGATGGCAGATTCAAGATCGCCCTTTTCGTAAATGAGAAACGCCAGGTTGTTAAGCGCCATCGCGAGATCAGGATGCTCGTCGCCGAGCAGTTTCCGCTGCATGTCGATGGCTTCCCGGTACAGCGCCTCGGCCTCGCTATACTTCTGCTGGTCGTGCAGGACGAAGGCCACGTTATTCAGCCCCATGGCAATTTCCGGGTGTGCATCCCCCGGAAACAGGACCCGCTTCATCGCCAGGGCCTCTCGGAAGAGCTGCTCGGATTCCGCATACTCGCCTACCTCACCAAGTACAAAGGCCAGGTTGTTCAGCGCCTCCGCGAGTTCCGGGTGCGGTCCGTCGTGCAGCTCACGTCGCAATGCGGTGGCATCGCGAAGGAGCCGCTTCGCATCGGCATAGTTGCCCTGGTCGTAGAGGTTCAACGCGAGACCTTCCAGGCTCTGGGCTACCTCCTCGCTGGCCTCACCAATCAATTGCCGCTGCAGCGCCAGCGCCTCATGGAACAACGGTTCGGCGGCGGCAAAATCGCCCTTGCGCCCGAGCAGGTCGGCAAGTTCGTAAATGCTGCGCGCCGTATCGACGTGCTCGTTGCCAAGCATTTCGCGGCGCATCGCGAGCGCGTCGCGATACATCTGTTCGGCCGGTTCGTAGTCTGCCTTCAGCTTCAATACTTCGCCGAGCCGGTCGAGCGACCGGGCTACTTCCAGATGCCGATCGCCGTGGAGTGCGGTGCGCTTGTCGAGGGCGCTTCGCAGCAATTCGGCCGCCTGGTCGTACAGGCCCAGGCTCGTGTACACCGAGCCCATCGTCTCCATGAGCGTTGCCTGTATCGTCGGTTGTGTCGTCAGTTCCTGCTCGATCCGTTCGGCGCCGCGATCCATGATCTCGCGCGCCGTGATCGTGTTGCCGCGTGCCTCGCTCGGATCCGAAACCCCGAACAGCCCGACCATGAAGCCCGTTGTCTGCTTGGCTGTCTCTGCTTCGATCTCCGCGCGGGCGCGGGCTTCGTTTGCGAGCTCGCGCTGTTCGTTGGCTATGAATGCGGCCACTGCTGCGATGAGGCCAAGGGCGCCGAGCGCAGCGACCATGCCGGCTTTTATTTGCTGCGTACGCTTCGCTTTCGCAATGGACGCATTGATGAAACCTGCCTCGTCCTCGTGCAGGTCGATGTCCTGTTCGAGCAAGGACTCGGCCTCGACAAGGGGCTTGCCGGAGGGCAACAGGAGATCCGCCGGGTGGCCCTCGGCCTTCCACCGGTTCGCCGCGGCGGCAATGCGGCTGCGTATCCGCAGGTTCTCACGATTCTGTGCGACCCAGTCCTTGACGCGCGGCCAGTGCCACAGCAGCGCTTCATGGGCAACGGTAACCACTACGCTGCCATCGTCCGCGAGCTCCGTAACGAACAGCCGATTCCTGACAAAAGTCTCGATCAGCTCACGGCTCTTGCCAGTCGTCGCGTCCGACCAGGGTGCGCGCTTGCGTCCTATCGTTTCATGACCGTCGTGCTCTACGCTGACCAGCGCATTGAGTACTTTTGGCAATTCGGCTTCGACATCGTCGGGAAGATCTTTGAAAACGGTCTCCGCGCGTTGCGCGAGTGAGCCTTCGACACCGCCCAGCTCGCGATAGGCGGCGAGTGTCAACATGCCGTCCTCGGTGCGCCGTTGGTAGAGTTCTTCCAGCGTGAACTGCAGCAATGGCAGGACCTCGGGATGCTCGGCGGCAGCGTCGCGCAACTTGTCGTCAAGTCGTTCGCTGCTTGCGGCGTCTTCCTCGAAACGCAAGCCGGCCGCACGCGTCGGCAGGCGAATCATCTGCCCGATCTCGCTGGCCGTCGGCGGCATCAGGTCGTACTGACCGTTACCTTCCTTCAGGGCGACAAGCTTCGGCAGGTTGGCAAGCCGCGGATAAAAATCGCTGCGCAACGTGCCGATGACCCAGACTTTGCCGCAGCGCGCCAGTGCGTCCAGAACATCGACAAACGCCTTGCGATGTTTCGGCAGGACCTCTTCCTGCGTGTACATCTCCTCCATCTGGTCGATGACAAGCGCCAGCCGGGCATTTGCCTTGCCGCCATTCTTCAACTGCTCGCGCGACAAGGCGTTCTTGATCAGTGATGTGGCTGCTTGGGGCGATTCTTGCAGAACCTGCGCCAGTTCCTCGGGTCCGCTGCTGTCGGAGTCGAGCGAGGGCAGGGCATCTTCCCGCAGCAACGCTTTTGCCAGGCCGACAAACAAATCGCCGCGGACATCGGTCGGCCTGAAGACGGCGCGGTGCCAGACGTCCACACCTTCTATTACGCCGGGCCTGGTCAGCATCGGCAAAACGCCTGCGCGCACCACGGAGGACTTGCCGCCACCGCTCATGCCGAGAACCAGAACAAACGACCGTCCCTCGGCAGCCTGGTCGCGCAATGCCTGCAAGATGTCGGACACGGCACGCGTGCGACCGAAGAACACCGGCGCGTGCTCGAATTCGAACGCCTCCAGTCCGCGAAACGGAGAACCCTTTTTCCATACCGCACGGGCTTCGGTGGTCGACGACACGCTGCCGGGAATTTGCCTGTCGATCAGCCGGTGAAGATGGTTCTCCAGCAGGTTTTCGAAGTCGTCAGGCGCTTCGAAGGGATGGAACGCGGCGGTCAGCGTCCCTTCGGCTCTGTCGTGAAACCACTTGTCGATGAATTCATCGAGCTTTTTTTTCTGTGCCAGCCGCTCCAGCAGTTCCTTTTCATCGTCGAGGCGAACCGATGGCGGTGCCGTCTTGCGGTACACGAGCAGGTCGGGCTTGCCGTTTTTGCGAAAACCTTCGATGGCCTCCTCGAATTCGTATTCGGTGCCCGATCCGAACCGCGAGCCGTCGGCCCTGACAAACTGACTCGACAACGGGGTGCCGAGCCGGGACCAAAGAATGGCAATGACGATGTCCGTTTCGGAGGGCTTGACGATCTGGTGCTGGAATGTGGATGTTGCGACGAGGGGTTCGTGCTCCCACATAACGGGTTCAAGCACGACTTTCCCGATGTACTCGCCTTGCATTCTCTCGATGACCCGGTGTGCGATCGCGCGTTCCTCAAAGACGTCGCCGGGTGACGAAATGAAGAATCGAAGTGTCTTCAATGCTGGACCTTATTGATATTTGCTGCATTTTAGTTCAACAAGCACACAATAGACACGGCAGGCGACAGGAGGCGATCCATGGTTTCCGGGCAACAGATTCTGGACCA